>JAICGN010000044.1 GCA_025923075.1 Chitinophagaceae bacterium
AACCTGAAAAAAGTAAGGAAATCAATGCTTCAGGATGCACTCACCACGGCCTGGAAAACCACTGCTCCTTCAAAAGTTGTAGAAAAATATTTCGGAAAAGAAAAATCTTAATTTTACCACAACGATTCGTTTGGTTTATGGAACTCTACGGCAAACTTTTAAACATCGCTGTCCCCTTTTTTATTTTTTTCTTTCTGATTGAGAAAATTGTAGAATGGAAAAAAGGGCTTCACGTCATTCGCGGACTTGACAGTGTGTCAAGTTTCAGCAGTGGAATTACCAACGTCGTAAAAGATGTACTTGGAATTGGCGTCACTATCATTACGTATAGCTGGCTTGTAAATAATATCGCCATTTTCCATATCGAAGCCACAGTTCTTACATACATCATCGCTTTTCTCGTAATAGATTTCCAGGGTTACTGGGTCCATCGCTGGTGTCATAAAATAAACTTCTTCTGGAACTATCATATCATTCACCATAGCAGTGAAGAGTTTAACCTTTCCTGTGCATTGCGTCAATCCATTTCAAATTTCATAAACTTTTTTACTTTTTTACTTATCCCTGCCGCACTCCTTGGCGTACCTAAAGAAGTAATAGCAATCGTGGCTCCGCTTCATCTGTTTTTACAATATTGGTATCATACTCAATTGATCGGCAAAATGGGTTTTCTTGAACATATCATTGTTACGCCCTCTCATCATCGCGTACACCACGCCATCAACAAAGAATACATGGATAAAAACCTCTCGCAGATATTTATTTTCTGGGATAAGCTTTTTGGAACCTTTCAGCAGGAGCTTGATGATGTGAAACCCGTTTATGGCGTAACAAGACCCGTAAAGACCTGGAATCCTATTAAAATAAATTTTGTTCACCTGTGGTTATTGATCAGGGATGCATGGAGAACGAAGAATATAAAAGATAAATTCCGAATCTGGTTTATGCCGACAGGCTGGCGCCCGGAAGATGTAAAAGAAAAATACCCTGTTGATTATATCGCCGATGTTTACAGTTATAAAAAATTTGACACGCCTGCAACAAAAACATTTATAGCGTGGAGCTGGGTGCAAATGTTTTTTAACTATTTTTTACTCATTTATTTTTTCGCTTTTATCGCACAGATCGGTACGCCTCAGATTTTTTATTATGGCGCTTTTGTATTTATTTCAATCTATGCTTACACGGAATTAATGGATGGCAACCGGTATGCTTTTTATATTGAATTGATCAAATCGATCATTGGTCTCTACATCCTCTATTATTATGGCGACTGGTTCTTTTCCTCTCAACATTGGCCCTGGTATCATTATATTGTCGGCACTTACCTCATCGTTTCCGTTTTTGCAGCCGGGTATTTTGCATTGTATGAAATGAAAAAAAGCGAGCAGCAGGTTTCATTAGCCTGATATTTGTTTCAAAACCGGCATTTTTTCCGGCCTTTAGGGTAAAAGCCCGGCGGTGTCGAACACTCCCTTCATTAAATTGGTGTAATTTTAGAGGTAAAGCAACCCAAGCGTCTACGCTTTCGATTATTTAACCGAAATATTTCAACCCTTGTTAACGGCCCGGGAATTGAGCGAACATATTGCTGGTTGTGTAAAGAACAACAGGGACAGTCAAAAAACTATCTACAGTTCGTTTTATGGCTATGCTATTTCAATATGCGACCGATATTCCGGGAACAATGATGATGCTGTGGAAATTCTCAATGATGGATTCTTGAAAATTTTTAAAGAAATACACAAGTACCAACCTGCCTATGCTGACACTGTCGCCTCTTTTAAGGGTTGGATAAGAAAAATTATGGTGTACACCGCCATTGATCATTACAGGAAAATCAAGAAACATTTGAACGGACATGTTGACCCGGTGACATTGCAGATAGCTTACTCGCAGGAAACAGCTCTTGACAAGTTATCATACCAGGAAATATTAACAGCGGTGCAGCAATTATCACCGGCATATCGTACTGTTTTCAATCTTTTTGTTATGGAAGGGTTGAGTCATGATGAGATATCAAATAAGCTGGGTATTGCAGAAGGCACGTCAAAATCCAACCTTGCAAAAGCGAGAATGCATCTGCAAAAAATATTACTAAAACGAACCGAACAAGAGTATAAAAGAAATGCAGTCTGAGAATTTTGATAAAAAAATTAAAGATTCATTAAGCCAGCCTCCTCCCGGAAATGATAACCCGGCCTGGGATAAAATGGAGGCGCTGCTTGATAAACACATGCCTGTAGAAAAGAAAGACAGGCGAAAAATCTTCTTTATACTTTTCGGATTCCTGTTATTGGGTGGCGGTGCATTTTTAACCTGGAAAAATAATGGCGCAAACAAGAATGAGATCACGTCAACTCGATCTCAAAAACAGAACACCAGCACTGAAGAAAATGAGAATCAAAAGAAAACCGATCAGAACATTCCTTCTACGATCGTTCCTGAAACCAATATCACAAAAACTGGGGGATCCAGGGAAATTCCCAATACCAATTCGTTTGATCCGTTTCCTGGCGACGAGAGTAAAATCAATTCCGCAGGAAAAACAATAAGACAGAATAAAAAAACAAATAACATCGATGTTAAGCAACCAGCCCCCGCTAAGCAAACTATGGACGACTTAGTCAGGAGCACGGAACCGGAAAGATCGTTAATTGAAAAACTTACAAAAAGTGAAACTGAACCAACAATAACTGAAAAGAACGAGCTCGTAAAAGAACCTGAAATAACCATTGCGGAGAATAAGCTTCAAGAACAGAAGGAGGAAGCAAAAGAAACAAAGCCTGTAGCAATTGAAAAAATTGGCAATGATCAACAGAAAAAAACAAGTTCATTCTCCAATAACTTCTTTTTAACTGTTTCGGCAGGACCTGATTTCAGTACAGTTGGTGGTAATGCAGGTGAAGTAAAATTGACATATGGTGCCGGCATCGGTTATCAAATTTCAAAAAGATTTTCTGTAAGAAGTGGTTTTTATGTGGGAAGGAAAGTTTACTCCGCTGACCCCGACGATTATAACCCTCCAGCCAATTTTTGGGGATATTATCCAAACCTGGAAAATATTGACGCAAACTGTAAAGTGTATGATATTCCGATAACAGTAGATTATAAAATAAGTACTAAGAAAAAAGACAGCTGGTTTGTATCAGCCGGTGTTTCCAGTTTGCTTATGAAAGAAGAAACTTATGAGTATTACTTCAAACCAAATTACAGCCCGACTTATGTTACCTACACCCGAACAATCAACAATGAAAATAAACATTACTTCTCTGTATTGAATCTATCGGGTGGTTATACAAGAGTGCTGAACAAAAATATAAGTCTGCAAGCAGAGCCCTATATAAAAATAGCAATGGATGGTGTTGGTTATGGAAAAGTAAAACTCAATAGCGGTGGTGTGCTGTTTTCGGCTGTCATTAAACCTTTTGCTAAAAAATAGTCAGGCAGACTCCGAGCTTCCGACTCTGAACTCCTAAATAATTTCTTTCAATTTTTCAATCACCGTATCTATTTCAGCAGTTGTATTGCATTTACTAAAAGAAAAACGAACAGGCACAAGGTTCGGATTATTATTTATCGCCCTGATAACATGTGACCCAACATCGGCTCCGCTACTGCAGGCACTACCACCCGATGCACAAATATTGCTCATGTCAAGGTTAAATAAGATCATTTCTGATTTCTCAGATTTGGGAAATGAGACATTCAGCACAGTGTACAAGCTTTTGCCAAGATAATCGCCATTGAATTTTACACCGGGAATTTTTTTATTCAATTGATCGATCATATATGTTTTTAATGATTGAATATATGTTGCGTCTTTTTCCATGTTTGCTTCGGCTATTTCCAGCGCCTTGGCAAAACCTACTATGCCATAAAGATTTTCCGTCCCTGCCCGCATATTTCTTTCCTGCCCGCCGCCATAGATCATCGGACGCACTTTAATATTGTCGTTTACATACAATATCCCCACTCCTTTCGGCCCGTGAAATTTATGTCCCGCTCCGGTTGCAAAATGCACGGGCTTTTTTCTCAGGTCAATTTTATAGTGCCCTACTGTTTGCACGGTATCCGAATGAAATATAGCATTATACTTTTTACAGATCTCACCCGCAGTATAAATATCAAGCAGGTTCCCAATCTCATTATTTGCATGCATCAATGACACCAAACATCTTTCTTTTCGTGATGCCAGTTGTTCTTCAAGATCATTCAGATCAATATGGCCATCCGGCAGCAATTTTACAAAGCTTGTGGTGATAGCGCCTTCGTGATCCAAATGCTCAACAGCATGCAGCACCGCATGGTGCTCGATCGGTGAAGTGATGATATGCCGGCAACCAAGATCACGAATAGAAGTTGAGATGGCCATGTTATCGCTTTCAGTACCACCGCTGGTAAAAAATATTTCACCGGGGTTGGCATTCAATATTCTCGCAACTGTTTTTCTTGCATTCTCAATGGCAAGTCTTGATTCTCTTCCATAAGAATAAATGGAAGAAGGGTTGCCAAAATGAGTGGTCATGTAGGGCAACATGGCCTCAAGTACTTCTTTATCAAGGGCTGTGGTAGCGGCGTTATCTAAATAAATTCTTTGCATAATATAAAAGAGGCGCAAAGATAATTAATCGTAACGGAGTGACGAATCGATTGTATGAAATGTGGCAAACGAAGGATTAACAACTTAATTTTCTACTTAAGTTCTTTGTGCAGTCACGCATGTGCGGGATCGCCGGGGGTGACGAATATCCGCCTTCGCTAAAGCTTCGGCGGATGAAAGATCCCAACAGCTCACAACTGTATCTATTTACTTAGGCAAAATTCAAATAAATTGGGTATGTTTAGTGGGCCTTAAAACCTCCTCATAGTTTGAAGAAAATTTAAACTTGAACTAACAAAATAAAATAATTATGAACAGGAAACATTTAGCAAGTTTGCTGTCGATCGGCATCTTATTGTTCCTTTTCTCCTTGCCTGCTGTTAGTCAGAAGGCACTCGACGCTATCGTCAAAAGGGGTGAGATCCGCATCGGCACGACAGGCAATCAGCCGCCCTACTCCATGAAGTCAAAAACTGGAGAGTTGATGGGATATGAAGTTGACCTCGCGAAAGCGTTAGCAACAAGTATGGGAGTGAAACTGAAGCTGGTTGAAATGCCTTTTTCAGAATTGGCAGGAGCGGTTAAGTCAGGCAAAATTGACGCGATCATGTCAGGCATGACGATCACGCCTGAGCGAAATCTGAGTATGCTTTTTGCAGGTCCTTATATCATTTCAGGAAAATCAATGCTGACTAAATCAAATAAAGTTGCAGCTTTTAATGCAGATACTGGCGCAAGTGGGAAAAAATATAAGATTGTCAGCCTGAAAGGATCAACGAGTGAGGAATTTGTAAAGAACGTTATGTCAAAACACGAAAATATTACTGTTGATAATTACAATGATGCGGTTAATATGGTCATCAGTGATCGGGCTGATGCTATGGTGGCTGACAAACCCATCTGTGTAATTACACTAATGAAGAATCAAGGGAAGGATCTCGTAACTACGGAACAGCCATTAACCATTGAGCCTATCGGCATGGCATTACCGGCAGGTGATGCGCAATTTCTGAACCTGGTGACGAACTATCTTTCAACCTTACAAATATCCGGTATTCTTCCGGCGCTTGAGAAAAAATGGTTCAATGACGGTTCCTGGATGTTGAATGTAGAATAATGAGCTCGTGACATTGTGATGGCATTTCCACCTCCACAAATAAGCGACAAGATTTATAAATATGTGATTCAAGGTAAGTATGACATCACACAAACAAAACCGTTGATTCCACCGCCAACGATTGACACGTTAAAAAGACAAGAATAGGGACAGTATACAACATGAGGCTTGGCTCCGTTCGGAACGATGACTGCAAGCGACCTGAATACGGGCGCTATCGTTTGGCAGGTTCCGCTTGGCGAAGACCCGAAATTCAAAAAGATGGGTGTAGCGAATTCCGGAATGTTCAACCGGGGCGGGGGAATTGCTGCCACAGGAGGTTTGATATTCATCGGCGCCACTGGTGACAATATGTTTCGCGCATTTCATCAGAAGACAGGAAAAGTAATATGGCAATACCAGTTGCCTGGCATGGCCACTTCAATCCCTTCCACTTACGCGGTTGGCGACAAACAGTATGTTGTGGTGTCTGTGAATGGCGAGCAGAAAAATAATTTCAAAGGTGGATATATTGCTTTCGCAATTCCGTAAGTCACTGTCACCTGGACGGAATTCTAATCCTCCACTTCGGCTATCCCTATCTGTTACACGAAACTTTATGACAGAGACTCTTAGCCGTTGAGTTGTTGGTGATGAGAACTACTGAAGTTTCCTCACGAATTTCGAACACCAACTACGGCGTAAATAGATCCGGTTACTTTTCCTTTGTGAAAATCCTCTCCCCACCATCCCGTTTTATCGTCATCTGGCTTTTCGCGGCGTCGAATTCAATAACGATGCCGGTAGCAGTGCCGTTATCAATCTTAAATTTATCCTGCGCTGTCGCTTCGAGCGGGACTGCAGTTTGCGCTCCGGGTGGTTTCGCGTAGAGGGTGAGGCCTTCTCTGGTAATCGTAAATTTAGCGGGAGTTCCGGCTATTGAATAAACTCCGACATATTTGTCGAGCACTTCCTGATTGACGGCGATGGATTCGAATGTGGGAATCTGAAACGGCTTGTTGTAATAAATGTCGACAACGCCACTCACAATATCCTTTACCGGGTAAACCTTCGCGTTCGTAGCGTACGCGACGGCCAGTTTTTCTTCTGGCAGATAAGCCAGCCACGCCCCGTAGTTATCGGCGCCGCCAGTATGTCCGTAGAAGGTCTTGCCGGCGAATGCGAATGTCACCATCCCCAACCCTTCGCCATCCCTCATCGTTTTCATCAAATCGAGGCTCTTCGTTGACACGATCTTCCCCTCGAACAGCGCCTGGATGAATTTGGCCAGGTCGTTGGGTGTCGAAACAATCGCGCCAGCGCCGAAGAGAATACTTGGATGGGTTTCGGGTACCTGCTTCCAGTCGCCACCAGGGATTATAAAATAGGTAAGCGATTCATTCTTGTTCACATCAATATTGCCGGCTGCAGTGTACGTATCACTGAGCCCAATTTTTGTGACGATCTTTTCCTGGAGGGCTGTCTCGTAGGATTTCCCAGTTAACTTTTCAATGATAATACCCAAAAGGAAATAGCCTGAGTTGCTGTAAAGAGACTTTGTGTCCGGTTCGAAATCGGGCGTGGCTTTGACGATGAGAGCTAGGTGTTCATCTTTCGTCATTGGAATCGTATTCACGTTTCCCTGGGCATTCTGCTCGCGCCTCACGTTTGGGATTCCGCTGCGATGCGAGAGTATTTGCAGGATAGTAATTTTCCTGGCATTCGGCACCTGGGGCAAGAATTTGTCGAGCGTGTCGGTCAGCTTCAATTTTCCTTCGTCGACGAGTTGCAAGACCATCGCGGCAGTGAACATTTTGGTGATCGAACCGATCCGGAATCTGTTCGCTGCGGTCAACGATTTCTTTTCGCTGCCGTTGATCTGGCTGTAGCCGATGGCGCGGGTATAAAGAACCTTGCCGTCTTTGGCGATGACCAGGCTGCCCATCGCCTTATTCTTTTCGGCAAGCCGGTCAAAAAAATGATCGAGTTTGGCTTTGTCAAGCGTCTGTGCATATGCTGTGGTAAACAATGCCAGCGTCATAATAATCCCAGATAATATTTTAGTCTTCATAATCTTAATTCTTGTTTGATATATTAGAAACAAAAAGTACTTTGCGTCACAAAGTAAGTTAAGTAATTTGTATTTCAAATTTTGTTTTGAAAAAGTTTCAAAAAGTATTTCGAATTATTGAGTAAAGGGTCATAGTGACAAATAACAGCACAACACGTACTTGCCGAAAGACTGCAACTACAATTGGAAAATCTTATCTTAGGTCACGCTCAAATCAAAGGAGATGTGGTAGTTGTCAGAGAAGCGCTTATAGTTGGTGACTTATCAGGACACAACTTGAATGATTTTTGGCGATCGAGAGCAAAATTCCTGGAATTAACAGAAGCTGAATACCATAAGGGTGTTACAAAAGAGTTTGAAAAAATAATTAATGCGCCTGACAATGCTGAATTCAATCTTTGGTTTGAGTATGACCTGTTTTGCCAGGTTAATATGTGGTTTGTTATTTCAATCATCAATAATCTATCAATAAAGAAAAAAGTGTATGCTGTTTATACTTCTTATTTAGACAGAGCTGATAAACAGTTTTGGAATGGATTTGGGTCAGCAACATCATGCCAACTTAAAATTTGTTTTGGTGATAGGATTTCTTTAAATGACGCTGATTTGCAATTCGGACAAGACTTATGGGAACCTTATAAGACTGACGATCTTGAAGAATTGATTCGTCTTGCCAAGAAATCTCCTGCTTTTCCATATCTGCAAGAAGTAGTAAATGCGCATGTTGAACGATTCCGGGGAGATGGCACAAAAGGAAGGCCAGAACGAGTTTTAGAAGACATCACAAAAAATATTTCAACGGATTTTCAGGAGGTCTTTAAAGAATTCTGGACCAGAGACAGCATTTATGGTTTTGGTGACACCCAACTGAAAGAACTTTATGACAAGGTAATGCACTACCGCTAACATTAGTTACAAACCTAACACAGCTTTCTCTCAAGTGTTGAATGATTTAGCATACCAGCATCTTTAGCAGACATGTTAGTTCCGACTGTAAAACGTCACCTTTGATTTTTTTAGCGATTGGATTTCATACTCACATCGACGAATAGCCTAAATTCAATTTGTTGGTGGGAACAACAACGGCGTAACGTCAAAGAAATTTTCATGGTGATATGAAAATCTGACTGATCATGCAACTCAATTCGTAAATTGCCTATCATCCAATCTGCAACGATTTACCTTAAAATTTTCTACACTAAAACTAACATGTATGAAAACTGTATGCTCCATTTTTGGTTTATTGATCTCATTTGCTTCATTTAGTCAGCAATCAGATTTCACGGTTGCCCCAGGGGCTCAGCGAACGCTCACAGCTACGGAGCGAACACTATCGTTGAAGAATTTTAACCTGGGTGATGACTGCACCATTATTATTCCACCGTCCATGGATGGATGGACTGTTACAGCAACAGATGTCACCATAGGCAAGAATGTAAGAATTCTTGGCACGGGGTCTTTCGGAGGAGCCGCGACTAATGGTTCGCATGGAATGAATGGTGCTAATTGTATGCCCGGAGCAAACGGCATGAACGGCAATCTTGGATTGCCCGGCGGTGCTGGAAAAAATATTTCACTGACGCTGCGAATACGAAAGATTGAATCGCTTGCGATCAGTGTAAATGGTGGAGATGGCGGACCCGGAGGAAATGGTGGTAACGGAGGGAAAGGTGGAAATGCGACCTGTACCTGTAACGGTGGAACAGGAGGAAATGCCGGCAGTGGTGGCCGCGGTGGACCTGGAGGTAGAGGAGGTAACGTGGACATTTCATATAGCACCGTTGGCTCAGCAACTGTAAGTAATTCAAACTTTGTGATTCAGAATTTAGGCGGTCGAAGCGGCATCGGGGGAGTTGCGGGTGTTCCCGGTACTGGGGGTCTGGGAGGCGGCTGCAGTGATCCAAAAGCACTCGTCAAATTAGCTGGTGCTGCCGGCAGACCCGGAGCACAAGGGGCACTGTCAATTCAAGGTGCAAATGGTATAACAACTGTACAGAGCCCAGATAAATAGTTTTTAGTCTGGATGGTTTCGCAGTACTGATCGGTTTTTAGTGTAATAAATGCATAATAGGTTCAGCGCGTTCCTGCGAAATACGTAAGAATTCTTAATAAGAGTTCATTATCCCCGCAGCAGCTAAGGTAATCTGTTACCGGCAATGCAAATGATGTATTTAAAGCTTTCCCCACGATGGTCTCATTCCATTGCGCACAAGTAAGCGGGATCCGGTGCCATTTATGTTCACCATCCAGAGATCAGTGGCTTTGTCATCTTCGTGTGATTTTGAACGTTCATAGACAATCCAAGCTCCGTCAGGTGAGATAGAGAAGCCATGAGCAAATTCATTTTCAAGTTGTGTTACTTTCCTGGTTTGTTTTGTTTTGAAATCATAGTGAAAGATGTTACCGGCATCTCGCATCAATGTTACCGTGGAGTAAAGTAACCCGGAGCCATCCGGCAACCAGTGAAGATCGTACAACAGTTGATATTGAATGTTCGAATAATCTGTTAGCCATGTACCTGGATGTGTACCGCCTTCTTTAATTCGAAAGATACCTGATCGTTCACCTGAATTTTCGGTATAGATTACCTGGTTTGCCAGTTCGGGTGTAGGGCCCCAATCCCAGGAGCAAGCCCCAAAGGGAGCTTTGCCGGTAAACATGGGCTGATAGAAGAATTCACCTATTGGTGGGTTAGCCGGCAAACGATCGATAGTGCAGGTCCCCGTGCGATAACTCAGTTCAGAGCCATTACTTCGCCAAACCGGACGAAATGCCCCGAATAGTTCAATGCCATTACCGCTGATAGTGAGATCAGGGGATTTCACTGTTTTGCCAGCCTGGACATCCAGCCCCGGAATAAACCAACGGAATTTACCCCACATTGCTACAACAGCTTGTGCTTTTTTGCCAAAATCCGCCACCGATTTAAAGACAAGTGTTTTTGAAGAACCTGGCGGCAGAGTAATTTGTTGTGGCTCGTCGGCACCCGCAACATATATTATAAAAATACCGCTGCTGGCTTGCGATTGTTGAAAAGCAAACTGGGTGTTTCGAACAGTAAGACTAACTGTGCCCTTCGGGTATCCCGCAAATTCATTTCGATCCGGTGGGTTTGTCAACTTACGTAACGTTGAGCCGTCGGGTTTAATCGCATACAGATCTGCGTCGAACAAGGAAGCGGCGGCTGCATGACTACTGGAAAAAGCCAGCTCCATTCCATCAGGTCGCCATGCAAGATCGTTAATGCCCAAAGCTTCTTTTGCATCAGCGTGCGTCCAAAGGCGACGGTCATTATTACCGTTGGGTTCTATTAAACGGATCTCGGTGCCATCACGGATATAGGCAATGGTTCCTGCCGGTGGACTCGGAGGATGATAAGCGAAAAGCAGCAAAGTACAAGTAGCGGCCAGTATCCACACAACAAAAAAATGTTTCTTGTTCATGTAATGTTCCTCCAATAGTAATTTACCCAAACTTGCCGAAGTAGAAAAAATAATGATCAGAAAGATTCAACATATAGTCAACATACAATAGATCTGTTACAACTTTGTTTCAGTATAGGAATCAAAACAAATTAGAGGTGAATTATGTTCTAACGTTGGGCACGATGTTTAAAGTCCAGCAGTTTTTTATTATCTTCTAAAAACATTATCAATTCCGGGATCCAAACCTATCCTTCATTTTTCCAACAAGCATTTTTTTCGCAACAGAAAAAATAACCAGTGCAAGACCAATAAGAAGCACTTGTAATCCGAGTAAAATGCTGATCGTTACAGCACCGGTACCAATTTTAAAGATCGTAGCAAGCGCTATGATTACCGCCAAAACCCCGGTAATAATTATCAGCAGGCCAGATGATGAAGTTTCTCTTCTTAAAGCTAATCCTGAGCGAATAAGATGAATACCACCAATCAGCAACCATACACCAAACAAAATAGTCAATGCCTTCATTGTTGCTAATAGATTCGATAATAAAACTATTCCAAATAACACGGTAACAATGCTCCACAATAGCGAGCCGCTTTCTTTTTCTTCCTTCTCAGCGCTCAACCATCCGAGTATTCCGGCAATGCCAGCAATGAGCACCAGGATCCCAACCCAAATTGAAAGCCCGGCCAGTACATTAATCGGGTTGTTAAAAATAAAAATTGCAAGGATGATCAGCAGGATACCCTGGATGAGGAGTACCCACCATCTTCTGAATAATAGTTTAAGCATAAACGTAGGTTGAGGTTTAAGTTATGATGCAGCGTTATAGAATCATCGAGAAAGAAAATATGACTTTCACATCATCGGCGGCGCATCTCAAGTTACATAAATTTATTAAAGGTATAAACCCTGCGACAGGCACAAGACAGCAATTCAGCCAAGTACAAAATTATTCTACATAAACTCACCAATATCCTGCATGATCCGTGTGGCAATATGATTCGCCTTTGTTTCAAAATCGCTTTCGGCATAAATCCGGATAATAGGTTCTGTATTGGAAGTGCGGAGATGCACCCAATCATTATCGAATTCTATTTTTAAACCATCCTCAGTATTGATAGGATGTTTTTTATACTTCTTTTTTATCTTTTCGAAAATTGCTTTTACATCAACGCCATTATTCAGCTCGATCTTATTTTTAGAAATGAAATAATCAGGGTACTGGCTTCGCAATGATTTCATACCAAACATGTGATTGGCAAGATGACTTAAAAACAAACCGATGCCTATTAAAGCATCACGTCCATAATGAAAATCAGGCACGATGATACCGCCGTTACCTTCGCCACCGATAACAGCATTTACTTCTTTCATTTTCTTTACCACATTCACCTCTCCCACTGCTGAAGGAAAATATTCGCCGCCATGCTTCAAAGTAATATCTTTCAATGCACGGGTGCTGCTCAGATTGCTAACCGTGGTACCCTTTCTCCTGCTCAATACATAATCTGCAATTGCAACCAGCGTATATTCTTCACCGAACATAGAACCATCCTCACAAACAAAGCATAAACGATCAACATCGGGGTCGACCGCAATTCCCAGGTGTGCCTTTTGTTTTACCACTTCACGGCTTAATTCCGATAAGTGTTGTGGCAATGGTTCAGGATTGTGCGCAAAATTTCCGTCCACTTCATCGTTTATCACAATAATGTTTTCTAACCCTAATGCTCTAAGTAATGCAGGCACAAATGTGGCGCCGGTAGAATTTATACCATCAACAATAATTTTATATTGCTGGCTCGCAATTGCACTCCTATTTACCAGCGGATAATTTAAAATGGCATCAATATGCTTTTGCATGTAAGAATCATCAATTGACAGTTCGCCAAGTTCTTCTACTGTATTAAAAACAAAATCTTCCTTTGCAGCTTTCTCCAAAACTTTTGCTCCCAATTCAGCCGATATAAATTCGCCATCATTATTCAAGAGTTTAAGCGCATTCCATTCTTTGGGATTATGACTGGCTGTAATAATAATGCCTCCATCGGCCTTTTCTCTTTGCACTGCAAGTTCAACGGTCGGCGTAGTCGACAGTCCGAGGTCAACCACATCAATACCCATCCCGGTCAAGGTGCTTACAACAATATCACGAACCATCGGCCCGCTGATGCGGCCATCACGTCCAATCACAACTTTTGCTTTTTTGGGAGTTGAAGCCGAATTAGTATCGCCTGCAAGGATGCTTCCAAATGCCGCGGTAAATTTTGTAATGTCAAGTGGAGTTAAGTTATTCCCGGAGTTTCCGCCGATCGTACCTCTTATTCCTGATATGCTTTTAATCAATGCCACGCTGTATTAGTTTTTCCGTTTAATGGATTTCTTTTGAAAAATAAAAATATTAGGGATGCAAAAATAAGCTTTTACAGGGTCAATAGGTTTATTAGTTCGTGATTACATTTGCGCCATGTCAGATCTGGCCTGGTATAAAGACTGGTTTAATTCTCCATTTTACCACAAATTATATTTTGAACGGGATGTGAAAGAGGCGGCGGCTTTTATTTCAAAACTAATTGATCATCTGAAACCTGTGCCGGGAAGCAATATGCTTGATGTTGCCTGTGGCCGGGGCCGACACAGCCGGCTGCTTGCAGAAAAAGGATTTGTTGTAACAGGAATTGATATTTCTCCCGAAAGCATAGCTTTCGCAAAAAAATTTGAGAATGACCGACTGGAATTTTTTCAGCATGATATGCGCTTGCCGTTCCGGGTAAACTATTTTCGTTATGCCTTTAACTTCTTTACCAGCTTTGGATATTTTAAAACCCGAAGAGAACATGATGATGCGATCAGAACGATCGCAAATGGATTAAAACCGGGTGGAATTTTTGTGATCGATTACCTGAATGTCCATTATTCTGAAGATCACCTGGTTCTTCATGAAGAAAAAAAAATTAATGGCACTGACTATGAAATTCGCCGTTGGCACGATGAAACACATTTCTATAAAAAAATCAGGATCAGCGACCCGTTGTTAATGGACCCGCTCGAATACACGGAAAAAGTTTCCAAATTTTCTTTTGGCGACTTTAATGACATGCTAAGCTATCATGGTTTGCAGTTGCAGGAAGCTTTTGGAGATTACCAATTAGGAAGTTACCATGTGAGAACAAAACCCCGATTGATCATTGTTGCGCAAAAGAAATCCAAATAACTTGCGCGAATGAAAACCAAAAAACAATTTCCAAATAACAAATAAAACTCAAATCATAAATTAAAACGTTGAACTTTGTAGTCTGACTCCTGACTCCCCGACTGCCGACTCCTCACCACTCACTTCTCTCCATTATTCATCAGCATCCACCTTCCCGTTTCATAAATAGCAGTTGTGACATTGCTAAGCTTATTTTTTATGGAATCCTGCTGTGCGGGAGTATACGGTAACACTTCACTGGCTACAGGATATAAATGTTCCTCAGTAAAATTCAGGTTCTTAGTGAAGTAATACGTATCAGTGATCACTCCTATTTTACCTTCATCATGATAAATGATAAATGCGTAATTGTTTTGTTTGGCCGGGTGCAGAAGGTCTCTTCCCAGCGTAGTATTTACATAAGGCTGCTGCACCATACCTGCAATTGTTGGCAGCACATCAATTTGTGAAACTACTTCCGTTCTTCTTTGCGGCGTCAATAAGTAAGGAGCATAAAACAATAGCGGTACATGTTCATCGGAAAGTCGCTGATCGGTCCATACAGAAGGATACATGGCCGTCGCGTTTCCGGAAATTCCATGATCACCGATAAAAACAAAAATCGTATTATGGAAATAGGCTTCCGTCTTCGCCGATTCAATAAATTTTTTAAAACAATAATCTGAATAACGGAAACTGTTGAGTTCATCTACGGACTCAAAACCATATTTTCTTAATGTATCTTTTGGCAAAATGATCTTTTCAAAATCCTTATCCTCCTCCGGAATCATGAAGGGCCTGTGATTATCCGCCGTCTGTACGATCGCAAAAAATGGTTTTTGCTGTTGCCTGAAAACTTTATTTGCTTCAAGAAACAGATTTTTATCACTGATACCCCACACATTCATTTTCGGAGAACTGAATGTTCCTTCAACATGCATTTGCAAGCCATCAATATTTTTTAACAGCCCGTTAAAATTATTGAATTCAGGACTGCCGCCGAGAAAATACAGCTTATTGTATCCTTCGAAATTATTAATGATAGTATGTTGCTGCAGTGCCGCTTCGTTGCGTGTAGAGAATTTTGAAAGTTGAACATCCGGAATCCCGGTGATCAATGCAAACAAACCACGGGCTGTTGAAAAATGCGGCGAAAAACATTTCTCAAAGAAAACGCCGCTGTCGGCCATCTGTTGAAAATAAGGAGTTGTTTTTAGCGGGTTCCCGCTCATGCTGCTTTTATACATGCTGAACGACTCACACATTACAAGAACTATATTCGGTTTGCTTTCAAAAGCTTTTCTTTCCGGAAAAATCTCCCTGCGGTATGAAAAATCATTTTTGTTTGGCAAGGCCATCCAATCTGCCATGACAGAAAAATTGTCCCTTGCCGTGTTTTCATTGAACTGTGGCTTGCGAAACCGCAATGTTGTAAAAAAATTCTGAAGTGGGTTTAATGAAAGATAACTTTTGAAATTATCATTTAGCTCAAAAGCTTTTTTCCATTTGAGCGATGAAGTATTGATGCTTCCATATACGAATAGCAATAACATAATAGCTGAAATAAAAAACCATTTTCTTTTATAGGGTATGCCGTGACCGTCTGTTTTCGCAATCACTGTCCAATGCATTCGCCGGTACATCCAGCGGAAAAAAAGTACCGCAACCACTAAACCCAGCAACATCCAAAAAATAGGATACGACTGCCAAAGCATCGCCATTGAGATTTTTGCATCCTCCCAGAAATTGAGTGCACTTGCATTTAATCGTGTCCTGTTGTAAGCAAAATTTCCAAAATCAGCAGCGAAAAAGAAAAAGACAACAAAAGTGATAATCGCCAGATACCATGTCCACCATTTTTTATTTTTGTGAGAATAAAATGGGGAGAGATTAGGAAATAAGCTAATAGCGACAATTGGCAACAAGATGATGGCGATCCAGCGCAAGTCATAGCGGATGCCTAAAAGAAAAGAAGGTATCAATTCACTAAAGCTCAGATCCTTTGGCCTAAAAGAAAAATAAGTGGCAAATCGGAACAAAGTAAATATCAGTAAAAAGATGACAAGCAGGTTTATCACCCACATAATTGTCTTAGGTATTCTGAGCCTGATGAGCATAAAAAGTCCACAAAGAAAAGAATTTCCCGCAACAGCCGGCTAGTTACCCTTATATTTTAACCGTTCCTCTATTTTTGCCGCATGTTTTTGATTCAAAGCAACCTGCTTCACCAATTAGAACAATGGGATCAATGGCTCTTTATCCAGGTAAATAATAACCAAAGCAACTCTTTTTTTGACAGCGTAATGCCTTACCTGCGAGTTGCTTATTACTGGACACCCGTTTATCTTTTTCTCCTGGTCTTTATAACAATGAATTTTAAAAGTCGTGGTTGGTGGTGGTTTGTCATCTTCCTTTGCACGGTTTCTTTGTGTGATATGACCAGCAGCAAGCTGGTAAAGGAAGGCTTTGAACGATTACGTCCGTGTGGCGATCCGGATTTTTTTCAATATGTGCGATTGCTGGTAAATCGCTGCTCGGGCACTTATAGTTTTACATCTTCACATGCAGCCAATCATTTCGGAATGGCAACATTTATCTTTCTCACCTTGCGTCCAATCATCGGACGATGGGTTTGGATTGCTTATTTGTGGGCTGCGGTTATTGGCTATGCACAAATATATGTTGGGGTGCATTATCCCTTTGACATTTTAGGTGGTGCCGCTATCGGTTTTGCCTTCGGGTGGCTGCTGGGTACATTCTTTAACAAGCGGTTCGGATTTGTTAACTTCGAATAAGAAACCAATTTTCTCTAGATGGAAATATTTATACTGCTTGGACTTATATTGATCAATGGATTATTTGTGATGACTGAGATTGCCCTGGTGTCGGCCCGCAAAGCAAGATTGGAGAGTATGGCGTCAAAAGGAGACACCTTTGCCCGAAGAGCTCTTGAACTTTCTAACAAACCTGAAGTATTTTTATCGACCGCGCAAATAGGTATTACGTTGATCTCGATTTTAACCGGTGTTTATTCCGGCGAAAGATTCAGTGTTTATCTCGTTCCTTTGTTTAAACAGATAAGTTTCTTAAGTGATTATGCAGAAGGCATTTCTCTCACAATTGTAGTGATCATTGTTACGTTTCTTTCGATACTTTTTGGAGAATTGATCCCTAAACGATTTGCGTTGTTAAGAGCAGAGAAAATATCCAAACTTATGGCCGGCCCGGTGCTGGTTTTTGCAAAAATTACCCACCCATTTGTTTGGCTGCTCAATAAAATAAGTACGTTTTTCTTTTTCCTTTTCAATATAAAAAAATCAAAAGATGATGCAGTAACAGAAGAAGAAATAAAGACAATGATTACGGAGGGAACCCAAGCAGGAACGATTGAAGAAGAAGAAAGAGAGATCATAGAACGGGTCTTTCATCTTGGCGACAGAAATATCACGTCATTAATGACCCATCGCAGCGATATAATCTGGTTCGATCTTGAAGACAACGAGGAAAAGATCAAGGAAAAAATAGTCAGCGAGCCACATTCAATGTACCCTATTTGCGCCGGGGAAATTGATAATATTAAAGGCGTGGTTTCCATAAAGGATCTGTATGTAACAGATGACATGACCAAGTTCAAAGATGTTATGAAACCTGCGATGTTTGTTCCCGAAAATAACAGTGCATACCAGGTATTGGAAAAATTCAAGCAAACACAGCATCATTCCTGCTTTATTGTGGATGAATACGGGACCATGCAAGGCATGATCACCTTAAATGATATTCTTGAAGCAATTGTTGGCGATATTCCACAACCTGACGTCACAGATTATGAGGTGGTGGAAAGAGACGATGGCAGTTTTTTGGTAGATGCGCAGATTCCTTTTTACGATTTCCTTACCCGCTTTGACAAAGCCGGATGGATGAATGAGGGCGAACATGAATTTGATACACTTGCTGGTTTTATCTTACATGAACTCGAACGCATACCACATGCCGGCGATAAATTTGACTGGAAGGGTTTTCGTTTTGAAATAATTGACATGGACGGACACCGGATCGACAAAGTATTGGTGAACATTAGTACAGAGATACGGCAGGAAATGGATTGAGTCCGTCGGCGTGACCTCAAGCCCCAGCTGCTGCAATGACAATACCAATTAAAGCAAAAACTATTAATGCAGTCCTAAGTGCCGTATGAAATCTATCCCATTTATAGTCGTCATTAAAAAATAATGCAACTATTGGCCCTAATATACTCAGGAAAAAACCAAGAGCAAAGCCACCCCAATGCCATTGCCAACTACCAAATAAACCTCTCTCTTTCATCTTTTCCATCTTCTCCATATTCACAGTACCATCTTTGCTTATTATTTTCTTTAAAGATTTTTTCCCAAGAGCCAGCCCGACCCTTTCTTTAAGCCTCATTTTCTTGCCTGCAATTTCTTTATAAGTCGCCGGAGTGAGTTCCATAAAATCTTCGACACTAATAAATTTTCCTGTATTAAAAAGCGGCATCTTTATTTCACTTGCAAATGGGCTTTTACTTTGTATTGAAGAAGTTGAGGCCCATGTAAGCAAAATTGACAGATTAAATAAAATGAGCAGTAAGATCTTTCTCATAACTAGTTGTAGTTTAGTATTAAACAGAAACTTATAGTATAAAAACCAGAACCAATAACTTATTGCAATATTTCTACACATTTATTGACCTATAACAAGTCAGAAAGAGTTGAAACGTTACTCCCCGCATATTTTGCCTGCAGCATATTAGCCAACCGCTCAATAAGTCCGGATGCCATCATAAAAAAGTTGCAATGGTGAAAGCGGAATATTTCTTTCACCTAGTGAAGAGATTGTAACGAGGAAGAGTTTGTATGAAAGACTCAGAAGAAATAAAAAATCCGCTCTGTTCATAAGACTAAAAAGAAAACTCAGCATTTTTTGCAGGATAATCCAGCTTAGTGCTTTTGCGGTTGCCGTTCACGATCATATGAATGATCTCTACCTGGTCATCAAACATATCATGCATGATCGTATTGACGATAGCGACTTTTTTTACCGAACTGATATTATCAACCTGCAGGTAAGAATAAACCACTACATCTTCTTTTTCATAACCTACAAAATTCATCTGCACAGGCTTGCCGTCGACTGTTATCTGGAGGTGTGATCTGATATATTCAAAAATTTTTGTGTTATTATCTGCAATCGCCTTGTCACTCGTCAGATCTACCCTTGATTTATTTACTTTGGTTAAAATACTTTCAAAATCATCCCAAAATGTTTTACAGGTTATTTCCAGCGTTTTATCGGTTGCATTATGGTCTATTTCTACTGTTGCAAGATGCAGGGGATGTGAGGGTCCCGCCCTGTTTAAATCATATTTTTCTCCGGTGGCAAACAGGGAAACTGAAAATACAGGGATCACCAGCCATTTATAGAGCTCTATTGCCATTAACCAAATTAAATTTTATTAGGACAAAAGTCTGCTTTATTTTGATGCCCTGTTAAGGATTGTTGTTAATATTTTATAGGTGGTATTGCATCAGGCAGGTTTCAACTATGAGTGATTTTCCGTTTTATTTCAGATTTGGCTGGCAGCATATTATTAGCCGTGATGCGTTGGATCACCAGCTTTTTATTTTGGCGCTGGCAGCTATCTATGTGATCAAAGACTGGAAGCAGGTGCTTATTCTCATCACTGCCTTTACCATTGGTCACTCACTGACATTATTTCTTAGTGTAAAAGAGATCATAACGATCAGCAGTAGATGGGTGGAATTCTTAATACCGTGCACCATTGTTTTTACAGCCATCACCAATCTGTTTCAGAAAAAATTTACACCAAAAACGATCCGCATCAATTATTTTTTGGCGTTATTCTTTGGGCTTATTCATGGCTTAGGATTTGCAAACAATATCCGTCTTGCCCTGGCAAGCGACCAAAGTCTTGGCTGGGGTCTGTTTGGGTTTAATTTGGGATTGGAAGCAGGGCAGATCATTGTTGTGCTGGTCATCCTGTTCATTTCATTTATCGTAGTGAATATTTTAAAAATAAACCGGAGAGATTGGGTCATTTTCGCCTCGGCATGCGCATTTAGTATTGCATTAGTGACGGCTATTGAAAGGTGGCCATTGTAAAATAAATTTTATTCAATAAAACCTGTAACAAAAATGAAACGTATCAGTTTATTTTTTGCCCTCAGTTTTTCGGCCTTCAGCATTGCATCTGCACAGGATATAAAGAACAATGCAAACAGTAATCATGCGAACAAATTTGAGCAACTAGGAACTATTTTACCAACGCCAAATGAATATCGCACGGCAAGTGGTGCGCCCGGTCCAAAATACTGGCAGATGCGTGCCGACTACGACATCAAATGCGAATTGGATGAAATTAACAATAAGTTGACCGGCACCGAGATCATTACTTATTATAACAACTCACCTGATGTGCTTTCATATCTCTGGATGCAGTTGGATGAGAACCAGCACAGCACTGTGAACAATGCAAATTATCAAACCAGTAACCCAATGCAGACACAGGTGACAGATAAAGTACTTGATCGGTTCGATGAGAGAAAAAGCGACAATGGTTATGGCTTTAATATTACGAAACTCACTGATGTGACCGGCAAATCGTTAAAATACTATATCAACAAAACGATGATGAAAGTAGATCTGCCAACGCCGTTGAAGCCAGGTCAGAAAATATCTTTTGTTGTTGACTGGAATTACAAGCTTGCCAACCGTGGTGAATTTCTGCGTTTTGGTGGTGCGAGAGGTGGGTATGAAAATTTTCCTGAAGATGGGAATAACAATTACACCATAACACAGTGGTATCCCCGCATGTGCAAGTATGGTGATGAGATAGGCTGGCAAAATCACCAGTTTACAGGTACAGGCGAGTTTACGCTAAGCTTCGGAAATTTTAAAGTACAGATGACCGTACCGGCCGACCATATTGTTGGCGCTACGGGTGAATGTCAGAACTATGCCGCCACGTTAAGTGCTACGCAAATGGCTCGCTGGCAAAAAGCACAAAATGCAGATCAGCCCGTACAAATTGTAACATTGGATGAAGCATTGAGTGCCTCCAAAGTAAAAGGCAACAGCAAAAAGAAAACATGGATATACAAAGCGGACAATGTTCGTGACTTTGCCTGGACATCATCAAGACGTTTTGTTTGGGATGCAATGAGAACGATCGTGAATGGGAAAAAAGTGATGACCATGAGCTACTATGCTAAAGAAGCTTATCCTATTTACAGCAAGTTTTCAACAAAAGCAGTGGCCCATACGATCAAAACGTATTCAAACTTCTCGATACCTTACCCCTATCCTGTTGCGATCAGCGTGGAAGGCAACCAGGGAATGGAATACCCGATGATCTCTTTCAATCCCGGTCGTGCAGAAAAAGATGGGAGCTATAATGAGGGACAAAAGAATGCAGCAATTTTTGTAATCATTCATGAGGTAGGTCATACATTTTTTCCCATGATCGTCAATAGCGATGAAAGGCAGTGGACGTGGATGGATGAAGGGTTGAATTCTTATTTGCAATACCTGACCCAGGAATTGTGGGATAATAAATTCCCTTCAAATGGCGGACCAGCATGGTCAATTACAGATTATATGAAGTTGCCGAAAGAGCAACTAGAGCCTATCATGACCAATAGTGAAAACATCAACAACTTTGGCGCCAATGCTTATTCAAAAGTTGCAACTGGTTTAAATATTTTAAGGGAAACAATTGTTGGTCGTGAATTATTTGATAATGCTTTCCGTGAATATTCAAAACGCTGGGCATTCAAACACCCCACTCCTGCCGATCTGTTTAGAACACTTGAAGACGCAACCGGAGAAGATCTTGATTGGTTCTGGAGAGGCTGGTTCTATGGAACTGATGCTGTTGATATTTCTATTGACACTGTTAAACATTCAAAGGCTGATGTAACAGCTGTTCCCGCACAATTAAAAGATACTGTTGTTTATCGTGCGCTGCCAACACCACAGGTTGGTCCTGAGGATATTTCAAAAATGAGAAATCGCGAGGACAAAAATATTGTGTTTGAAACCGATCGTGATACTTCACTCCGCGATTTTTACTGGAGATATGCCCGTGAAATGGAAAAATATGACACGGCAAAATATGCGGTAACGGTAAGAGCACAAACAGAGCCCCTGGATGCCGAAGGACAACAGAAATATGCAAATAAGAATTTCTATGAAATCACTTTTAGCAATAAAGGCGGCCTGATCATGCCGATCATATTGGAGTGGACGTATAAAGATGGCACAAAAGAAATAGAAAAGATCCCTGTCCAGGTTTGGCGCAAGAATGAGAATAAAGTGATCAAGACTTTTATGAAAGATAAAGAAGTGGCTTCAGTGAAACTGGATCCTTATAATGAAACAGCCGACATTAACACAGCGAATAACACATACGGCGATATAAAAGAGTCGAGCAGATTCAAAGTGTTTAAACAAAAACAAAATGTAACTCCGGCACCGGGCATCAACCCGATGCAGAAAGCAATGGAGAAGAAAAAAGCATTCTGATCGCTAAATAAATTTTTTTTGATAGAAATGCCGTTGGATATTATCTGACGGCGTTTTTAGTGTACTGAATGGGATGAATGGGCAGGTGATTTTATTTTTTTCATTTAGTTTTGACAACATCACTAGTTTCAGTAAAAAACAACACACATGAAGAATTTTTTTTCCACTGTTTTTATGCTCATGACCACCGCCACTTTGTTCGCACAAAATGTAAATAACAATGCTGGCAGCAATCATGGCAACAAGTTTGAGCAAATGGGCGCAAACTTCCCAACGCCAAATGAATACCGCACAGCCAGCGGAGCACCGGGACCTAAATACTGGCAGCAGCGCTGCGATTATGATATCAAATGCGAATTGGATGAAAAGAATTTGAAATTGAGCGGCAGTGAAACAGTTACTTACTTTAATAACTCACCTGATGTTCTCACTTATCTCTGGCTGCAGCTTGATGAAAATCAGCATAGCAGCATAAACAACGCAAATTACCAAACCAGTAATCCCATGGATAGAAGATTCACCCCTCAGCAATTGGAAAGGGCGCAGGAAGCTACAGGTGACAATGGTTATGGTTTTAATATTTTAAAACTTACTGATGCAACAGGTAAAAAATTATCTTTTGATATCAACAAAACAATGATGCGGATAGAATTGCCTGCACCATTAAAACCCGGTCAGCGGTTTACATTTAAGCTTGACTGGAATTATAAATTATCAGACCGATTGACTCGCGGTGGTCGTGGCGGTTATGAATACTTCCCTGAAGATGGCAATCATCTTTTCACTATTGCACAATGGTATCCGCGCCTTTGCGTATACAGCGATTTCCAGGGCTGGCAAAATCACCAGTTCACTGGTCGCGGAGAATTTGCGCTCACCTTCGGAAATTTCAAAGTGCAAATGACGGTGCCGGCTGATCACGTAGTTCTTTCAACAGGTGAAGGACAAAACTATGCAGCGGTATTGACACCTGCACAGCTTGCAAGGTGGAACAAAGCACAAGCTTCAAAGGAACCCATAGAAATCGTGACGTTGGAAGAAGCAAAAGCAGCTGAAAAAAATGGGCCGGCCATGATTGCCTCCGCTTCGCCCCGAAAGAAAACCTGGATATTCAAAGCAGACAATGTTCGTGATTTTGCATGGACATCATCCCGCAAATTTGTATGGGATGCGTTGGCTACAAAAATTGAAGGGAGAAAAGTGATGTGTATGAGTGGTTATGCAAAAGAGGCATACGGACTGTATAGAAAATTTTCAAGCAAAGTGGTTGAGCACACTATTCAAACCTATTCTAAATTCACGATCCCTTATCCATACCCTGTTGCACAAAGCATTGAGGCATCAAGCGGCATGGAATACCCGATGATCTGCTTTAACAATGGCCGCACAGAAAAAGATGGAACCTATGCTGAAGGAACCAAGTATGCAATGATCGGGGTAGTTACTCATGAAGTGGGTCATAATTTTTTCCCCATGATCATTAATAGCGATGAACGTCAATGGAGTTGGATGGATGAAGGACTCAATACCTTTGTACAATACCTCACACAGGAATTATGGGATAATAAATATGCAAACCGCAGAGGTCCCGCGGCATTTATCACTGACTACATGAAGCTCCCTAAAGATCAGCTTGAGCCTATTATGACAAACAGCGAAAACATTGCGCAGTTTGGCCCCAATGCTTATTCAAAACCGGCTACTGGTTTAAATATTCTTCGTGAAACAATAATGGGTCGCAAAAGGTTTGATTATGCATTTCGTGAGTATGCCAGGCGATGGGCCTTCAAACATCCTGAACCTGCTGATTTCTTCCGTACAATGGAAGATGCAAGCGGTGAAGATCTCGATTGGTTTTGGCGTGGTTGGTTTTACAGCACTGATGCCTGCGACATTTCATTGGATACTGTACGATATGCCAAACCTGATTTGGATTTTGTTCCCGAAGCAACAAAAGAATCAGTAGTAAAACGTAGTGTTGATAAACCAATCCTCGTACCGGATAATGATATTTCAAAGGTGAGAAACAGGGAAGACAAGAGCATTACATTTCAAACAGATGCCGATACTTCACTGCGGGATTTTTACTGGCGCTACGCCAGAGGACTTGAACCTTATGATACAAACCAGTACAGTGTAACTGTTCCTGTCACTAATCCCGGAGCACTTTCAGCTGCAGAAAAAGAAAAATATGCCAATACCAATATTTATGAGCTAAGCTTCAGTAATAAAGGTGGACTTGTAATGCCCCTTATCCTTGAATGGACATATAAGGATGGGACAACTGAAATTGAAAGGATACCGGCGCAGGTCTGGCGATTGAATGAAAACAAAGTAGTAAAAACATTTCTCAAGAACAAAGAAGTAACTTCAATAAAACTGGATCCTTTTAAAGAGACAGCCGACATTAATGATAAGAATAATTCATGGAATACGATCCCTGAGCCTTCTAAGTTTACAGTCTTTAAAGGAAGAACGGGTGGAGCAAGAGGTGGACAAACGCAGGCCGGTAACCCTATGCAAAGGGCAGCAGAGAAAAAGAAAGCATTTTAATAATTATTCTTTCCTAAAAGAAAAGCCACTTCAAATGAAGCGGCTTTTCTTTTATTTATTTTAATGTTCAATACCCGGTTTGCCCCGTTCTTGTTTTCACTTTCTTTTTACCGGCATTTTTCTTTTCATACTCTGCCACTTCTTTTGGTTTAGCGATTGATTTTTTTCCTGTTGTATCTGTTTTTGCTTTCGAAGCAGTCCCGGTGCTTATATCGATGGGGGCCAATTCATCTTCTGCCAGGCCCGCCACGATCAGCTTGTCTAATTTATATTGTTCTGTTTTTACTACCGTTCCAAAATCAGGATCGAAGAATTTCCATGTGCCATGCCGAAGCGTGTGACCATCCAGCTTAATAACCTCTCTTCTTACGACTTTGCTTGGATCATTCAAGCCAAACACATCAACTGTATCATAAGGATTGTCCGGGTTAACTGCTTTCCAGCTTTCTTCACGTATCGGTTGACCAAACGGAGTATAATAAATGCAGCGTCCATGCTTATTTCCCCAACGATAATTTTCGATCGACAACAAATCCCCATCTAAAGTAAATTGCTGCCATTGACCTTCCTTCTTATCATTAATATAGACACCCTGTTCCTCATACCCTTTCTCGCCACGTAGTGGTGGCAATTCATTTACCCAACGGCCCTGCTTTTTTCCTTTCATATCCACACAGTTCAGCGTGTCACCTTTTACGCCGATCATAAATGTTCGACATTGTGAAAAACCATGAATAGAAACGAAAAGAAATAGGATGAGGATGTATCGCATAGTTTAGTATGTTTGGAGAAATGCTTCGGGCTAAACCCACGCCAAAATTAATAACGAAAAACGACCGCTTTTATGTTTCTCCTGTTAAAATTTCATCACAACAGACTATTTGTTTTATTCCTCGCATTTACAAGCTTTCATATTTGCTGTTTCGCACAGATCAGTGCCACTTCTGCCGACAAAAGGATGAAAAAGGTGCAACAGCGGAAAGAATTGGAAAAAAGATCGGTATTAAATGACATAAGCTTTCGGAATATTGGGCCCGTAACAATGAGCGGAAGAGTTGTTGATATTGAAGCCAATCCTGATGATCCCACTGAATTTTATGCGGCATACGCATCAGGCGGATTGTGGTATACAAAAAACAACGGTCTTTCTTTTAAACCAATTTTTGATTCGGAAGATGTTCTAACCATTGGCGATATAGCGATCAATTGGAAGACAAAAACAATTTGGATCGGTACAGGCGAAGTAAACGCCAGTCGTTCGACTTATGCTGGTATTGGCATGTACAAAAGCAATGATAATGGTAAGACATGGGAATATGTCGGATTACCCGACTCCCATCATATTGGTAAAGTTCAATTGCACCCGACTGACAACAATACGGCGTGGGTGGCAGTACTTGGTCATTTATATTCTCCCAATAAAGATCGCGGAGTATATAAAACAGTTGATGGCGGCAAAACATGGAAACACACTTTGTATATAGACGATAATACCGGCGCAGTGGAAATGGATATCAATCCTCAAAATCCCAGTGAACTGTATGCAGCTGCATGGTACAAAACAAGAGCTGCATGGAACTTCGAAGAAGGTGGTAAAACAAGTGGTATTTATAAGAGCAATGATGGTGGTGATACCTGGAAATTGATAAGCGGCGCGGGTTCTGGTTTTCCAACCGGTGATGGACTAGGAAGGATTGGCCTTTGTATTTATCCAAAAAATCCACAGATCGTGTATGCTATTCTGGATAATCAAAATAATAAACCTGATACTGCCAGAAGAGATTCAACAACTTACCGAACGGCAGATTTTAAAGGTTTGACGAAAGAACAGTTTGCCCAGCTTGACAGTAAGCGACTTGACACATTCTTATCCCGCGGCCGAATGTATCCGAAATACACAGCGAAAATGCTGAAAGAATGGGTCGAAAACGGAAAGTATAAATCTTCAGTGCTTTATGACTATTTTAATGTCAATACCGGTTTTGAATCGAACCCCATTGGCTGCGAAATCTATCGCAGCGACAATGCAGGACAAAACTGGAAAAAAGTAAACGAGAAAGAAGTTCCTATTTTCTTTACGTATGGATATTATTTTGCCAAGATCTATGTTTCCCCTTACAATGAAGATAAATTGTATGCACTTGGTTATTCATCGCAGCTTTCTACCGATGGCGGCAAGACATGGAAAAACATGGATAAAAACAATGTACATGCAGATCATCATGCTTTATGGGTGAATCCAAAAAAAGATTCTCATCTTATCAACGGCAATGATGGCGGGGTGAATATAACCTATGATGATGGCGAAGTTTGGTTCAAGGCAAACACACCACCTGTTGGACAATTTTACGCAATCACAACTGATAATGCAAGACCTTATAATGTATACGGCGGATTACAGGATAATGGTGTATGGTATGTTCCTTCCCAATCAGGCAGAAATCCTTTTGCGGGTTCCGGGCTTGGTCAAACAGCGAGTGGTGAAGTGAATATTGGTGGTGGCGACGGTATGTACGTGCAGGTAGACACAAGAGATAATACGACGACTTACTATGGATCACAATTCGGAAACTATTCACGGACAAACAGGATAACAAGAGAAGGTACAAGAAGAATCACTCCACGACATGAGCTTGGTGATTTTCCTTATCGCTTCAATTGGCAAGCCCCAATCCAGATTAGCAGTCACAATCCCGACATAGTTTACTTTGGGAGCAATCATTTTCATCGCAGCATGAATAAAGGCGACACGATGATTACAATGACCCCGGATCTGACCAATGGAAAAAAAGAAGGCAATGTACCCTATGCTACCCTTACGACGATCTCTGAGTCACCTACGAGATTTGGATTGATCTATACAGGAACCGACGACGGTAATATTCATGTAACAAAAGATGGCGGGTATAGCTGGGAACAATTAAATCAAACCTTACAGACTTCTGCTAGAAAGTCAAAAGTCAAAAGTCAGATCCCGATAGCTATCGGGACAAAACTTCAAACAAATGGTCTTTGGGTCAGTCGTGTCTTAGCATCACAACATACCGAGGCAAGAGTCTTCGTAACATTGAATGGTTATCGATTCGACAATTTTGCTCCGTATGTATATATCAGCGAAGATTATGGAAAAACATGGAGGCAGACAGGAAAAGATCTGCCATACGAACCGGTCAATGTGATCCGTGAAGATCCAAAAAATGACAGTATAATTTATGTAGGTACCGATGGCGGTCTTTATGTAAGTTTCGACCGCGGAAATAACTTTATGATGTGGAATAAAGGTTTACCAAAATCCGTTCCTGTTCATGACATAGCGATTCAACAAAGGGAAAATGAGATTGTACTTGGCACCCATGGTCGCAGTATTTACATTGCTAAGCTTGAAGAAGTCCAAAAGAAGGCAAAAAAATAAGAAACTCCTGCAAGTTAGAAATTGAATAGGCTGCCCCGAACCGACCAGGGCAGCTTATCTTTTTTGATAACTTAGCTGTTACTGAATTTTATTTACCGCCATTTCTCTTGTGATGTTTTCATCAACGCCGGCGACGTAAACTTCTGTTTTATTATTGCTAACAGATTTCACTTCAAAGCGAAGACCGCCTTTTTCTATTTCTTCCTCGGTATCGATACGATACTTACGCGAAATATTCTTGCCTGTTAATTTCTCAGAGAACAAAACTGTTCCTGATACATCTCTGATTGTGATTACAAAATTTTCAGTTTCGGCCTTATTGATATTGATCTCAAATACGGGGTTGCTCTGCTGGAAACCCAGGTATTTGATCTCAACTCCCGGATCGGCCAATTTATCCATGGCGATAGCAGGATTGGTAAATGCCGTGCTGAAAACTGTTGCGATTGCAATGATAAATGCTGCCTTACTGTTCATTACTTTTTTCATAGTCATAAAATTTAATTGTTAAGAAATAGTTGCTTGGAGCAATCGTAATCAGGCAAGCAAAAACGCAAATCGTAGAGGGCAAGTAACTGTTAGCTGTGAGACGCGGTTCCCGGAGGCAAAACCCCGGAGCTGTTTGATAGGTGACTGTGTAAAAATATGATCGGTAAGTAATATGAAGAAATCAAGTTCATCGTCATTTGAGGACATCCAAATAGACAATTCGAAATCGAAACTCTTCGCCAGTAGCATGTTATGAATTAAATGATGATGATAGCCAGGAATGAATTTATTCTATTGCCCGAACCTGTCATCAATTAAAATCCGGATATGCGGTTTAATAACAATAATATTCGATAGCCGCCTGCGCATCATAATAAGTCAACCAATACTCTTTTACTTCAGCGGTAAATACCAATCCGTTTGAACGATTATAATAATCTCTTAACCCGTAATTACTGAAATTACCATATACAATTGTCCCTTCATAAGGCCTGTAACCGTTCAATGCGCGCAGAACCGTGTAGCCATAATCTGTCTCCACTACATAGTAGTTACAATAAGAATCGCTATAAACCACTTCGCCGCGGTCCTGGCTTAGCCAGTAGCTTTCATCGACATAACCACGATCTCTGACACACCCGGTAAAAAATACAAGAAGCCCAACTGTGATTATTGACAATGTAAAAATCTTCTTCATACTTTTCGATTTTATTTTTCTACAACTTTTATATTACAGATACAGATTGCAAACAACAGGCAACAGTTTTACTAAAGAATGTTAAATATCAATTAGTAAAGACCAGACCAGATTCCATTGCAAGAGATTTTGAGAGATGTTCAGCCAACTAATTTTTTAATCCAAAATGAGATTGCAGGCAATTCTTTTAACAAGGTGTTTTGTGCAACTTCACGGGATTTTTTTGCTAGAATCAGAATGATTTATGAATTCGGGGTGAAAAATCAGACTTACAAAACAACCTCTAAATCAATTTATACCAATTTTAATATTTCTTGCCGATGGCATCGGAGTAGTGATTGCGGCTTTTTGCTGCTTGAAAATATTTTTTGGCGTTAAATGTTAACTGCGCTTAAGAATTAAAAAAAAAATTAACCTTTTGTTAATGGAAATACAAGTTTCCCCTATCTTGGCGGCCTTAACCCCCAAAATTAAAACATGAGAAAGCTTGTACTCCTCGTACCGAGCCTGTTATTCTTATTAACAGGGTTGGTCGCACAACAAACTACCATTACCGGTAAGGTCACTGATGCAACTGGCAACCCATTGCCCCGAGCATCAATCAAAGAAAAAGGTACCAAGAATGGTACCATTGCAAATGATTTAGGTGTCTTTACAATTAGTGTTCCTGCTGGCGCGAAACTGATAATTTCAGCAACTGGCTACGAAGTAAAGGAAGTGAATCCCGAAAATGATTTGACTGTACAACTTTCTCTTGCTACGGGAGAATTAAGCGAAGTTGTTGTGACAACTGCTTTAGGTGTTAAGAGAGAGAAGAAGGCCCTGGGGTATTCTGTACAGGAAGTAAAAGGCGAAAACCTGACGGTTGCTAAATCAGTAGATCTAAGCAGCAGCCTTGTTGGCAAAGTTGCCGGTGTGCAACTTGTCGGTTCTCCAAGTTCAACTTTTGATAACGCTGATATCCTGATACGTGGGGTTACAGGCCTCGGTCCTCAGGCTCCTATTTTTATAGTTGATGGAACCATTACAAATCAGTCTGCAGTAATAATGGATAATATAGATAATGTATCCGTACTGAAAGGTCCGGCAGCAACCGCTCTATACGGACAACGCGCAGCAAACGGTGCGGTTGTTATTACAACTAAAAAAGGAACTCGTAGGAAAACCCAGAGTGTTGATGTAAATCTGGGAGTTACTTTTGAAAATCTGGCGCTTATCCCGCCTTACCAGGATGAATACGCCGGTGGTTATTCATCTTCGTATACCAGCTCAGCTTCATTAGGGTCAGGTTACCTTGATGCACAGGGATTTTACCTTTTCAAATATAATTCTGCTATTCACCCAGCATCCTGGGCATCTTTTAATGGGCAACGAATGCTTGAATATGGCGCAGATGAAAGTTGGGGACCCAAAATGGATGGGTCTTTATACAGACCTTATTTCAGCTGGTATCCCGGCGATGAATTTGGAGTCCAGGTGCCTTTAACGCCTCAACCTGACAACGTAAAAGATTTCTTTAGAACAGGCACTAATTTAAATAACAGCATTTCATTTACATCCGGAGGTGAATCCCATAATCTCAGAATGACCTATGGTAACCAGGATCGTACTCTTATTATTGAAGAAGCCAGGCGGAAACAGCATCAGTTTGGTATTAATGGTTCCTTTGATATTGGTAAATACATAACCATGTCAACCGACATGATTTATACCACAACTTTTACAACTGGAAAACCACTCGAGGGGTACCGGCTGGATGGACTAAATGTTACGCAGAATTTTAATCAGTGGTTTCAGCGGCAGCTTGATCTTGAAAAAATGAGGCAATACCGCCAACCTGATGGATCGCTTAACTCATGGAATATTGGTGACCCTAACTTCTCCAGCGATCTTGCAGTATATGGT
>JAICGN010000045.1 GCA_025923075.1 Chitinophagaceae bacterium
GAGCTGGAAAATCTATTTAATAGCCAAAACAAAAGTGGCAGCAACGATACTAATTCTATACCTGCTACATTATTACGTGTGACTGTGACAGTTTAAAATTTTTATTGTTTCGCCTCTACTGCATCGGTTCGTGCCTGCATGAACCGATTTAACTATCCACGACCGTTCGCCCGGGTTCGACTATAAGAATTTACAATACCAAATAAACGATGAGGCACACGCCTGGCCTGATCGTTAAATTCTTGTCAAGTCCCGACCGCCATCTCGTTTACTAAAAGTCCACTTTGAAAAGCTGTAAATTGTATTTTGTAATCAATTTTTCATCTCTGGTGTGCGTAATCTAAAATTGTAGTGAAATGAGAAATATTTTATGTGCAGTCGTTCTTCTTCTTTTTTTAAAAAGCTCCGGGCAAAATGCCAAAGAAGAATTTGGTGGGAAAAAATGGGATGCACCCTATGTGTTGGATACATTAAAAGGATGGGATGTTGAACGTTTCCTGATACCGATTTCATTTGCCCCTTCTATAAAGTATAAAGGTGTTGAAGATATCAGGTTCACTCCTGGCTGGGCCAAAAAAACAACGGATGAATATTGGAGCTACGCTTTTTTATGGTATTTAGACGGCACTCCCCCATTTGACGCCAACACAATTGAAAATAATCTAAAAGCCTATTATACCGGTCTTATTAAAGTCAATACCGATCCTGCTAAAATTGCTGATAAACTATTTCCTGTAACATCCTCAATAAGATCAAGAGCCACGGAAAAAGGAGATTTGAAAACTTTCGAAGGTTCGGTTGCTATGTTGGACTATATGAGTCAACAACCGATCACGTTAAATTTTGTAATACATATAAGATCTTGTGAAGGAAAAAGTAAAACATTCGTCTTTCATGAAATATCACCCAGGCCGTATTCCGATGATGTATGGAAAAGACTTCATCAACTTTGGGTGAACTTTAAATGTAACAAAGAATAAATCTATCGCCTTCGTCTTCCCGCCCTGTCGCTATTGCTCCGCAAGCAATGCTTTTTTAACAGCCTGCAATTCTTCCATTTTTTCCTTACTCGCTTTTGGATACTCCAGGTCCATTTCATCCAGTGCATGAAGAATGGCGGATACAATTACAATACGGGCATATGATTTCTTGTCAGCAGGAACCACATACCAGGGCGACTTTTCCGTTGACGTGTTTTTAATCATATCTTCATAAGCGTTCATATACTCTTTCCAGTGGCTGCGTTCACGTGCATCAGCCGCACTAAACTTCCAATTCTTATCGGGATTGTCAACACGTTCGATAAAACGCTTTTTCTGTTCATCTTTTGAGAGGTGCAGGAAAAATTTGATAACTATAATTCCGTTTCGTCCTAAGTATTCTTCAAAATTGCGAATGTCTTTAAAACGTTCTTTCCAGATATTCTTACTAACCAATTTTTTCGGAAGTTTCTGTCCCTCCAATATCTGCTCATGAACGCGGACTACCAATACTTCTTCATAATAAGAACGGTTAAAAATTCCAATGCGTCCACGCTCTGGTAAGTGCTTCAGGCACCGCCACATAAAATCATGATCCATATCTTCTGCACTTGGCGCCTTGAAGGAGAACACCTGGCAACCCTGTGGATTAACCCCTGACATTACATGTTTGATTGCACCATCTTTACCTGCCGCATCCATTGCCTGAAATATCAGTAATAATGACCACTTATCCTGTGCATACAAAATATCCTGCATCGCTGCCAGTGCGTTAACACCTAATTGCAATGTTTTTTTTACAAGCGGTTTATCTTCCGGTCCCAAATCAAAATTGACACTTGTCTTGTACTCTTCAAGCCGGAATTTATCGCCATTGCCAACACAATACTGATTCGAAAATTTTTTAGCCTGTTCAATCAGTTCTTTTTTACTAAGCGTACTGATGTTCACCGGGTTTGATTTTTTTTGGTTTCCCTTTGCCATAAATTCTATTTTTTCAAATTAGCGATGAAGACATTTTTTTAAGAATTCTAAATTTAAACTAATTTATTATTCAAGAAATGGCTTTGCTGATTTCGGATAATCCTGCTCCGTCAGTCTTTCAAGCAAAGAGAAATGTCCGTGAGCAGTCCGTACAGTACTGACCACAGGACATTATTATCTTAACATTCTCTCCGACCACTTGGACCAAATAACAAAACTATTATACTTACGGAAGAATTTTTTTAACTTTCAATCTAAATGACATACTATGCGAACGTTCCTGGTAAACTTTATATATACTTCTGCCAGTCAATCTTACAATGCTGATTTTGTTTTATTCAAACAATTAACTTTTCCCACTTCACGTGAGATCTATCAACAGATTAAATCAACGGCAACTGAGAAAGGATTGCATGTTCATGGACCCATTTTGTGGACCGGGATCGTAGAACTAAGAGAAAATGATGAACAGCAGTTTAATCTTAAAGAAGAATAATTTCCCTTTACAATTATCCACACACCAATAAATGTGTCAATACAAGCTTGCATTCCACGCAGGCAGTATAAATATCCGTAAAGGCAAGTCAGGACCGCTGCGATGTTTTACCTTCGCTCATATATTCAAGAATAACTTATACATGCTTGATATTGTAATTGAAGCCCGTAATGCCGCGATCAGCAAATCCATGAAGGTTAAACGAATCCTTCCTTTCAGACTGCGCAGAATGGTAGGCCCATTTATTTTTATGGATCATGCAGGACCAATTGTGGATATTCCTTCACTGCCTTCGCAACTGGATGTGCTGCCGCATCCGCATATCGGTCTTTCTACTGTAAGTTATCTTTTTGGCGGACAGGTAACACACCGCGATAGCCTTGGTGTAGAGCAGATCATACGTCCGGGTGAAGTGAACTGGATGACAGCGGGCAAAGGTATTGCACACTCTGAAAGATTCGAAGACCCGGCCGCACTGACGGGCGGAGAACTAGAAATGATACAGACATGGGTAGCACTTCCTGAAAAAGATGAAGAAGCTGCGCCGTCGTTTAATAATTATACGCCGGATAAGCTTCCGATATTTACTGATAAAAATGTATGGATGCGACTCATAGCTGGCAATGCATACGGACTCAAAAATAATGTCAAGACAAACTCCCCATTGTTTTACCTGCATGTCACACTTACAAAAGGTGCAAGGTTTGGATTACCTAAAGAACATCCGGAACGAGGATTTTACATCGCTAAAGGCAGTGTTGAAGTAGCGGGAAATACTTACCATGAAGGACAAATGCTGGTGTTTACGAAAACTGTTGATCCGAGCATTCATGCAAACGAAAATACAACACTGATGTTGTTAGGAGGTGAACCGTTAGGTGACCGATTTATCTGGTGGAATTTTGTTTCTTCCCGTAAAGAACGCATTGAACAAGCAAAGGAAGATTGGAAGCAAGGTCGAATTATATTACCACCAACCGATAATAAGGAATTTATTCCGTTGCCTGAAGATAGCTCCAGACCGGCAGGTGGTGCACCAAAGCCAGAACCGCTTTCATGATGGGTTGATCATATATTTCTGTGACGAAAGAGCAATTAAAGAAATTTCATCAATATACCCATAGTATGGTGTACAATTGATATACACTAAATCATCAACAATCCCGATTTTGTGCATTAACAAAAGAGTAAAAGGCCTAAGCCTCCTTGCTTAGGCCGTTCAAATTTATTATTGCTTATTGCAGTTGAGGCTGTGGATTGATAGCGTCACGCATAATAGTTAACTGCCTGAGGCGCTCCTGTTTCTTGGCTAGCTGACCTGTAAGAGACGCAATCTTATCGTCCTGGTCTCCTACATCATTATTTGCCGACCGGGCGTCTTTTGCTTCGCGAAATGCTTTTTTAGATTTACGTTTTGCTTTTTTTGCTTCCTTGACGCCCCCTTCGGTTGATTTGGCTGCCTGATCACTGCTGTTTACCGCTGCATTTTGGGCATTTGCATCTGCAGTTTTGGCTTTGGCCTGATAACCCGGTAAGTTGTTTTGTGCGATTGTTAACTTAGCGCTAAGACTCGCGATGTCATTGCTTACTTCTGTAAACTCCTTGTTCAGTTTAGCCGTGTCTGCGGCCGTTTTATAAACCTGTGCGTAGGTAGTAAGGCTGGTGATGAGCGCTAAAAAACAAACCAGATAAATTTTATTTTTCATAATTTTTGTTTTAAAAAGAATTTAGTCGCTACAATCGAAAGCTGTTTTTATTGATCATAGACACTAATGCAACCCGTTCATGGTTACACCTGTTTATTCTTTAATTTTTTCGATTGTGCTATTCAGAGAAAGCTGCAGCAAAAATTGAAACCGTGATGGTTAAAGTTGGAATAGTTACCAGAAGCTTTGAGAGAATACATGTAAGGTACGCTATTAATCTCGTATGAGCAGTTATATTGTATCTGCGCCGTTGCTTCGGCTCTATAGTAGTAGAACCGAAGCAATTACAAAAAGCGCAATGGGGACATCGTCGAAACAGCAAAATGTAAGCAGCAGCTATTTCTGCAATACCAGCTTTCTTAAAATCCTTTGTTCATTGATCAATATTTCACAGAAATAAACTCCATTTGTAATATTGCTGCCATCAATAGAAAACCGTTGCAGTCCTCCAGGTTTTTCACCTTCATAAATTTTTTTAACCAGGCTTCCCTTCGTATCATAAAGATTAATACTTATTTTTTTTGTTGCTGGTAAGTTGAGCTGAATAATAACATAATTGCTGAATGGATTTGGCATTACTTTCAGTTGTAATTGGGCTTCTGCTTTTTCCCTATTGATTTCAACAGCTCTATTGACAATTGCATTATCCATTTCACCAACAAAAAATGGTCTCATCATATCATGTTCTTCATGTGAAAGGATATGGCAATGCCAGACATATAAACCAGGTCTGTCAAACTTTGCGATCACCTTTGTTACTTCTCCGGGATTCATTACCCATGTATCTTTCCATCCCTGTTCATCGGGCCCGGGATATTTCGGCTGCCCAACGAGCCTGATGTTGGTGGGTTTTCCATTCTCTTCATTTATTCTTGCAACAAACTTTTGTCTGCTGATCATTTGCATAGTTACAAGGTGAAGATGTATTGGATGGGCATCCTCAGTTTCATTATACAATTCCCATATCTCCGTGCTATTGAGCGCGGGGTTTTCTGTTACCTCCTCACGGAAGCCCAGCATACCATCCTCAACTGTTCCGAGGATCGGCATCAGGCGACCATATTCATCTTCGGCTTCAAATAGAATGAGTTTGCGCGGAGCAAGCTCCGTGTGTAATGGAACTATGGGTGAACGCAATGTTGCAGGCAACGAAGTAAGCGGATAATTTGCATCAAGTGTTTTATTTACTCTGAATGCCATGATGCGTCCCGTTGTACGCGGATCCACAACATCGCCTTTTGGGAACGGCGCTTTTGCGTTATTTTTTAAGATGATCGTTTGGCCCCAAAGTGCAGGATCAGAAAAATCAAGGATGATATCTTTTCTTTCGCCCGGTGCTATCAGCATTTGATTCATTGCAAAAGGCGAATACAGCAATCCCTGGTCGCTACCAATCTGAATGAACTGCTGCCCTGATGACAAGGACAAGTTATAAAACCTGGAGTCAGATCCATTCAACATTCTGAAGCGGTATTGTCTTGGCTCAACATCAAGTACAGGCCAGGTCATTCCATTCACCAGGATAAAATCACCAAACATTTCCGGTAAGATAGTTGGCTCAGGTACATCGTCTTCTTCTTCTTCTCCCTCCCCGACTTCAGCCTCTGAAGGATAGAATAATTGTCCTGTTGAGGTAAACATCCTGTCCTGGATCGCTAAACCCATATCGTAAGGAGCGACGGGAAGCTTACCGGTTGTTTGCAGATTTATTTCGTTATCATCTGTAATTATATAATAACCCGCAAGACCGGCATACACATTAAGACGAGTAACACCAAGTGCATGATCATGATACCAGATGGTGGCGGCTTCCTGGTCATTGTGATAGTAGAACGGCTCAATATCCCCCTTTATGAAACCCGATCCTTTCCTGGCATAGTTAGGTGTAAACCATTGGTCAGGCAGTCCATCACTTGCTGATTCAGAGTGTCCGCCATGCACATGCGTAACGACAGGCACGCCATAGCTTTCCCAGGCCGGATCATTTCCAAAAGCCCAGTCTATTGACCGGTCAATAGGTAACAAATGAGGCAATGGTTGGTTGCTGGCATTCACAAGGTTGTTGCGCCAAAATACACTGATGGGAACATCTTTCTTAGCGACGATCGTAGGCCCCGGATAAGATCCATTATATCCCCACACGGTCGTGTTCAGGTGTTGTTTTGTTGTTGGATCGATCAATCCCAGCCATTGGTCAAACTGGCTGATACCAATCGTAAAAGTCCCTCCATTACTGGCATTAATTGCTGCCGGAACCGGCAAGGGATTTACAAACTGAGGTTGTGTCTTTGGGTCGAGCAGCGATTGTCCATTTATAGTTGGACTGAGAAAAGTGAATATTAAAATGAACGTCCAACTATTTATTGAAGTAAATATCTTTCTCATATACATTTATTTTGGTGTAAAAACTACTAACTACTATGGTGCGAAAAGGTGACGCCTGTCAAACCCGTAATTGAATTTTGTCTTATTGGAATATGACGAAGGTGTAATACAGTGCTTTCCTACATTTTAAAGCGGAGTGATTCAGACTAAAATCTTTGATCGTATCATTCCGCAATAGCTTATCGGGATACTGACCAGCAGCGTTGTGTAAATCTAAAAACCATGAAGAGGCTGAAATGATGTACCTTTAAGATGTTACAAAAAATAAGACAGCTTAAACCTGTCAGAGGACTCTTTAGAATGTACGAAGTGAAATTGAAACCGGCCCGCATCGAAGTGATGCATTACATGGCTCAAAAGATCGATAGTATCATCGATGAATTTCTGAAAAAGATCGATACTAACTGGCAACCCGCTGATTTGCTGCCAGACAGCACCAACGAAAATTTTACAGAAGAAATAAAAGAGCTGCAGGCAGAATGTAAAGAACTGCCTTATGATTACCTGGCTGTTCTCGTAGGTGATACGATCACAGAAGAAGCCTTACCCACTTATGAAAGTTGGTTAATGGAAATTGATGGCATCTCGAAAGCAGAACCCCAAGGCTGGAGTAAATGGATAAGAATGTGGAGCGCTGAAGAAAACCGTCATGGTGACCTGCTCAATAAGTTTCTTTATCTCTCAGGTCGGATCGATATGCGGCAGATGGAAATAAGCACACAGTATTTAATTGCCGATGGTATGGATAACGCTGCCGCGAGAGATCCCTATAAAAATTTTGTATATACTTCATTTCAGGAACTGGCTACCAATATTTCTCACCGTCGTACTGCTACGCTGGCCAAACAACATGGCAGCAACCAGCTTTCACAGATCTGCGGTGTTATTGCTTCGGACGAAGCCCGTCATGCAAAAGCTTATAAAAGTTTTGTGGCGAAAATATTTGAGATCGATGCCAGCGAAATGATGTTAGCCTTTGAAGATATGATGCGCAAACGCATTATAATGCCAGCACATTTTCTACGGCAGGCCGGCGAATCAATTGGTAAAACTTTTGCTCACTTCAGTGATGCGGCTCAACGTCTCGGTGTATACACCAGCCGCGATTATACTCATATTTTGGAATCGTTGATCAAGGAATGGGATATAGCAAACATTAGCAGTCTTACAGGTGCGGCGGAAAAAGCCCGGGATTATTTGATGAGTCTTCCGGAACGTTTTAAAAAAATTTCTGAACGTGGTATGAGAGCGCCCGTGGAATATCAATTTAATTGGATAAAATATTGATGGGTGAAGCTGCCTTGCTATTGTTTGCAGTTTCTTTGTCATCCTGAGCGTATCGAAGGGTGATTCATCTTCTTGTCAACCCCCAAATGTTATTCTCCGTGTTCAGTGGGGGACAATGAACAGTTTGTTTTTTCGTCGTTCGTATGCGGCTAAAAAAGGTAAGTTCACCTATTGAGCTTTACTAAAGTTTTGCCCCAGCCAATACAAATGATTTCAAAAATTCTTTTGCATAAGGAGACACCCAGATATCACCGCTGCCGAGAGAATAGGGAGCACTTAGCATATCGCTATTCGCCATTAATACAAAAGATATTTTTTTCGATGGCACTCTTATGATAAGTGATGACATGCCAATCCAGTAGCCATAATGCCAGGTGAACTCCACTCCTTCCCTTCGCTGAATAAACCAACCTAATCCATACGGAAGTGTTTTTCCATCGTTGGACATCATGGGTGAAAATACTTTTAGTTTCAGATCATCTGCCAATAACTGGGTTCCATCAAATGCGGCACCATATTTCAGCATATCATCTATAGTAGAGATCATACCAGCTGCTGCGCTGAAACCTTTGGGATAGTCAACGGGCTGCGTTCCGTTTGAACTATACCCCTGCGCGGTATTGGCTTTTAATCTTGTTGTATCAAAACCATCCAATGCAGCCAGCTTCATATCGCTTGCAGCTGTATTTTGTAATCCCAGCGGTTGCATGATCCTTTCCGTGGCAAGCTGATGAAAAGTTTTAGCATTTGCTGATTGTATGACATTTGACAACAAAGCATACCTGTCACCATTATATTTATAATGACTACCGGGCACTCCTTCTGATGTATGAGTCAATAAATGAATGACACGTACAGTTCCATTTTCAGCCAGGTTCACTCCATAATTGGCAACAGGAGCATTAAGATCAATCTTGCTTTCCTTTACGAGTTGAATTATAACTGTTGAAGCAAAGGTTTTAGTAAGAGAAGCAAGGTGAAATATAGTGGAGTTCGTAACCAGTTTTTGCTGAGCCAGGTTTTTGTAGCCATAGTTTTTCGTCCAGACCACCTGTCCATCTTTTACAATGCCTGCAACCATACCAGGAATATTTGATTGCTTTCGAAGATTGTCAAGTCTTGTTTCGAATTCTGTAATGCTGGCAGCAGAAACAGGATCAGGAATTGATTGCTTTTTACATGTTGTAAATCCGGTTAACACCACCATGATGACAATTGCAATAATTAGGTTCCTTGTAAAATAAGTATGTGGCATAAAAGTATGAACAGAGATTATCCTGATAAGGTAGCCCTATTAAACGGACTGGGGCGAGTTAACGTTGCCCGAATTGATAACATTAACAAATCACATAAGAAGTAAGATACCGAAGAACAAAAAACCAGAATATCAATTCAGTTGAAAAGAGCGTGATGGGCCCGGATGTTGCGCCATTGCTGGTGCGCACCAAACAGACTCTTTCATGATTGAGGTTGCTCACCAACAATAGGATCTTATAACATCTTGTGTTGTTGATGAAGTGAACTAAATTAACAGGGGCCTTCGCTCAATACCCAGATATCACCAATGCACGGACGTCGTTAGCTGCAACCGAAAATTGAGCGAAAGGCCTGGAGATAAAGAATGATGATTGCTTCGAACTAAAAATCCTACCCCTTCATGTAGAAATTTTTGGTAAATTCAGTTTCAAAAACGGACAATTGTTTAATTATTACGAAAGAGTAAAATCCCGACCCGGAATTTATAGCCAACTGACCTGCAGGGAGCTTTTGTTTGTGCATTATAAATGTCCCATGGAGGAAAGAATGCAGGATTTATGGTCACAGCAAAATTATATCCAGTATATCCTGACCGGTAAAAAGGCATTTCATACTCCCGGATGTTCCTGGCTGATGAAAGGCGGGGACGCCTTTTTTGTAAAGAAAGGCGCCACTATTGTCGAAAAATTTTTTGAAGAGCCGCTGTGCATTATCACATTCTTCATACCTGACTCTTACCTGCAGTCGTTTATGCGGGAGAGTCATTCATTAAGAGCAACCTCGCCCTTAATGAAACCCAAGAATGAGTTGCTAATCCCGCTGCGTGTTAACAACATCATGACCGCTTATTTTGATTCGCTTATCCCTTATTTTTTTTCCGATACAAAACCAAAGGAAGATTTACTGGAATTAAAATTCCGGGAACTGCTGTTGAACATTCTCGACAATCCTGAAAACATGGAGCTGAAAAATTATCTGCGGCATCTCCTTTCGCCGCAATATGATCCGCTTCAGCAGGTAATGGAAGCGAATTGTCTTTATAATCTTTCTCTTCAGGATTATGCCAAAATGCTAAACCTTAGTTTATCCTCTTTTAAACGGCATTTTATTTCTGTGTATAAAACCACACCCGGCCACTGGCTACAGGATCAAAAACTGAATCATGCCTATAAGCTTGTTGTCAGCACTGACAAGCCGGTAACTGATATTTCTTTTGAAAGTGGTTTTGAAAACAGCACTCACTTCAGCCATCTCTTTAAAAAAAGGTTTGGTCTTTCGCCTCTGAAATACCGTAAAGAAAATGAAGTTTCACAGGTTTCCTGAAATTGACCTTTTTTGACAGGTAATTGAACTTTTCAAACATGCCATAGGCGAATGTCTGATTTAATTTTATGACAGCTATTCAACAAGAGCTGCAAAAATAATTTCACAATTAAAAAACTATGTATGAAAAGTCATCACGTATATTCAATTTCATTTTTCTTTGTGCTGGTTTTTATATTTTCTGGGAGGAACGGATCAGGGAGCAACGACGAGAATAAAAACAAAACTCTTTTCTCCGCATCCTGCGCCAATAAAAAACATTCAGCCGGGACAAATGCTTATTCATCCAAGGTGGCTCTGCGGTGGATGGATATACAACTGGAGCTGATACGCACCAGTTCACCTTTCATCGGAGGATTACCGCCATCCCGTCCTTTTGCGTATGCCGGCATAGCGTTGTATGAAGCTGTTGTGCCCGGGATGCCTGGTTACCGGTCGTTATCAGGTCAATTAACTGATATGCCGGTCATGCCCAAAACAGTTCCCGGCCATGCTTATCATTGGGCCACTTGCGCCAATGCTGCTCTTGCAGCAATAAACCGCAATTTTTTCCCGAATGCTTCTGATGCGAATAAAGCTGCCATCGATGCACTAGAAAAAGAATTAAATGCAGCTTATCGATCAGAAGCAGATAATGCAACTTTTCAGCGGTCGGTAGATTTTGGAATAGCTGTCGCTCAATTAATATTTGATTGGTCAAAAACTGATGGATATACCGCCAATATCAATAAACCTTATACACCTCCTGCAGGCCCGGGGCTCTGGGCACCTACGCCTCCTGGATTTGGACACGCTTTCGGACCTTATTGGGGAGACCACCGTCTATTTGTTGCAGGCAGTTTAGATGCTACTGCGCCTCCGGCTCCGCCGCGCTACTCCACAGATCCTTCTTCCGATTATTACAAGATGGTAAAGGAAGTGTATGATATTTCACAGACATTGACGCCGGATCAAATTGCGCTTGCTCTATTTTATCGTGATAATCCCGGTTTTGGCGACGGCCATTATATCTCTATATTAAAACAGTTATTGGAACAAAAGCAACCCACTCTTGATTTGACTGCGATGGTTTGTGCAAAGGCCGGTATTGCCTGCGTGGACGCAGGTATCGGTTGCTGGCAAATAAAATTTAAGTATAACCAGGAACGTCCAGTCAGATATATAAGAGAAGTGCTGGGTCACAGGGAATGGAAACCATTATTTGACACACCGCCTTTTCCCGATTTTCCATCCGGGCATTCCACTATTGCCGGTTCATTCGGCGAAATACTCAAAGATTTTTTCGGAAACAGTTGTCGTTTTTCCGATCACACTTATGATTATCTCGGTATGAAACCCCGTACTTATAATTCTTTTGATGACCTGGTAAAGGAAATATGCGATTCAAGAGTATATGCAGGCATTCACTATATTTATTCCTGCACAGTTGCAGCAGAACAGGGAAGGAAAATTGCACAGAATATTAATAACACGCTTAAATTCAGAAAGGAATGAAAACATTAATTCAAGTCGTTGCTGGTGTTCAACGAACAGGTTTTTTCATGATCAGTATTTTCACCCACAACTCAATCTGATACATATTAAGGTCTTGGTGAAAAAGAAATTATCAGGAGGCCTGATACAAGAACACCATCAGCGTAATCACCAGCATAACTAAATTCAAATTCATCTTCAATTTAAATCAAGTTTTGCATCTAAAGGCCACCTTCGAAACTTCAATCATCCGGTCAACGATCAGGAGGGCGGCATAAAATTTTTATCATCAGCAGACGGACCGTATATAGATGGTACATCAATATTATTTAATCGCATGTAAACTGTCAGTTGCCCACGGTGATGCACCCAGTGATTGATAGTAAGACCGACATCATTGATTTTTTTGGAAGTGTATAATACCTGGCCATTGGCCTTTAATGTGAAATTGTTTTCTAATTGCTCATCCGTTGCTGACTGTAAAGCTTCTCGTGCAGCCCTCACATTATCTTCAAAATGGGCAACCAGTTCTGAACCGGTCTTAGGCGATGCGTGTTTGAATGTCACAAAGTCGATCTCACCATCTGTCACCATGTGTTTTATCCATAACGGGATCTCTGCAACCAAAAGGGTAAGATAGCCCATCGTCATTGATTTAGGGTGAGGTTTGTATTCGAAAAGTGTTTCAGGTATTCGTTCAAGACAGGCACGTGTTGCCCTGTATTCTGCATTCAACTCATGAAGAAGAGATACTGCTCTAATGGTGCTCATGCGATTTGTTTTAGCAAATTTAAGAGTTGTCAATTGCTTAGGAATAATTCCCCCCACCCTTCTATTGATCACTTCTCGGCATTTTGCGCATTGTTGCTCATCTATACATTCACCCCGCTGCCGATATTGACGTGCATTCGTCGTTTGGTTACTATAAGCCGCCATTCATTGACGGGCCTGCTAAATACTTTCTTCAATGCGGTATTCTTGTACAAAGTCTTCTGAATGCTTAAAGTAAAAAATAAAAAAATGAATAACCTTGTGCAATTTGGGGAAGAAGTAGAAGGATATGACTTTCGTGTTTTAAACGAAAGAGAAATAAGAGCAGCAGCGGGTATATTATTTTTAGCAACGTTCATCTCCCTGATGTTTATCCTGTTTAAAAATAATTTTTTACCTATCAAGTATGTAATAACCATCTTTGTCGCCGATTTTATTATACGTGTTTTCATTAATCCCAAATTTTCCCCCACCTTGATAATTGGCCGTTTGATCGTAAATAACCAGTCACCTGAATACGTTGGCGCAAAGCAAAAAAAGTTTGCATGGACAATTGGAGTAGCACTGTCAGCCACCATGTTCACTTTAATGGTGGTCGTCAATTCCTACAGCCCAATAACAGGTATAATCTGTCTTATCTGCCTGGTGTTCCTGTTCTTTGAATCGGCATTTGGGATTTGCCTGGGGTGTAAGTTTTATCCACTATTCTTCAAAGAAAAAGCAAAGCGCTGTCCCGGCGAAGTTTGTGATGGAAAATCAAAACATGACATTCAAAAAACATCCAGGGTTCAACTGCTTATCGTGTTTGCATTTAGCGCATTCATTTTGCTTACAGCCTGGTTATTTAACGATGACTTTGGTAGGAAGCCATATGACTTGTTTGGAATTTTTGCCTCTTCACAATCTGAATAAAAAGCATACTTCTTCGATGCTCTCCATAGCGTTTAATAAAAACTATTTATTGTTGACCGGGGTTTAGGCGTCTTTATAGCGGTGCTTTTCCGCGGAAACTATTGAACATTTTTTTGGTTGTAAGGAATATATCGCTGCCATTTCCACGGAGTAAATATATCACCGATGGCAAACTCCAGTAATTCCTTAAAAATGCTTTCGCCATTATCGCTGTTCGTAAAAATTACTATTCCCGATTTCTGCTCGGGGAAAAGGATAGTGTAATGCTGAAAACCGTCGCCATGCCCTTCCTTGAACACGCCAAAACCGACAGGCGTTTGTAACCTTCCCCATCCTAATGCATAACCCAGGAGAATATTGTCATTTTCTGAAGTAGAATCTTTCCATGCTTCCGGCCCCATCTGGAATTTGCTGCGGAGACGAAGCTGTTGTTTGAAAAGTGTGTCATAGGTCGCGGGTTTCAATATCTTTTTCTGCAATACAGCCGCGGTAAACAGGCTATAGTCATCCGGTGTAGTTTCAAGCGTACTTGCTGCACGCGGTGCATTATCCTTGTCTTTTGGATATGGCTTACCTGTTTTGTCATGACCAAGACAATAATTGGCTTCGAATGCCGGCTGCCAAGTATAAGAGGAACGCTTTATACCAAGTGGTCCAAATAGTTTTTCCTGCATTAGTCCATTCAATGTTTTTGCCGTAAGGTTCTCGATAACGAACTGCAGATAGCAAAGTCCTTCTCCCGAATAACTATATTGTGAACCAGGTTCAAAGTGGACACGTAGCTTCTGATCAGGCTCATCCCATCGCCAGTTAGAAAAGCCGGATGAATGACTCAAACAATGACGTGCTGTTATTTTTTTATATAGCTCGTCTTCTTTTAATGAAGTGTAGTCCTGGTTCCAGCTTGCACCTTTTCCATATTCATACACCGGTTTGGGAAGATACTCCTGTAATGGCTTATCCAGACTGATGATCTTTTCTTCGACTAATTTCATCACCAAAACAGCAAATACAGCCTTGCTGAATGAAGCACCGTAAAAGTTAGTGCTTGTTTGCAGCGGAATTTTTGTTTCTACATTTTTATAGCCAAACGCCTTATGATAAATTGGCTTACCCTCATTGAATATGCTGATGGCTATGCCGCTTACTGATGCCTCTTTCATCAGGTAATTGATTTTAGTATCCAGGTCGTGTGCAACGATCCGGCTATTGTCCAGGCGAACAATCGTTTGACCAAAAACAAAAGCGCTGATGAAAATAAGAACTTGGGTGACGATAATTTTTCGCATAGTTGAAGATAAGGACATACCACGATTTATTCAATAGTTGCATTGATTACCAAATCATGCACTCAACAAGCAACCTTTGACAGTAAAAATTTTTGTTTTAACATGAAATGTTTTTTTTCAGCACTGACTCCGGGCGGTAATATTCTTGATGGTGTGCTGTCAATAAACTGTAAGTAATAACTGCGTAATCATCTATTTGGCAAATAAATTGCACATTCTTCCTGAAAGAGCAGTTGAATGATCTCAAAAAAAATGATTTTATGTTCATTAGTTGTCTTGTTCTCCGCTCAACTAAAAGCGCAGCCTTCATACCATTTAGAATCCGGAAGCTTACGTCTGGATATTACACTGGAAGGCAAGCGGTATAAAGGAGCTCTACAATTACCCCAACGCGAAGACGTGTACGAGATCGACGTTCCTATGACAACCACCTCACCGTTATTTAAGATCCATTCTGACCTTGATTCAGTAACGATGACACTTGCTGCTGATTCGGTTTACGTGGTTCATGCTAAATTACCAGATCGCAATATCCTGATCACTATCCAGGCGTTAAGAGCTGAAAAGAATGCATCATTCACCCCCCAATATATTTCTTCCTATAAGAATACTTATACTGTGATTTTGCCTGAGGTGCAGGAGCTACTCAATTGCCTGTTTGCGATCACACCCACGGGGCTAAGAGACAGTAATCTCATCAATCATCAAGGTTACTATTACAAAGAAGTGATTAACCATTTTATTGGCTATGCAAACGACCCGCTGGTCTTAAAATTAGAAAGAAAGTTAAAAGAAGGAAGTTACGCTTCGCTGAAAATGAATTCAAACATTTATGTCTTCAAGAATAATAATATCATCACTCATGGTCCGTATAATAATTTAGGTTGGGGCGGAATCAATAACCTAAAACCATTTATACCTGAACTGGAACGATTTGCCAAAGAAACCGGGTTTCGGAATTTCTTCCGGTCACATAAAAAATATTATGATTCCCTGTTAAAAGTATATGAAAAAGCATTGGATATCCGAAAACAATGGAAGTGGTTAGAAAACAAATTTCCTATTATCCATGATAGATATGTTATCAGCTTTTCTCCGTTGGTAAATGGAAGTCATTCTACAATCAAGGTTGAGGATAACGGTTTCAACGAAACAATTATGTTTGTGGCCGGCCCTGTATTGTTTTCGTCCTATGAAAAAAAAATACAAGAAGCCATGCTTGGGCGAATGGTATTTACTGAAATAGATCACAATTATGTTAATCCTGTTTCGGAAAACTACATTCCTTTGATCGATTCATTATTTGGGCCTTCTCAAAAATGGATCCTTCCGGAACTCACTAACAGCTACAAAACTCCTGCGTCTATATTTAATGAGTACATGACATGGTCCCTGTTTAATTTATATGCGTACGACAATTACAAAAAAAAGGATTTTGAATTCATCAATCAGTTAACGGAACGTGATATGATTCAAAGACGTGGATTTATTAAATTCCGGGAATTCAATAAAATTTTATTGGATTTATATAAAGCAAACAAACAGAAAAAAATAAGCGATCTCTATCTAGCCCTATTGCAGGGCTTGCGAGCTTTGTAGCAGGTAATTACAATTGGTAACAAACATCATAGAAAGCATCTTGAATCTCATTAGGAATTCTTAATAATCTACGGAAAGGAAATGATTGAGAGGCAGTTCCCCAACGTCGGGTTACCACAGCATTTAATTTTTGTAAATCATGTCATGGCATAATGATTGTTGCAGTTTTGAAAAATTGCAATGATGATACACACACCACTTCGGTACGCATGGCCGATTATAGTTGTTTGTCTTTCCCTTTCGGTAAACAGTCTTTCACAGGATACAGCTACCGGGCCACCAATGTTCATAAAAACAAAAACAGGGTCTATCAAAATTGAACACCTTGCTTCTTTGAGTGAACCATGGGGTATGGCATGGTTACCAGATGGCAGTTTATTAGTTACAGAAAAACCGGGTCGTCTGCGCATCTATGCTGATGGAAAATTATCTGAGGCCATCAGCGGTTTACCTGCTGTTGAATACCATGGGCAGGGCGGTTTGTTAGATGTTGAGGTCGATCCCGAATTTGCACAGAATAAATTCGTGTACATCTATTTTAGTGAGAAAGGTGAAACACAGCCAACACCAAAGCCGAACCGAGAACCCGGTGATCGACGCTTTGGTGAGTTTCAGGATCATGAAGATGTTATTGTAAAAGGAGGTGCAGTCGCTCGTGCGCGGCTTAATAATAATCAGTTAACTGACGTACGGATCATTTGGCGACAATCACCTAAAACGATGGGTCGCGGTCACTTTGGTGGTCGTCTAGCCTTTTCCCCGGATGGACATCTTTTTATTACTTCAGGTGACAGGCAAAGATTTGAGCCGGCACAAAGTCTTGCGAACAACCTTGGCAAGGTGATAAGGATAAACCCCGATGGTTCTATCCCCAAAGACAATCCTTTTGTCAACAACAAAGCTGCAAAAGCTGATATCTGGAGCCTGGGTCATCGCAATCAACTTGGCGCAGCCATCCATCCGACATCAAAACAATTATGGATACATGAAATGGGTCCGATGGCCGGTGATGAAATCAATATTCCTGCTAAAGGAAAAAATTATGGGTGGCCTGCTGTAAGCAATGGTGATAATTATGATTTCAGCCGCATACCCCATCATGAAACAAAACCAAATTTCGCTGCACCTTTTTATTATTGGCATCCTTCGATCTCGCCATCAGGGATGGCCTTTTATACCGGCAGCTTATTCAAAGACTGGAACGGTAATTTATTAATGGGAAGTTTTAATGCTGAAGGCTTGTTGAGATTAACAATTGATGGCAATAAGGTGAAGGCTGAAGAACGCATACCACTGCAACGTCGAATTCGCGACGTGATACAAGCAACAGATGGGTCAATATGGCTGCTGACTGACTATAAAGAGGGAGAGCTTATTCGGTTGTCGCCAGCATCCAAATAATCTACGCTCCCCGCGAACGCTGACCTAAGCAAGCCAATAATACGTGCCAGGAATACCCTGCGGCTTCAGGTGTCCAATTAGTTAATTTCAAGGATCGGCTTATGCTATTCGTTGCAGAAATGAATAGTATTTAATTCCATTTTTTAGAAGCCCATCTCTTCTTGATTTTAATTTTTCAATCATTTCTTTTCCCCTAATCGCAAATATTTCTGCGGGTTGTTTTTTTATTGCTGATTCGATGACGCTATCCGTGATATTATTTTGAAACTCGCCAATGATCATTTCCCAATCCCTTTTTTGCAGTTGATTGGTAAATTTAATATCCATGTATCTTGATTTTTTACATAGTCGTTTTATGCCAGCGCTACTCTTTTTAAATCCGATGAGCTGAGGCATAAAGAACAAAGAAATGAATTTTACAAGCAGGCCATTTGAGTTAAAAAAAGCCTGGTCACGATCCCTTGGTATAACATGAAAGCTGGTGCCGGACGCAGTTTGCTTTTCCACCCATCGCCATTGATCCTTGTGCCTGTCCCAATCTGCTACCAGCCAATCAACTAATCTTGCTTTCAAATAAGTTTTTTGATCAACAAAATATTGACCACCAGATCTGAGTTTTTCCATCATTTCATCTGTCGTGATACCCTTTTCAGCCTGTGATTGGTTATTCACCAAAATAAAAACTTTGTTTGCCATAGCCGAACGGTATTGACCGAAGGCAGTATCATCTGGGACATATACCAATTGTTGCTGACCTGTAGCAACGCCTGCCGCACGGGAAATATCGGGAACAGATAAACCTGCATATGGGTAGGCCGCGGAAACATGATCCTGGATGATCCTTTCAAGAAAAGTGTTTTGCATAAACTTCAGTGGCGCCTTTACTTTTTTATCCACGGAACGTAATGCCCATTCCCTATTATCTTTATCAACCAGTCCCAAACTCGTAGTTTGCTGACCACCGCCCATCTCAACAATTTTAAACTCTGTTTTTTGAAGTTCAAATACCGGCATGGTTACAGGTGTCTCCCATTCCTTCCTGTAGTTGTTTCCAAAAAAGATTTTTTTAAAAAACGATGACGATTTGTATTGCTCAGAGGCGGCGACTGTTACGGACTGCGGGATAAATTGGGCAAAGGAAATCTTGTCTTGGAATTTAATAAACAAAAAAAATATCAAATATTTTAATCGCATAGATTTCAGTTATAGCTGTCTATCTAAATTTATGCCATGCCATCAAATGAGCCTAAAGTATTTCAATCCAGCCCTGGTCCTTGTTCATAATAAGAAATAAATGCCCCATTGCATGTCCAGAAGCATGGAATAAAACATTCTACGAAATAATTTATCAAAATAAAATGTCCGCGAGGAATCTAACCAGGGACTAGCTTAGGTCTGTCAGGAAAACGATGATGAATAGATGGTCCGTGGCATGATAGCAGGCTCACCAATATAATTAACAGCAGTTATTTTCAAGAGCGTGTATTTTGTAATAATTTTTCACGGGTCTTAAATTCCTCAAGATCGATCAATGAAAGATATTTCCTGATCAGGTCTTCATCAAATTCAGAATGACGGTTCATCTCGGTAAGCAATTGTCGCTGTCGCTCCAGCAATTCCAAATAAATGCGCTGAAAATCGCCGAGTGAATTCCCTGTTGCATTGTTTAGTTTTTTAAGATCCTGCTGAAGAAAATCCAGATCAAGTTGAAGTCGCGAAAACAAATTATTTAAATGTTCATTTTGTTTTCGTTCCCCATGATATTTTTCTTCCAATAACTCGAGCGAAGCCTTTGCCATTTTTTGCTGGATGATCAATTCCTGCTCTTGTTCCGGTATTGAATTGAATCTATCTTCCAGTTTTACTTTGCGGATCACCCAGGGAAGTGTAAGACCCTGGAAAACCAGCGTGACAAGAATAACAATAAACGTGATAAACAAAATAAGGTTACGATGAGGAAAAGGCTGTCCGTCAATCAGTAATGGTATTGACAATGCCATCGCAAGCGATACTACGCCACGCATACCTCCCCATCCAAGAATTATTGGACCTTTCCACCCGGGATTTCGATCAGCTACTGTAATAAAATGACTCATGAAGCGAGTAAATACAGCAGCTCCAAATGTGCAAAGAAATCGTGCAATGATCAATACAATGGAAATTGCCAAACCATACCAGATCGCTCTTGCCAAACTGGTATCTCCAAGCTGTTGGACAATAGAAGGCAATTGAAGGCCGATAAGCAAGAAGATCAAGCCATTCATTGCGAATACCAGGTTTGACCAAACATTGACTCCCTGTAGCCTGCTTTTATATGTAAGCATGGTCTGGCGTTGACTTGATAAAAAAAGCCCGCCGCATACGACAGCCAACACGCCTGAAAAATGAAATTGTTCAGCAAAATAATACATGATATACGGAGTAACGAGAGTTGAGACGATCTCGATGTTAGCCGATTTGATCAACGATCGATGGATAAAATAAAAGATCAAACCAACAACAACACCGATCAATGCTCCCATAATAATGACCAGGAAAAAACTAATTGTAGCATCTCCAAAATGAAATTGCCCTGTAATAACAGCTGCTAATGCAAACCGAAATACGATCAACGAGGATGCATCATTTAACAAACTTTCGCCTTCAGCGATGCTTACAAGGGACTTCGGAACTTTTACCTGTCGCATAATTGTTGTTGCAGAAATAGCATCAGGCGGAGACACGATTCCTCCTAAGAGAAAACCAAGTGCTAAAGTGAATCCCGGAATGAAGGCATAAGATGCAAACGCGACTACACACGATGTTATAATAACAATGGGAAATGCAAAACTCATGATCACGCGACGCCATCTCCAAAACTCTTTCCATGAGACCTGCCATGCGGCTTCATAAAGCAGCGGGGGAAGAAAAATAAAAAATATCAGATCAGGATCTATTGTAACCTTTGAAAATATATCAGTAAAACTCAGTACCAACCCACCTAACACAAGTATGATAGGGTAAGCCAGCCGAAGCTTGTTGGCAAGCATGACCAATGCAAGAATGATCAGAACGAGATAGACATATTGAATAAAATTGTCCTGCATAAATGATATTGGCTATAAAAATAACAAAAGCCCGTTGAGGGCTTTTGAAAATGATAATTAATAATTTTACTTATCGACCAACCAGCTTCTGCAAATGCTCGGGATATCTTTCTCCCTCAACTTTAATTTCAGAAGATGCATTATCGATCTCACGAAGTTCATCAGTAGTAAATCCAATGTCAAGTGAACCGATGTTTTCTTCAAGACGGTTCAATTTTGTTGTCCCCGGAATAGGAACAATCCAGGGTTTTTGGGCAAGCAACCATGACAATGCAACCTGTGCAGGTGTTGCATTTTTTTGTTTACCAATTTTTGTAAGCAGATCAACCATTGAGTGATTTGCTTTACGTGCGGCTGTTGAAAAACGGGGAACTATATTGCGAAAATCAGAACTGTCAAACTTTGTATTCTCATCAATTTTCCCCGTAAGAAACCCTTTGCCCAGCGGACTAAAAGGAACGAAACCAATCCCGAGTTCTTCAAGAGTGGGCAACAATTCTATTTCTGGTTGTCTCCAGCATAATGAATACTCGCTTTGTATAGCAGCAACAGGTTGCACTGCATGTGCTTTCCTAATTGTACTCACGCCTGCTTCTGATAACCCAAAATGTTTCACTTTCCCTTCTTTGATCAGGTCTTTCACAGCACCCGCAACATCTTCAATTGGCACGTTGAGATCAACACGATGCTGATAAAACAGTTCTAATGTTGTAGAGATGTCATTTCATTTCAACGAAATGCCATCCATGCTCTCAAATTTTGCCTTCACGCCCCAGCCGCCAAAATCTTCCCACACCACAAACCATAGTTCATTGTCGCCTTTTTTAAGCGGAAGAAATAAGGCATCGAAAAAACCAATCGTTCCAAGAAACCGGTAGTCCCTCGACATAAAATTATCAGCGCCACTATATAGCGCTTTATCATTGAAGTACACAGTAACATAATCACTGAAGCCAAAGAATATTTTTTTTACCTGTTCTGTTTCAGAATGTATAATTGTTTTGGCAATAATCGCTTTGCCTGTGTCCATTGGTTGGATATATTTTGCCAGATTAATCGTACCGGAAGACTGGCTTGTTTGGGTGAACCATCTGAGCTTTTCTTTTATTTCACTTGTCAGCTGATAATTTTTTTCAAAAAGGCGGCGATCAATTGGATTAGCGATCTGCCATTGAGTAATTAAGCCTCCAGCTCCATTGGCAGGCACCGGAATAGCTGCTGGAGCAGCACCTTGTTTAATTGAATATTGGACGTTAGCAATTCTGAATGGCACGCCTCCAGATGTAAATCCAATCTTCCCGCTTTTCCAACCCGTCAATAGTTCACCCACCCTCATCAGCGGTGATTGCATATCATCTAGATATATCTCAGCTTGCAGTCCATGTATGTCAATTTTGACATGGTGCCATTGTTCGAACTTAAAAGCGATCGCTTTTGAATATCCGTCGCCATGGTATAACTGCCACCCGGCATTGCCATTAAATGCAGGCGTGTATTGTGTCGCATCGGGATTACCTGATTGATGGGGACGTACATAAAACAATTCGGAGTTAAACTGATCCTGCATTCGGAAAATCATACCGGGGAAACCTCGCTGTTGAGTAAAACTTATATCGGCTTCAATGATGCCGTCCCGCAATTCAGCACCCTTTACCATTATTGCTCCTGATTGCAGAAGGAGACATTCTTTACCCATGTATGTTTCATGGATTGGCTTTGTTCCGACAGTATCCCACATGTCCAGTGTAAGAGGCACCTTAACTGTTTGACAGACTGTATTGTGGAAAGTCACCAACAGAAACACCGTTGCCATCAAATAAGCTTTTTTCATGTATATGCTTTTGTTCTGCAATAAACAACAGGATCCCGCAAATCCCTTTTCTTTTGCCGTTCATTTTGCTTTCATTTATCGGTCATCTTGTTTTTTCTTAAATTACTGGTGTGAATCATTCAGAAAGAGAATACATAACATTGTGTAAGCAGCTGATCGAAGAAAAATTTCATTTTGAGAATGGTGGCGGCTCCTTACGTCAGCGTGATCTTGAATGGCTTGCCGACAGCATCGAGGAGAGCTCAGGTATTAAACTCAGTTTGTCCACATTGAAGCGAATATGGAAAAAAGACTATGATCAGACGCCGCATCCGGCTACGCTGGACGCATTAGCGTCATTACTTGGATATAAAAACTGGCAGGATTTCAAACTAAGTCAAAATCTTTTTGAAGGTTCAGTTGCCAAGCAACAAAAAAAGGGCAAACGAATTTTTACTCTATGGACAATTTTGCCGGTTGCGATTTTTGCAGTCGCGTTATCCTGGCTGATAGCATTTCGTTCAGGCAAACAGGATAAACCTAAACCTGTAATTAAAGGTCCCGTTAGTTTCACCGGCAATAAAACTGTTTCTCAAGGCGTACCCAACACAGTTATCTTTAATTATGACGTCAGCAATGTAGAAGCGGATAGCTTCTTTTTCCAGCAAACATGGAATAACATGGAAAAAGTGAAAATAGATCCAAAAGGTCACAGTCATTCCAACATCTATTATTACCCGGGCTTTCATAAAGCGAAGCTGATAGCCAATGATTCTATCATTAAACGATTCAGGGTACATGTTACGACAGACGGGTGGCTGCCACTGATACGTTATACGGCTGCACAGGATAATATGCCTGTCTATATCAAAAAGAACAAACCCTTAACCGATAGTGTACTGCACATAAGCCGGGATGATCTTATCGCTTCTGATGTGAATGTTGACAAAAATTTTGTGCTCAGTTATTATAATGTTCGCGAATTTGAAAACACCCACAGTGATAATTTTTCAATTGATACAAGGACTATCTGCGACAGCAGCAACACAACCCCCTGTCCCGGTTTTCAAGTGGTGGTGATGTGCGAAGAGCATATCTTTTATGCGAGTGTAGTGAAAAAAGGATGCGAAAGAGATCTCGGTATTAAAATGGGTGAGGTCACACTTAACGGTATGTCAACTGATCTTTCTGTATTCGGTCGCGATGTGTATAAATGGCAGCATTTACAAATACAGGTAGAAAATAAAAAAGCCGTTATTTATCTTGATGGACAGAATATTTACACAATCAACTTTAAAAAAGATTTTGGCAAAATAGTCGGCATTGCTTACCAGTTCCTGGGTACAGGCGCTGTTGATTATGTGAGATTAACGAACGGTGAAAACAAATTGGTGTATCAGGATGAGTTTGGTTCCCCGGGACTTGAACGTCAGAACCATTAACCGCTGCCTGGAATTTAGAATCCATCATTATAAACTTTAGATATGGAACAAGCAAAAAGTGCAGGCTCAGGAATTAACAAAAAGGAAATAGGTAGTTACGAACTTCAAATATTATTGGAAAGTGAAACTCCAGTAATTTCTTCGCACAACTGTAAGAATCTTTCTTGTCGTTGGACATCATCAGCTTCATGATTGTGAGATCTTTCTTTGAGATGAAAAAAATAACGGCCACCTACTTTCGCTTTTTCATCATTGCTTACAGCGAGCCACACCTGTGTTTCATATCCTTTTTGCAGGTTGTCCGGTGCACTGCGGCCACCCATCCTTGTTGGAACCCAACCTGGGTCCACTGCATTGGAATAAATAGCTGGCCATTTTCGTGCAGTTGCCATACAAAGCATCACCACATGCAGTTTCGAATCGGAATACGTTATTTCGCTATGATTGTTTTTGAAATTGTCAAATTTCGAACGCCCATGTAAATGCATTCCCGAACTTAAGTAGATTAACCGCTTAGGTTTTTGAATCAGGCAAGTGAGAAGGTATGGCGCTAAAGTATTGACAGTAAAAATTTCTGGTGCTGAAGCCCGGTAAACACCAGCATTGTGAATTACCGCATCGAACCTTCCTAAAGCATTCACTTTTGACGCTAATGTTTTTGTTTCCTCAATATCGGAAAGGTCGGCTATTAGTACATCCTCTGCACCCGGTGTTTTATTCATCGCTTGCTTTCCGCGGTCTGTATTGCGTGCATTAAGTACAACCTGATGCCCAAGATCGATCAATGCTTTTGCTGCCAGTTGTCCAAGACCATCTGCTGAACCAGTGATGAATATTTTTGCCATTCACTAATGACGCTTATTGCTTCAAAGATCCCGTATTAATAACAAAACGACAGCGTTACATCATTCAAAAACCAAATTCGTCTTCTAATCTGACTCGAAAATAACCGTGACGTTGCCCGACCCTACTGCATCGGAAAGTCCCTCAACATCATCAATGCGTCCAAGCTTTGTGTACGAGTAAGAAGTAGAAAATGTCTTATAGAAAAGTACTAATGTATTAGAGCCGTACAACATCAAATCACCTGTTTTTATAGTTCCGGGATTAGATGCGTTGGTAGGAAGATCGCTGGACAAATCGACATACTTTTCATTTCGGTTTAACTCCACCATATTTACCGTGATCGGCAGCATGGCTTTGAATGCGGCAGCAGTTGCATTGTCATATAGTGTTGCAACGAAAGTATGATTACCAACTTTGATTCTCATTTTATTTCCTGTTGGATCTGCATTATCGTTGCTGTAGATTTTTGGACCAGGTGCTGCACTATTTTTATCAGAAGATGCACAACTGCCGAAGAGAGAGAATGCACAAAGAACAAGCATGAATAACTGTTTCATAAAAATCGCATTAAGGCCTCGGCGCATAAGCCCCCGTCCTGATCCACGTAATCCATGCTTTTTTAAATTCTTCATGACTCAACGGTGGAACGGTACGTCCTTCACCCGGATTCCATCCCGCTTTGACCAAACCATCATCTGCATGTTCAATTAGTTTTTGTAGAGTTTTATTTCCGTTTGTTTTTGGATTCACTAATTGCCTCGCTAATTGATTTGGTGTTCTTCCCTCGAAAACCATTTTCATATTTGCCGGAGGTAAATGCCAGTTGGGGTCGCCTGGTGGCATATTTAACCCTGCTACGTTTGTTGGTTGATGGCAGTTTGAACATTTCATAACATTAATGCCTTTACCATCTTTACCTCTTTGAGGAGCCATCAAGTGTAAGTGACTGTCGTCTCCCTGCAATGGCACATCACCTGCAGGATGACAATTCACACACCGTGGACTCATCAACACTCTATATACATCCATAAAAGCTTTTACAGATTCAACACTATCCTTGTTCATCATTTCAAGTTTTGTATTGCTGATCTTGGATCCGTTTTTAAAAGTAAAACTCATTAATATAATTACTGATAGAAAAACTGACAAAACAGCTATTGTTTTTACCGGCAGGGAAGATGGTTTTCCAAATTTGGAATGATGTTGCATGTGAATGGTTTTACGTTTCAAAATTTGTATCTATGGAATCTTTATTCCTTTTCGTTGCATCTCAGCTGCTAATTGTATCGCTTTACGAATCCGCAGGTATGTACCACAACGGCAAATATTACCGGCCATCGCAGCATCAATATCCTTTTCAGTTGGATTTTTGTTTTCTCTTAGAAGAGCCGCGGCAGACATGATCTGACCGGATTGACAATATCCGCATTGAGGAACATCTAATTCTATCCAGGCTTTTTGTAAAGGATGATCATTTTTTTCTGATAAGCCTTCAATGGTTACAACTTTTTGTCCTACTGCCCTACTCACTTTTGTAACACATGAACGAACTGCTTCACCATTTAGATGAACGACACATGCTCCACATTGTGCCACACCACAGCCGTATTTTGTTCCGACAAGATTAATAACATCTCTAAGCACCCATAGCAATGGTGTTTCGGGATCTACATCTACATTGTAGTTTTTCTTATTAATATTTAATGTGATCATAACTGAAATATAAATGATGAAAAAAAATTTATGCCCTGCTGGTTTTGTTCAATTGTAAATTATATGGCTGTTCATAAAATCTCTCGCCTGTGTTCTTATACAATGCATTTGCAACTGCGCCAAATACCGGTGGAAACGGTGGTTCGCCTAAACCTGTAGGATCAAGATCATTCTGCACAAAATGAACATCGATCTTTTTTGGTGCTTCGTGGAATCTTATCATCCTGTACCGATTGAAATTATTTTGTACCGCAGCACCATCCTTATGAGTTAATCCCCCGTACAATGCATTTCCAATTCCATCAACAACAGCACCCTCAACCATATTCGTTGCTGCATCAGGATTCACCACAATGCCGCAATCAATCGCACTGAAAACTCTTTCAACATAAGGTTGTCCATCTCTCTTTATCATATCTACCACATGGGCTGCATATGAATTGTGACAGAAATAGGAAGCAACTCCACGGCTGTATTTTTTATTTTCAGGTTTATTCCATCCCGATTTTTCTTTAACCAATTTCAATACGCCTGCATACCGGTCAGCATTGTAGTCATTGTTTTCACCAACAGGATTTTCTTTGGCTCTCTTTAATAGTTCCAGTCTGAAATCGATGGGATCCTTACCCATTGCTTCTGCTATCTCATCTAAGAATGACTGCTCGGCAGCCGCATTGAAGTTTGATCGCGGAGCTCTGAACGCCCCAATAGTGATATTAGATGGTATCTGCCAACCTTCAGCAAGATAATTATCAACTGCGCCGGCAGGAAACCTGTTTGCATGAATTGGATGTTCAGGAATGCCGCCGCCTTTTACATGAAATGCAATTAAATTTTTATTTGCATCCAATGCCGCACGATAAGTAGCCGTGTACATGGGGCGATAGATACCATAGGTCATATCATCTTCACGGGTGTATACAAGTTTCACAGGAGCTTTTATTTTTTTTGAGATAAGCGCCGCCTCTGAAAGATAATGTCCATATGCCCTAAGACCAAAACCGCCACCCATGCGAGTCATCTGGATCTCAATTTTGTCGGCGGGTAATTTTAGAAGTTTTGAAAGCGTGGGTTTTGTCCATCCTGGTGCTTGTAATGGACCAACCAATAAGGCTTTTTCATCCGTAACATGGGCGAAGAAATTCATTGGCTCCATGCAGTTATGCGCCAAAAACGGTGCAGTGTACGTACGTTCAATGATCTGAGCCGCATTTTTGAATGCGGTTTCAGGGTCTCCATCTTTTCTTAACTGTTGGGCAGGTTTGTTTGCATGTTCTTTCATTTTTGCTAATTGAGTACTTGTATTTTCAAGTTCTCCCGGAACAACAACCTCTCTTTTTCCGTCCCTGCCTGCCACGGTCTCTTTGATATCGCCGGCAGGTTCCCACTCAACTACCAGTTTCTTGCGGGCATTAATTACTTCCCAGGTGGTCTTACCAACCACAACCAGCAAATCGTTGAATGTTCGTGTATCGAAACCGCCAAGTTCAAAACCTTCTTCATATAGTTTTTGAGAAAACACATCTATGATGCCCGGCATTTTCAGGGTTTGAGCTGCATCAAAAGATTTAAGCTTCATCCCGAATGCAGGCGGGTGATGGATCATGGCGATCAACATTCCTTCATGTTTATAATCCAAGCCAAACAGCGGCTGACCGGATACGATCTTCAAACCCTCTACATTTTTCTGTGAGCTTCGCACGACTTTAAAATCCTTTACATCTTTTAGCTTTGGTCCTTTGGGTATAGGAATGGTTGAAGCTTTCGAGGCAAAGCTGCCATAGGTTCCTGACTTGCCACTTTTTTCATGATAAATCATTCCAGCTTTAGTTGTCAATTCTTCTACAGGGACACTCCAGGTTTGAGCTGCAGCTTCCAATAACATGTGGCGGGCTGCTGAACCTGCTTCGCGAAGTAGTTTCCAATACATCCGCACGGAATTGCTTCCGCCAGTGAATTGCGGTCCAAATTTCACATTGTCGTGCGGCCCCATTTCTACCACTACATTTTTCCAGTCTGCCTCCAACTCTTCGGCTACAATCATAGGAAGTGAGGTCATCACATTTTGCCCAAACTCAGGATTAGGGTTAAGGATCTTTATTAGGTTATCCGGGGTGATCTTGATATACCCGGTCAGTTCATACCATTGGTCAGGCAGATCAACCCCACTTACTTTATCATCAAGCCCTAATTTAGCTAGGGAGCTAAAGCTTATCATCAATCCGCCACCAACAAGGGCCGATGATTTCAGAAATGACCGTCTGCTGTAATTAGTTTTAGCATTTTCCATCTTGTAAATCTTTAATATTTACTAATTTGATTCAAAGAAGGGACGGTGACGGTGGTAAGTTCTATTTATTTTTATAACGCAACTTAAAGTTAGACACATAAAATCAATTGCATTCAGTACCACCAAACAAAAAACTACGAAAATCAAACAGCCCGACTGTTAATTAAGACTTCCGCTTCCTACTGCTGTGTTTTAACACCTTTGACGACTTTTATTTTCTGCAACCAGCTCTTTACTTTAGATTCTGCCTCTTTTGCCTTCTCGTCCTTGATAACAAAATACACGCGATCTCTTTCTATTCCTCCTTTAATTTCAAAACCCTCCAACACTTTACTATCCGGACATAGCTCTTTTACCGTTTGAAAACCACTACCTACACCATAGCCAGCATTCGTGTTGAAAGGAATTATTGTTTTGCCTTTTAAATCATCTAGATGTAAAAATGTCTTAATTGGCGGCGGCATCTTCATACCCCAGGTAGGAAAGCCAACGAATATCACATCATAGTTTTGAATGCTGTCAATTTTTGTTTTTAAAGGTGGCAAATAACCTGTTTCGTTTTCATTCACCACCTGTTGTACCGTAGCCTGGTAATTTTCGGGATATGGTTTTTCCAATTCGATTGCTACCAATTCACCACCAACATTCCGCTGAATGATCTCTGCAATTGCTTTTGTATTGTTTGTCCGCGACAAATACACAATTAATATTTTGTCTGGATTTAAATCAGAGTCCTCTTTGACATTGGTATCCTTCGTTATGACCGCCAATTCATCACCCGTGACACAGCGAATAAAGGAATTTTAGAAAAGTTTGAAAGCCTGTTGATCGACTATTATCAATCTGACAAGCCACAAACCATTGGTTTGCCTTCTGTAGCCTGGTGTGCAGGTGAACTGAATTTATCTTCAAACTATTTTGGCGACCTTATAAAAAAAGAAACAGGAAAAACAGCACAGGAATATATTCAATCGAAAGTGATCGATGTAGCAAAAGAAAAAATATTTGATCTCAGTAAATCGGTAAGTGAAATAGCTTACGAATTAGGATTTAAGTATCCACAACATTTTGCCCGTTTATTTAAACAACGGGTTGGCCACTCTCCTAACGAGTACAGATCACTCAATTGATCAATCAGGCGCCGCGACTACTATTCAGTTGTGAAATAAATGGCTGCTCATAAAAACGTTTGCCTGTTGCTTTATACAATGCATTAGCGAGTGCTCCAAAAACGGGAGGATATGCCGGTTCTCCCAGGCCTGTTGGATCAAAATCATTCTGTACAAAATGCACATCAATTGCTCTTGGCGATTCATTGTGCCGGATCATCCTATATGAATTGAAATTATTTTTATCAGGCACACCATCCTTGAAACTTATATTTCCATATAAGGCAGTGCCAATGCCATCAACAATTGAACCTTCTGTAAGATTGACTGCTGCATCAGGATTTATTACAATACCGCAATCCGTAGCGCTGCATACTCTTGGAATTGTCAGCTTACCATTTTCGAGTTTTACATCCACGACCTGTGCAACGTATGAGTTATGGCAGAAATAAGCCGCTACGCCTCTGTGTACATTTGATTGTGTTTTTCCCCAACCGGATTTCTCCCGAACAAGTTTCAACACTCCCGCATAACGATTGGCATCATAATCATTGTCTTTGCCTACCGGGTTTTTTATAACTCTATCCAACAGTTCAAGACGAAAAACTATCGGGTCTTTTCCAACTGCTTCTGCTAATTCATCCAGGAAACATTGTTCTGCTGCAGCGATGAAATTGGATCTTGGTGCACGGAACGATCCTGTAGTAAGATTTGAATTGATAGTCCAGCTTTCAGCAAGATAGTTGTCGACTGCACCAGCAGGAAACCGGTTTGCTTCCAATGGATTTTCCGGAATACCTCCAGCTTTAACATGAAATGCAATCAAATTTTTATTCGCATCTAAAGCTGCCCGGTACTTTGCAGTATACGTGGGACGATAGATGCCTGATGTCATATCATCTTCTCTTGTATAAATAAGTTTAATCGGTGCATTTAGTTTTTCAGAAATTAGTGCAGCTTCGATCAACCAATGAGCATACGATCTTCTGCCAAATCCACCACCAAGACGAGTTAATTGAATATCGATTTTCTCCACAGGAATTCCTAATCGTGTTGCCAGCGTTCTTTCTGTCAACTCCGCTTTCTGCAATGGACCGATCAATTCAGCTTTTTCATTTGCAACGTGGGCAAAAAAATTCATCGGTTCCATGCAATTGTGTGCAAGGAATGGTCCATAGTAGGTTCGTTCTATTATTTGTGCCGCATTTTTAAATGCCGCTTCAGGATCTCCATCTTTACGCACCACAGTTGCTGGCTTCTCCATCATCTCCGCCATTTTTTTCTTATGCTCTGTTGTACTCTCTAATCCTGCGGGAATAGTTACTGTTGTTGGCGTACGACCACCAAAGGCGTTTCTCTGTATAGTATGTTCCGAAATTGGTTCCCATTCGATCTTTAATTTCTTCTTAGCATTCATCACTTCCCATGTCGTTTTTCCAACGATCGCTACCACTTGGTTGAAGGTAATAGTGTCAAAAAACTCTCTTACCTGCTCATCATTTAAAACCTTAATTGGAAAAACATCTTTTATACCGGGCATTGTTCTAACGGAAGAATCA
>JAICGN010000046.1 GCA_025923075.1 Chitinophagaceae bacterium
CGTCGTGTTGTAATCTTTAGTAATAAAAGCACGAACCAGGTTGTACTTACGATTGCAGGAAGCGAACTTGAGCTTACCGCACAGGATGTTGATTTTAGTTTTGAAGGTGATGAAAGAATGAAGTGCCGTTATGACGGCGAAGATCTTGCAATAGCTTTCAATGCCAAATTTTTAATCGAAATGCTTAATGCCGCGGATAGTGATGATGTGAAAATGGAATTATCTACGCCTACAAAAGCAGGAATTATAAAACCTACTGAGCATGAAGATAATGAAGAGCTGATGATGCTTGTAATGCCCCTTATGCTTAATCAATAAACTTGTTAGTCAAATATTTTTAGCCGTTTCACCGAAGGCGAGACGGCTTTCTTATTTTTATGAAATGGAATTCAGGATCGTTCAGTCTTTTAATAACTATATGGATGCCCATTTATTGATGAGCCGTATAGAAAGCGAGGATATTGAATGCTGGCTGCAGGATGAAAACACGGTTACCATTAACCCTATCCTGACAAATGTAGTAGGTGGAATAAAATTGCTTGTAAAAAAAGAAGATTTTAAGCGGGCCTATGAAATTTTCAGGGAAACAGAAGATAATCGCAAACAAGCTATTGAGTGTCCTATTTGTAAGAGTCATAACATAGAACTGGTAAGTACTCCTCGTAAGGCCTCAAATTGGATTAGTGCAATTTTCGGATTTCTGTTTGCAAACTATGCAATGCCCGTAGACACGGTATATCATTGTTTTGATTGCGGACGTGAATTTGAAGGCAGTAATGAAACAAACACTTCCGATTAGCAATTTTTGACGTAACTTTTCGTCAAATAAGCCTTAGACCTTATGTGGCAATCCGTGGTGGAATATTTTGATACCCTTGAACAACGACCCCTCGAAAGACTAGCATTCATTGTCGGGAGCCTGCTTATTTTATGGATCATTGAAGGAGCTATTCCGCTGTTACCACTGAAATATAAAAAAAACAAAACCCGGCACGCGGCTGTCAATTTCGTTTTTACTCTCCTACATATCATTATTCATACGGGTTTTGGTGTTTTAATTGTTCTGATCTCTGATTGGGCGGCAGAAGAGAGATTTGGCCTGGTTTATTGGCTGAATGCTTCAGTGGTTGCCACAATTATTATTTCCGCCTTACTGCTTGATTTTTTTGGCGCATGGCTTTCCCATGTTATCGAACATAAGATCCCTTTGTTCTGGCGCATGCATATCATTCATCATACAGACAATAATGTTGATGTTACCAGTGGTCTCCGGCATCATCCGTTGGAAAGCGTATGGCGTGGTTTGTTTTTCCTGATCGCTATTGTAATAAGTGGCGCCCCGATGTATGGAGTAATGATCTACCAGACGCTGTTAACAGTGTTTACCGGAGTCACGCATGCAAATATTTCATTGCCGCGCCCAATAGATAAGATCATGAGCTATGTCCTTGTTTCTCCGAATATGCATAAAGTTCATCATCACTGGAAACAGCCGTATACTGATAGCAATTATGGCGGTGTATTCTCTATATGGGATAGAATTTTTGGGACCTTCAAAACACTCGATCCAAAAGAAATTCGCTATGGTCTCGATCGCTATTATCCAAATGAAAAAGATGAAGACCTTGTTGCTTTATTGAAAAAGCCTTTCCAAAAACTGAATGGTTAACTGCTTTTATTAACTTTCCAAAATGAATATTGTTGCCGTGATTCCCGCCCGCTATGCGGCTACCCGTTTTCCCGGTAAACTGATGCAGGTGCTCGGAAATAAAACGATCATCCGCCATGTATATGATAATGCGGTGGCTACAGAATTGTTTCATGGTGTTTTTGTTGTAACCGACAGTGAAATCATCTATAAAGAAATAACGTCCAACGGTGGTAAGGCGATCATGAGTAAAAAAGAACATGAAAGCGGAAGCGATAGAATAGCAGAGGCTGTTTCGGCAATGAATGTTGATGTGATCATAAATATACAAGGCGATGAGCCATTTATAAAAAAACAACCGTTAGAAAATCTGACCCGGCTTTTTGAGGATCCTGCTGTTCAGGTTGCTTCATTGATGAGAAAAATTTCAAAAGAGGAAGCCCGAAATCCAAATAATGTAAAAGTGGTTACAGACCGATCGGGTTTTGCGCTGTATTTCAGCAGGAGTGTGATTCCTTACCTGCGGGACGAAGAAATGGGTGCAGAATATTTTTTGCATATTGGCGTTTATGCATATAGAAAAGAAACGTTGATAAAATTTACCCAATGGCCACAGTCCATACTGGAGAAAACAGAAAAACTGGAGCAACTCAGGTATTTGGAAAATGGGATAAGAATAAAGATGGCGGAAACCGATTATGATAATATTGCAATCGATACGCCGGAAGACCTGGCAAAAGCAAAAAAGATGTTTAACTCCCGCTGAATTTTCACTTTCTTTTTAAACAAAATCTTTCCTAACTTACTATTCTAATGAACGTAAAGCTCACGCCGGAAAAATATCTCCGCTATTTAGTGCCGCTTAACCTATTCGGCACCAAACGAACACGCGAAATATTAAGTCAGAACCCAACCATTATCCCGCTCCGTGAAGATTCAAAAGAAATAAAAATCACGGTTTATGATTACAATGCTGATGCCATCAAGATGGAGGAGCTGAAAGATGTAAAGGAATGCTTTAGATTTTTGTCCCACCAGACTGTCACATGGATCAATATTGATGGTATTCGCAAAGCAGATGTAGAAACACTATGTAATTACTTCGCTGTGCATCCCTTGATCCAGGAAGACATTATGAGCATAGATCAGCGGCCAAAAATGGATGAGATCGATAATATTCTCTTTTGCCTGATGAATATGCTGTACTACAATACACAAAAAAATACAGTGGAGCAGGAACAGATAAGTATTGTATTAGGAAAGAATTTTGTACTAAGTTTCCAGGAAGATGCCAGCCGGGACGTTTTTAACTCCCTAAGAGAAAAATTAAAAATAGCCAACAGCCGTCTTCGCCAGGCAGGCACTGATTATCTGTGTTATATGATGCTCGACCTTATCGTTGATCACTATTTTATTGTGATGGAAAGCCTCGGAGACCAAATAGAAGACCTGGAAGAAGAAGTAGTAAGAAGTTCCACCCAGCGATCATTGGCAAAGATCAACCAGCTGCGTAAAGAATTGATTGTATTGAAAAGAAATATGGCCCCGGTGCGAGACCTTGTAAATGGTTTTATCCGCAGTGACAGCGAGCTGCTCGATGAACGCAGCACCAAATACTTCAAAGACGTGTACGATCACATTGTCCAGGCAAATGATTTAAGCGAAACCTATCGGGATATGATGATTAACATGCATGACCTCTACATAAATAACATTAACCTGAAGATGAATGAGGTGATGAAGGTAATGGCCATAGTAACTTGTTTGCTTGCCCCGGCTACAGTAATCGGTGGTATTTTCGGGATGAACTTTGATACTATCCCCTGGCTGCATAACCCCTATGGATTTCTTGGCGCCGTGCTGGTAATGTTAGCTATTCCTATTGTGATGCTCTGGATGTTTCGGAAAAGAGGTTGGTTCTAAATATCTTTTCGATAGAAAGAATCCGTCTCCTTCACCCATCCATTTTTATCATATAATTTCTGTGCTGTAAGGTTGTCGGCCGCGGTTTGCAATAACAACCATTTTGATTTTGTTTCTGCTCCAAACTCTTTTGCAGCATTTAGTAAAGCGGTTGCAGCCCCGATTCCTCTGGCTTTCTCATTTACATAAAGATCATTGAGCAGCCAGGTTCTTTGCATGCTTACAGAAGAAAAAATCGGAAAGAGTTGTGTAAATCCAATCAATTCATTTCTTTCTTCAGCAACAAAAATCACAGACTCCTTTCTTTTCATTCTCTTCTTCAAAAATGATCTTGCTGAAGAAATATCCGGCCGCTGTTTGTAAAAGATCCTGTATTTATCAAACAAAACGCAGAGTTGCTCAATATCTTTTTTGCTTGCTACGCGGATGATCATGACTCAATTTACTTTACCGGCTCAAATTTATAAGGATACACTTTGCCCGAGCTCCACTGACATACATACAGGTTTTCTTCATCGTCGACCATGACATCATGAGGGTGTTTAAATAATTTATCGGTTTGATAAAAAGGCTTGGGTTTTCCGTTCTCATAAACCGCTACTGACCCGCAAAGAACCGAAACCACTTTGCTTTGTTTATTCAAAACAATTACAAATCCCGAGTCGGCATTATCAAGAGTAGGGGATCGAAGTACTGCTGCATATAAATAATTTCCCCTGATAACAGGGCGGCAAACACAGGCTCCCGGTAAAGAAATGGTCTCAATATAATCCCCGTTCATTGAAAACCTTTTAAAGCAGCATCGCGTTCTGTCTGTAATAATTAATGTTTCAGGCGTTGTGCGATTGTCAATGGTAATACCATGTGCGTTATCAAGATTTTTTTCTTCGTTTCCTCGTCCACCAAAAATGTTTTTGATCTTTCCCTGCGCATCGTAATGTGTTATGTATTGGTTGCCATAACCATCAGCAACATATATTTCTCCTGCTTTTGTGACCGTTGTTTCTGTTGGAACAAATTTTTTTGGATCATCATATTTACCGGACTCCACAGGATATTTCCATGCCTGCAAGATTTTTCCGTCGACGGTTGTTTTATAGAATTCATTTTTTTCAGTATCAGTAACAAATAGAAACTGTTCTTTATCACCCCAGATCGTAAGTCCATGAGCCCCCGGAAAATCATGACCCCATGTCTCCAACAATTTTCCATCCTTACTAAAAAATATAACATTGTTCTTTGTTTCGTTGGTTAATAAAACAATTCTGCCTTTTGCATCCTGCACCATTTCATGGCAATCGTTCACCGGGACTGTTGCCGGACCTGCTTTTACCCAGTCCTTAACCAGTTTGTATCGTTTTTCATTCTGTCCATAAATTATCTCGCCATTAACGACCTCGGCTAATTGCTCTCTGGCAATCATGCTTCCGGCAATCAGTAAGCTACTGTTATAGATAAATTCTTTTCTTTTCATATTGCTTAGTTAAAAAATATTTCGTCGATGAATAACCAACCCTTGTCGCCCTTTCCCGGATGCCATGCTGGTAACTTCGTAACGTTCTTTGCAATTATTTTAAAACATTTATACGCTGAAGGGTCGATATCCAATTTGATGCCCTCAACGATCACTGCATCCTTTTCTTCCTTTGTTGGTTGGTTTGGGAATGCCTTCTTTAATAGTTTTAATTTATTCTTATTATCGCCACCCCATATTTCAATTTCCAGCGGTGGCATAAGATAAGCCTGTATACTTTTATTGTAACTTATCGAAATGCTGCTGACCGTTTGCGCTGTATCAAAATAAAAGAAAGCTGCAAATGGCTTTTCCCTGAAGCCAAGCCACGTGGCATCACCATGACTTTCTGCCAACCCCTTTTTTAAATCCGTTAAGGTCACCGCTCCCTCGCCCCTATATTTTTCATTCGGCTGATTTATTAACTCTGCTCTTGTTGGCCTCAATCCCTTTTTAAAGAAAGAAAATGCCGCCGTAGGACTGCTATACCATCCGGTTCTTACTGCCCTTGCTTTTATCATTGTAAAACCATTGGTAGAAATGGGTTTACTGTACACCGGAGAACTTGTGCTATCGGGGTCGCTTCCGTCCGTTGTGTAACGTATTGTTACACCGGGTACCTGGTGTTTTAAATCAATCGTTTCATTCGCATTTAAAATAAACTCTTCATTCTTTATTGCGGGCGGAGTCAATGTAAGTATTTCACTATCGTCCGGCACATACCCACGGTTAAAAACAATTCTTTTGTATTGTTTTTGCAGCTCTTCGGCTTCAGCAGGAGAAATATTAGTGTTCCAGATAAAAACCTCTTTTAAAGAATCAAGTTGTAAAAAAGATTCCGCAGCGTTTTTGTCAACCTTTGTTCCTGCAAGTGAAAGCGATCGAAGCCTTTTCAGTTTCTTAATTTCGTTTAGCCCGCTATTTGTAATTGCGGAATTATTTAATATTAGTTTTTCAAGATTAGTAAATTGATTAATTGTTTTCATGTCGGCATCTGTAACAGGCATATTGCCGAGATTAAGAACAACAAGCTGCTCTTTTACTTTAGAAAGCTCATCAAGTTTACTCCTGTCAAATTTTTCCCGGACAAAAAAATCTGCCTGTAAAGCCGGAGAATACTGTGACAAAGGAAATACGGAACAAAATGCGCCACTTAATTTCTCAAGTAAGGAAAAAGGCGCTGCCGCAAACAAATATTCCTTTTCAATCTGTTCATCAGGCAAATGAACAAATCTGGATGCAAGGATTTTTAGCGTGTCATCGTCAGAATAGCTTTTCAGCGGTCTTTTCATATCGGCGCCGGATTGTATCCACGCGAATAAAAAATCCCTCTCATCCTGGCTCAGTTGGGGTTTCCCTTTTGGCGGCATATGTTTTTTGTCTTCTTCGGGCAAATCGATGTTTTGAATGATATGGCTGTTCAACGCATCGCCGGATTTCCATATTGGGCCATTTTTTCCTCCTTCTAAAATTTTTTCCTCTGTTGTCATGATCAACTCGCCCTTTGCCTTCCTTTCATTATGACAGGAGAAACATTTTGACTTAAGGATTGGCCGAACGGCAGCTGCAAACAGCGAGCTGCTGTCAGTGATCCTTTGCTCTTCAATTTCTTCTTCTCCCTGCAGCGGTTGCCATACAAATCCCTCTCCATGTGTGAGAGTAGAGCCGAAATGACTACCTATTACCATTACTATTAATGATAATGTTACGGCTGTTCCAAAAAGAAATTTCTTTTCCGGATCAGCTTGATAGATCAATAAAAGCGCATAAGATAAAATGGCAGTTATAATTCCCAGCACTTTATGTTTTAAAAGAATATTTTCATCATACCCTCCTTCTCTTGAGAGAAAAAAGCCCATCAGTGCAGTCAGTGATGCAGTAAATGCGGTAACCTGTAATACAAGAATAAATATCTTTTGGAAAGATGAGGCTTCAATATTTTTTTTACCAATCCAAAGAATAAAAGAAATAACAAGCAATCCAATCGGCAAATGGAGAAGTAGCGGATGCATTCTTCCCACAGCCTGGATTGAAGGGGGCAACGATACTTTGTTTTGAAAGAACAACAAAAACAACAGCATCACAATGATAAAAAAGCTGAGACTGGATAAAATGCGCTGGAATAATTTCATTCTACTTTTTTATGCGAGGACTCCTTTTACAACCTCTCCGGCAACATCTGTTAACCGGTAACGCCGCCCAAGATGTTTGAAAACTAATTTTTCATGACTCAATCCCATCAGGTGCAAAACTGTTGCATGGAAATCATTTATATGAACCGGATCTTTTACAATGTTATAACCAAACTCATCGGTTTCCCCATAACTGGTACCAGGTTTAATTCCCCCACCTGCCATCCATATGCTATAACATCTTGGATGATGATCACGACCGTAATTTTCTTTTGTCAATTCGCCCTGGCAATAATTTGTTCTTCCGAACTCCCCACCCCAGATCACCAATGTTTCATCAAGCAATCCTCTTTGTTTAAGATCCATTACCAGGGCTGCGGATGCGCGGTCAGTATCTTTTGCCTGTCCGGGCATTTCACCAACAAGATTTCCATGCTGATCCCAACCCTGGTGATACAGTTGAACAAATCTTACCCCGGCCTCGGAAAGTTTTCTTGCAAGCAAACAATTCGCTGCGTAGGTTCCTGGTACCAAACATTCCGGGCCATACATTTTTATTATTTGGTCAGATTCTTTGGAAAGATCGGTAAGCTCCGGCACGGCCGTCTGCATGCGATATGCCATTTCGTATTGCTCTACTTTAGTTTTTATCTCGGGATCGCCAAATTCCTGGAATGATAAAGCATTCAGTTTTGCCAACTCATCTAACATTCTTCTTCTGTCCAATTTATCTGTGCCTTCAGGGTTATTAAGATATAAAACCCTTTCATCACTGTTACTGAATTGCACTCCCTGGTGTACGCTGTCAAGAAAACCATTTGTCCAGAGTTTTGAGTAAACGCCCTGTCCATTTCCTTTTCCTCTTGAAAGCAATACACAAAACGCCGGAAGATTCTTATTCTCGCTTCCTAAACCATAGCTAAGCCATGAGCCCATACTTGGCCGATTGCCCTGTTGTGCTCCTGTTTGTATAAATGTCAATGCAGGATCATGGTTGATCGCCTCAGTATGCATTGTTTTTATCACGCAGATATCATCAGCAATCTTCCCAATGTTTGGAAACAGTTCACTCATCCATATCCCCGATTCACCATATTGTTTGAATTCAAACTTTGACCCTACCATTGGAAACTTTTCCTGGTTAGATGTCATACCCGTAAGACGCTGGCCCATTCTTATAGATGCAGGAAGATCCTGTCCCAGCATTTTATTCAATGTCGGTTTGTAATCGAAACTTTCCAGCTGTGATGGTGCTCCGTTTTGAAAGAGATAAATAATACGTTTCGCTTTGGGTGCGAAGTGAGGAAGACCAACAGGTGATAACGGGTCTTCTGTTCCGCTGCTGAAAAGATCTTTAACCAGTAAAGATCCTAATGCAACACTACCGATCCCAAGGCTTAATTTGCCAAGAAAATGCTTGCGGGTAATGTTCAGCCTGTTCTCAAAAAATTCGTTTGCCATGAAATTTCTTTTTACAATATCAACCTCATACTACAATCGTTTTCTGTTACGTCGTTCTTGAGCCTCTTAGTAATCCTGCTCTTCACAATTTAATCTCTCATCATTTTCACTGTCACTATAAAAAAAACAATTTTCTTCTTAAGTTCCCCCTTTACGGGGACAGGGGGTTGGTTTTATGTTTTTGTAATGGCCTCTTCCATATTATAAATTGTATGAACAACCTGCATTAGTGCAGCAGCTGCGACTTTATCTGAAACTTTCTCATGCTTGTATTCCCCTACTTTCAGGAAACTTTCTGCTTTTGCCGGTTGCTTTAGAAACTGCTCTTTTTCTTTTTTATAATAGTCAAAAAGGATTTGCTTTTCTTTTTCATTTGCCTTTCTGCAAATGATCATTTGAAACGCTTTTTCAACTCGTTGTTCATCCGTAAGTTTTTCCAGGGATAGTTTTTCTGCTAATACCCTTGCTGCTTCCAGCACTTGCGGATCATTTAATAGAACCAATGCCTGTAGTGGCGTATTGGTTCTAACCCTTTTTACTTCGCACTGGTCCCGGTTTGCCCCATCAAACGTCAACATGGATGGCGGGGGAACAGTACGCTTGATAAATGTATACATGCCGCGACGATACAATTTTTCATCATGATCCTGCACATATCTTGCTAACTGGCCACGACCGGATGTTGATGATTCCCAGATCCCCTTGGGCTGATATGGTTTGATGCTGGGGCCACCAATTTCCTTATTCATTAAACCACTGCTTGACAACACAATATCTTTAACAAATTCTGCGGCATATCTTGCTCGTGATGACCTGGAAAGAAAAATATTCTCCGGATCTTTTGAAAGCTTTTCTTTGGTAACCACAGATGATTGACAATAAGTAGCAGACATCACGACTTGTTTTATCAATCGTTTTATATTCCATCCATTGTTCATAAAATCCAGTGCAAGCCAGTCCAGTAATTCAGGATGCGAGGGCGGTTCGCCCTGCATCCCAAAATCTCCTGAAGTTTTTACAAGGCCTCTTCCAAAAAATTCCTGCCAGATCCTGTTTACAAAAACTCTTGCAGTTAAAGGATGTTTTTTGTCAAACAGCCATTTGGCGAGGCCAAGCCTGTTATTATCGAGCCTTGTCGAATCAAATGGGAAAATCTCCGGTGGCGTATCAAATGTAACCGAATCTCCGGGTTGATCATAGACTCCTCTTTTCAAGACATGTGTGGTCCTTACCTTGCTGCTATCCTTCATGATCATAACCATTACTGCCGCTGTGTCCTTTTTATTAATGAATCGTAAAACATTTTTCACATCATCGCTGCTGATCTTCATGTTTGGCGGATCTGCCAGTGAAGCAAGTGTAATATCGCCAAGCAATCCTTTTTCGTTTATCTGGTTAAAAAAAGCAAATGTGCTGTAATATGATCTTTGTGGAATCGGGTCAAACTTATGATCATGACATTTGGCACATTCAAATGTCATTGCTAAAAAGGTTTTAGCAAATGTGTTGGTTCGATCAGTTACATATTCAAGCCGATATTCTTCGTCGATAACTCCTCCTTCCTGGGTTATTTTATGGTTTCGGTTAAATCCTGTAGCAAGCAGCATTTCCTTGGTTGGCACCGGAAGGAGATCACCGGCGAGCTGCCACGTAACAAATTTCTCATAAGAATAATTCTTATTGAATGCGTGGATCACCCAATCCCGCCAGGGCCACATGGTTCGTAATCCATCATCCTGGTAGCCATGACTGTCGGCATATCTTGCTGCATCAAGCCAGTTAACGGCCATTTTCTCACCGTAGTGAGGATTAGCCAATAGCTCATCAACAATTTTATCATATGCGTTTGCAGTATTATCATTCAAGAACTTTTCCTGCATTTCAATTGTTGGCGGCAGACCCGTTAAGTCAAAACAAACTCTTTTCAACAATCTTTCTTTATCGGCCTGTTCATTTGGTGAAAGATTCATTGCCTCCATTTTGTCAAGAACAAAACGATCGATCTCGTTCCTTACCCATTTTTTATTTTCTATTTCGGGTAATTGCTGTGGTTGAGGTGCAATAAATGCCCAATGCGGTTTGTATTCAGCACCCTGCTTGATCCATTTTTCGATCAGTTTTATTTCGTACGCTGAAAGTGAAACGTTTGATGATGGTGGTGGCATTTGTTCCGATGTATCCGTCGAAGAAATGCGAAGGAACACTTCTGAATGCAAGGGGTCGCCTGGAACAATTGCAAAAGATCCCGGGCTTTCTTTCAACGCTGCAAAGGCGCTGTCGGCAATATCAAGTCGCAGGTTGGCTTGTCTTTGTTCTGCGTGCGGTCCATGACACTTAAAACAGCGATCTGAAAGTATGGGTCTTATATGATTATTGAAATCAACTTTGGCAGGAAGTCTTTCCTTGGTCTGATTCTTTCCATATAAGAATATAGATGTGGCCACAACGGCAATAATGACAAGCAATAAAACCCACCAGGCCTTTTTCATTAACTCGGTTCTTTAGTCTGTTAAGGTAAAATTTTTCCTGTTATCGATGAGTCCGATAAATGTTATTTCTTTTTATAAACAGGGACCGTGCTACAGGGTTCCCCATACATAATACTTTTTGCAACGGGCAGGAGTTTGCGGGTTGCTTCTGCATAAGCAAAATCGTCAATCGGTGTTTCACCACAGCCTTTTAACACAATGCGTTTATCGGAAAACTCAGCAACATTTATTGAAGAAATATTGTTTAAAAAGATGGCTTTATGAACATCCCTTTCACTTCCTACCAACGTTGTTTTTGCCACCGGTTGCAGGTAAGAAGTTACAAGCATATAGGCCCATACAGGAATAATTGCATCAGCAGAACAGGTTATAGCGACGTTTCTATCCCTGTATTTCTCCCAATCGTGTTGCTTTAGGGCTTCTCTGAAATCCTTTTCTTTTAATATCATTCCCATAAAAAGAAAATCTTTTAGGTCGAATACCGCCATTTCTTCTTTTAAAGGCAGGTATTTTTCAAGGTCAATTGTTATTAACCCACTTTCGGCAACTTTATTGATAATTTGGTCACTCATTCTTAGTGCAAAAATAGCTCAGCTATTGTTCTTTTGTTTACGAAAAGCGGCGCAAAAAAGCCTGGTACTCTTTGTTGTCAGTGCCAGGCTGTTAACTATTTGATCAATGGATTATGGTCAATAAAAATCCCGCCTGTTGTCTTTAATATTCGCCTGTTCCTTGAGTACCCTCGTTGGCGAGCTGTATACCGCCTGCATTTGCTTTGCCCTTTGTCTCAATTGGTTCTTTTGCATTTCAACATCTGCCGTGACAACTGAAGTGGTTGTGAAATCATCAACTCTTACAACATATACGGCGGAGCTACCCGCAATCGCTTCTGGAATCACCTTTCCCTTATTTGCCGGGTTGAAAACCGCGCCAAGAACTTTGGCGTCTACGAGCTGCCTGGCTCCTGTTATGCGAACACTGTCTGCTACGATTATTGAATCCTTTAGGACAGCGGCAGCTGCTTCTAATGTTGTTACGCTGCCAATCATTTGCTTAATCTGTTCGGCTTTCTTTTTGTCTTTAAGGATACGTTCTACGGCAGGTCTTGCAATATATGCCGGCTGTGTTCCTTCCTTCAAAATGTCGGTCACCGCTGCCACGATATATTTATAACCTGATTTCATATCGCCAACTCTTTCCTGCTTTAACACATCGCCTTTATCAGCTTTGTAAATTTCTCTTACAAGTGATCGGCTGGTGCCAAAAGCGTCAATTCCCTGGATGAAAATATCATTCGGCTTAATGTTATTCGCCTGCATTTTCACATATTTGGCCTTAGCGATGTTGGCTTCAAATGATTTTAGGTCCTTACTGTCACTTGCAAATTTGCTGGCATCTTCAAGAACCTTTTGTTCTGTTTCTTCACTTGCGGTGATATTCTTGGCGAAATAGGCAACTTTATAATGTGGCTGAAAATTTTTCTGATCAAGTATTTCGATTAAATGGTAGCCGAAAACTGTTTTAACAACTTTCATCTCTCCTTTTTTCCCTTCAAAAGAAAAATCATTGAATTCTTTTACCATTGTGCCATAGGTATAATAATTGGTTGCCGGATTCTGAGGATTAGAAAGTAACCCTCCTTTTACGGCACTGCTTTGATCGCTGGAGTATTTCATAGCAAGCGAATCAAATCGTGCTCCTCCTTTTATAGCCACATCAATGCTGTCAATTCTTTTTTTAGCGGTTGAGTCATCAAGAAGCTGTTGCCCGCTTTGCGGATCCATTGTTGGAATAAGAATATGCCTTGCTTTTACAGAGTCTGGCAGTGGCTTCGTATCTATAAGTTTTGCCAATACATAAGTGTGCTCATCAAGATAAGGACCATATACGGCGTTTTTTGCAAGTGCAAAAATGCTGTCCTTTGCAGGAACCTGGATCTGCGATTCGCCGTTATATCCATCAAAATATCCCATCGTACTTCCGTACCGCGATAAAAATTTTGCAGGTGTGGTATCGGCCGCAAATTCTGCTTTCAGTTCTTCTACCTGCTTTCTTACAGCTGCCGAGTCCGCGGCAGTTGGTGCCGCATCAAAGACAACATAGGCAATGCTGCGGCCCTCTTCCTGCTTAAATTGTTCTTTGTGCTTGCTTACATACTCTTCTATCTCTTTGTCCTCTATTTTTACTGCACTGTCGGGAATTTTTGAATAAGGATAACTAACGAAAGAAACCTTAGCTAAGCCGGCTGCTTCTGCATTTTGCTTTTCAACGTACCATTTGGGATAATAAATAGAATTGCTAAGAAGGGCATTGTATTTTTCCAATTTGCGGCCATACTCCATCGTAGCCAGGTAAGCATCCAATTGTTTTTTTTCATTCTCATTTGTGCTTCTCTTCATTTGATTGATTGCATTCTGGGCCGCAGCCCCGTCATAGTTCCCCTGCTGATCAGAAAAACGCTGTCTCAGGTCGGGAGGCGGATTTTGTCCAAATAACCAATCATTAAATTCTTTTTTTCCTATATCAATGCCAACTTTTTTAAACTCCGATGCCATAATAATCTCTTCTACATCCTGGTTCCACAGTCTTTCATTGTTTTGCTGTCTTTCTGCTTCGGAGATTTCCCGACCTTGTTGCTGGGCCTGTGCCTGTGCCTGCTCATCCATGGCCTTAAGTCTTGTTTCAAAATCGACCCAATCAATTTTTTTTCCATTCACCGATCCAAGTGTTGAAGAATTCCCCGGGCCCATTCTCTCTTTCGCCTGGAAATAATCCGTAAGAATGAATCCCAAAAGTGCTAAAGCAATAGCCACTACAGCCCACTTTGCGTACTTTTCACGAATACTCTGAATAACTGACATAATAATATTATAGGGTGATAAAAAGGACGGCAAAAATAGGGGAAAAACTGGGGAAAAACTGGCTTTCTTTTGATGAGTGTTGCTCTTCTGCTGATGGGCTGCCGCCTGCCTGTGGCAGACAGGGATGGAAGCGGTATCGCTGCCGCCAGCTGATGCTTTCCCCATAAAAATGCCTTTGGCGGCGGACTACAAGCGAACAGCCGGAACTGCTGCCGGGATTTGTAAACGAAGCTGACAGCCTCTAAATTTTTGGACCGCCTGCAATATTCATTTCTTTAATCAGATGTTTCGCGTCCGCGAATTTGTCGATGATAAATAACACATAGCGGATATCCACCATGATGTTACGGCAAATGGAAGCGTCATAATTTATGTCACTCATTGTACCTTCCCATACACGATCGAAATTAAGACCAACCAAATGACCATTCGCATTAAGCGCCGGGCTCCCGCTGTTTCCGCCGGTCGTGTGATTGGATGCTATAAAGCAAACGGGCAGTTTTCCACCCACCCCATAAGGCCCATAGTCTTTGGCCTTGTATAGTGCTCTTAATTTTTCAGGAACGTCAAATTCATAATCGCCGGGTTTATATTTTTCCATCACGCCATCGAGATAAGTATAGAAATCGTAGGTCACTGCATCCCTGGCTTCGTACCCTTTTACAGTTCCATAAGTCATCCGCAACGTGCTGTTGGCATCAGGATAAAATTTTCTTTCTTTAAAAACATCCATCTGCGCCTGCATATAGGTTCGCTGCAACTTATTGATCCGGGTTTGAATTTCGTTCAGCTTCCCCTGTACCTGCGATTGATATGTTTTTAGAATATCATTAAATAGTTTGACAGCATTGTCGGTGCGGATAAAATTTAATACGTCATTTGTGGATTGTTGCAGCTTCTCGTTAACTGCTTTTGAATCTAATATGCTGGTTTCGTTATAGACTTTTTCTGCCAGCTTTTCAAAGTCTTCTGTTGTCGTCAAAGATCTTTCTTTCATCAACGGAGAAACATTCTCTTTTGGTTGGTCCTCCACATACATCTTCATCAATGCAGCAAATAGTTTTTTATCTACCTGGCTGTTATGTTCAGGAAAAAAATGCGTAAGGAAATCCGTGACTTCTTTTTTTCTCTTTCCATACGCCGCTTCGCCGCCCTGGTCAAATGCGTTTACAAGTGAATTTAATTGCCCTGCAACTGTAAATAATTCTATTTTACTTATTATCTCGTTATAGTAATCTCTTGCAAACCCATAGGGCTTTATTTCTGCATAAGCATTATTCAGATCCTGAAGCACCGCGCCATAAGATGTTTTCCATTGAGGGTTTGCTAGAACCCTTTTTTGAAACTCTGCCTCATAGACTTTCTTTTTTCCAAGTGCGCCTGTTCTTGTAAGACCAAGTACTTCGCCCTGCCATTTTTTATATGCGTTTTGAATGCCGGCGTATTTTGATGCATATTGAATTCTGATTTGCTCATCCTTCCGCATAAATTCATCAATTACAGTTAATGCTTTTTCGCGGATAGAAATTTTTGCCGGGTCATTTACTGTCATTATTTGCTCAACGGCTGAGCCTGGCAAATATTCCATGGTTCTGCCCGGAAAACCAAACACCATGGTAAAGTCGCCCGCTTTTACTCCGTTCAATGAAATGGTCAATGATTTTTTGGGAGTGTAAGGAATGTTGTCGGGCGAATAGTCGGCTGGTTTATTATCCTTGCCTGCATAAATACGGAACATGGAAAAATCGCCCGTATGACGTGGCCACATCCAGTTATCAGTATCTTTTCCAAAGTTCCCGATTGCGGATGGAGGGGCACCAACAAGACGAACGTCATTGTATGTTTCGGTGATAAAAAGGAAGTATTGATTGTTTTCAAAAAATCCGCGGATCAATACTTTTTGATAGCTTTCTTTCTTCACTGTCGCCCGCAAGGCCTCTGCATTCTTATCTACCTGAGATTGTCTTTCCGATTCGTTCATTGCGGCGGTTACTCCATTTAATATTTGTTTTGTCACATCCTCTATGCGGACAATAAAGGTTACAAACAATCCGGGATTAGGAAGTTCTTCCCTGTTACTCTTTGCCCAAAAGCCGTCTCTTATATAATTGTGTTCAAGTGTTGAGTGGTTTTGCACAGCATCAAAACCACAATGATGATTAGTAAGAACAAGCCCCTTGCCTGAAATAATTTCTCCCGTACAAAATCCTCCGAGACTTACTATGGCATCTTTCAGACTTCCGCTATTAATGTTATAGATGTCTTTTGCGCTGATCTTCATCCCGAGGCTTTTCATCTCTTTTTCATTCAGTTTTTCGAGCAGCAGCGGTAACCACATGCCCTCGTTGGCAAATGAAATCGCGCTATATAAGAAGAAGATGATAACAAGCAAGAACTTATTCAGGTATTTCATACGTTAAGTTTTGAGAATAGTAAAGTTAGTTTTTTAATTTCTATTAAGTTCTAAGACGAATTTATAGTAGTGGCTCAGTTTGAAATTGAAATAAAACCAGAGAGCCACAGTGACACTAAGTTACACGGTGATAACCGCTGTGTTTCTCGGTGAACTCAGTGTCTGTGGTTCAAAAACAAAATGAGACACTACCGAACTTGTTTGCAAACTGAAACTTTTTGTCCCCAAGAGCGTGTTGGCAAAAAATTTTTGTGTTAATAAGAGTTGGTGAAACGTTAATATGAAACAGAACGCTTGGATAGTTTAGGGTGCAAAACCCTAAACTAAGAACTGTTAGTGTTGGTTGTTCATAGTTAATTCATATTCTATTCACAGACCTTTTTGTTTTTTTGGTATACTATTTTTCCAGAAAGCACTATCCACAAGTCTGTGGATATGCCGGTGGAAACCGCGGCTGGTATCATTTTTACTTGTGGATTACTATTGCTTCTAATGTTGATAATCATAACTACGTAATTTTGTGTAGAATCTTTTCCACGAATCCACAGCTGTAATAATAATAAACTCTTTTTTATAAATAATATATAATACTATTAATACAACCAGGAAAAAAGAATTTTTAAAAATCCGATTGTGAAGTGGAATATTGCAATCCCGAAAAAAATGAGTGAGATGAATCCAGCAACATTGACCGCCGCAAAAAACGAAATAGAGAAAAATGGTTTTCTCGACATAGAACCCGATCCAACCCTTGATCTCTTTGCAGAAATTGAAAGATTGAAAAAAGACAAGAACGCTATTCTGCTGGCGCATTACTACCAGGAACCAGATATCCAGGATGTGGCTGACTACATAGGTGACAGTCTTGGTTTGGCGCAGCAAGCGGAAAAGACAAGCGCAGACATGATTGTTTTTGCAGGCGTGCATTTCATGGCAGAGACTGCAAAGATCCTGAACCCCGCAAAAAAAGTCGTGATACCAGATCTTAAAGCCGGTTGCTCACTCAGCGATAGCTGCCCACCGCCATTATTTAAAAAATTCAAAGAGCAGCATCCGGATCATGTCGTAGTGAGCTATATCAACTGCAGCGCAGGAATAAAAGCATTGAGTGATGTTATCTGCACCAGCAGTAATGCGAAGATCATTGTTGAAAGTTTTCCCAGGGAACAGAACATTATTTTTGCCCCCGATAAAAATCTTGGCGCTTACATCAACAAAGTAACAGGAAGAGATATGTTGCTCTGGAACGGTGCCTGCATGGTGCATGAAATATTCAGTCTTGAAAAAATTACTAAGCTAAAAGTGCGGCACCCGAATGCAAAAGTGATCGCCCATCCCGAATGCGAAGACCCGGTTTTACGTATTGCTGATTTTATCGGAAGCACAACAGGCTTGTTGAAGTTTACACAAAAGGACGATGCAAAAGAATTTATTGTAGTAACTGAAACAGGCATCATACACCAGATGCAGAAAGCAAATCCTTTGAAAACATTTATACCGGCACCACCAGAAAACAATTGTGCCTGCAATGATTGCCCGCATATGAAACGCAATACCCTTGAAAAACTTTATCTCTGTATGGAGTATGAAGTACCGGACATAACAATGGATGAAGAATTAAGACTGGCAGCAAAGAAGCCGATTGAAAGAATGCTTGAGATAAGTAAGAAGGCTGGATTGTAAATCTAATTAACCCGAAATTTTTTATTAATGGAAACCAACACCGAGATATACAACATATACTTCGATGAGGAAATTAATTCTGTTGTGATGGAATGGAATGGCTATGCAACAAGCAAGCAGTTTAAACAAGGCACAGAGTTGATGCTAAACATGCTCATAAAAAATAACTGTTCAAAAGTTTTAGCAGACATAAAAGACATGAAGATAATAGCTATGGAAGATCAGCAATGGTTGAATGAAGAGTTTTTACCAAGAGCTACAACATTTGGTTTTAAAGCAATAGCTATCGTTAAGCCGCATTACTATTTTAATAAAGTCGCTGTAGAAACGATCTCATATAAAGTCGATAAAGAGAAGCTCACGATCAACTTTTTTGATAACTCCGAAGAAGCAAGAGAATGGCTGAGAAAAATATAACCCGGAAGGAATGTATAGTACGAAATGCAAAACCGGAAGAGTTTGAAGCGATCGGGAAGCTTATGGTTCAAGTCTACTCTCAACTGGAAGGTTTTCCAAAACAAGATGAACAACCCGCCTATTATACAATGCTTGCAAATATTGGGGAATTGACAAGGAAACCTGAAACTGAATTATTGGTTGCGGTTTCTGCTGATAATAAAATAGAGGGCGGTGTAGTTTATTTTAGCAATATGCAATACTATGGATCTGGAGGAACGGCTACAAAGGAAATAAATGCTGCCGGATTCAGACTATTAGCAGTTGATGAATCCGCAAGAGGAAAAGGAATTGGAAAGCTTTTGACAAATGAATGCATTCGTAAAGCAAAAGCGAAAAACCTTTCACAAGTAATCATTCATAGCACAAAGGCAATGCAAACAGCCTGGAAGATGTATGAAGGCATGGGCTTCAAAAGATCAGAGGACTTGGATTTCTTACAAGGAGAGCTTCCTGTTTTTGGATTTAGATTATTGCTTGATTAAGAAGAGTTGATTTAGATTTTTAAATCATGGACTATTTGCAAAAAATTATTGAAGACATAGAACTGCATTCTGTTGAAGGCATAAAAGAATGTTTTGCGAATGGCGTTAACCCAAATGATCATTACAAAGGCGAACCCCTGATTTATGAATTAACAAGTGAATATGCAAGAGGCCCGAAGTTTAAGGAATGTGTTCACGCGTTTGTTGAGCATGGATTGGTCTTCGAAGACAAAATTTTATTGTCTGTTTTATTAGATGATGCCTCAGCACTGGACCTACGATTAATTAAGAAGCCAGAAGCAGTTCAAAAAAAATACTCACTTCGATGCGCCTATACGCCAATACAAGAAGCTAGCCTGGTTCATGTTTGTGCCGAATTCAATCATGTTTCTTGTGCCGAAATTCTTGTTAAGCATGGGGCAGATATCAATGCAAAAGCAGGAATTGATGAGCACGGTTTCGGAGGGCAGACTCCAATATTTCATACTGTAAATCAAAACCAGGATAAGTCAAGAGCTATGATGGATTATCTTCTTTCTAAATCGGCTGATTTACACGTAACAGTTCCGGGGCTGATCTGGGGCAAAGGCTACGAATGGGAGACGTTGATCCCTTCAGTAAACCCCATTAGCTATGCAATGATGGGGCTGCTTCCACAGATGCACAGAAACGAAATCGTAATTTCAAACACTGTTTCTTATTTGCTAAAAGCGGCCTATGGAATTGACTACCTGCCACAGAATGTTCCGTGTGCATATTTAAGAAAATAACATCTATAAAAAATATTCAAATATGAAATTCAAACATCTCCTGATACTCATTGCGTTCTTGTTTTCAATCAGCGTCTATGGACAAGACACAACAAAGAACAATAAAACAATTTTTGTTACCGGGGGCTCTTTTGGCCGCGCCTATATTCAATACTTAGCATCGCTTACAAATAAACCCAACCCGAGAATTTGTTTTGTACCAACAGCATCTGCGGACAACGCAAACAGCATTGCAAGTTGGTATAACAACTGTGAAGATCTTCCTGTAAAGCCCTATGTATTGAGAACCTTTATTAATTCATCACCAAATCAAAAAAGCTTTGAGGAAATAATTATGAGTATGGACGCAATAGTGGTTGGCGGAGGCAACACACTAAACATGATCGCCATCTGGAAAGCGCAGGGGATAGATACCGTATTAAGAAAAGCCTATAACAAAGGGGTTATTTTATCGGGCGGCAGTGCAGGCTCCCTGTGCTGGTTTACGGTTGGATCGACTGATTCACGACCAAAACAACTCACCCTGGTCGAATGCCTTGGTTTCCTAAACTACAGCCACTCGCCGCATTATCATGCAGAGTCAGCAAGAAGACCGCTATATCATAATTCGATCCTGAGCGGCAGCCTTAAAGCCGGCTATGCCTGTGATGACAGGGCTGGCCTGCTTTTTATCAATGGAGTGATGAAAAAATCTGTTTCACTGGATGCGGGTAATAATAATTATTTTGTTTCACTTGTTGATGGCAAAATAAAAGAAGAGCTATTGCCGGCAGAAATAATCAAATACTGAAAAACGTAACCACAATTTCTAAAGGAATTTTATGAAAAAACAATATGTCTTATTCGCAATTGTAATCCTCATAGTATCCTGTTCAGAAAAACCAAAAAACGATGCCGAAATTTCAGCTACACCTATCGAAGGCACCTGGAAATTGCTTACGGGTACCATTATTGAAAAGGACGATACAATAATTACTGATTATACAAAGAATAAATCATTCATTAAGGTCATCAACGATTCGCATTTTGCTTTTCTGTTGCATGATTTAAGTAAGGGAAAGGACTCCTCATCAGCAGCATTTTCCGCAGGAGGGGGCAGCTATTCTCTTTCCGGGAACAAGTACACCGAGCATCTTGAATACTGCAACGCTAGAGAGTGGGAAGGACACGACTTTTCATTTACAATAACAATTACGGGAGATACGCTTATCCAAAGCGGCGTTGAGAAAATAGAATCCCAGGGGATCGACAGGATCAATACCGAAAAATATGTCAGGGTAAAGAAGTAAAAGCAGGAGTCAGAAAACAGCAGTCGGCAGGTGGCAATCGGCAGTCAGAAGAAAAGTGAAAAGCATTAGTTATTTAGATCGACCACTTCTGCCATCACCATTTCATCAAGCGTTTCTTTTCTTGTCGCAGGATCGACAAAACTTTTTTTCAATCTCGTAATTTCATAATCCGGGACAGAAAATGTTTTTCCCAAAACAAAACCCGCGGAATCGATTTCCTGCTGCTGCGACCTTTGATAGATCAGCCAGGATCTCTTGCCAATCAGGTTTAAAGACTCATCATATACTTGCCGGTTGGAAGATGAATAAAAACTATAAGTTGAGCTGAACGTGTTTTTCCAGAAATAGACATCTTTCGGATCTGCAATGCCTCTCGTTATATCAGCCAAAGGCTTGCCACCCTGGTAAGTGAGCAGTTGCGGATAAAAGTTTGTATTCATCAAAAAGAAAAACAAACTGATCGTTGCAACGGAAACAGTAATTGACTTTTGGATAGTTGAAAATTGTTTACTCAATAAGAAATAAAAAATGATTGCAAGCAACAGGATAAGACCAACTAACACCAGGGTGTCTTTAATTGGGAAGGCCCAGGCATTAACCAATGCCGCTGTTACAAGTAACAATAGAGCCACGGATAACTGAATAATATAGAATCCTTGTTTCCAGCGATCGTCATTCCATCTTGATACGAAAAGATGAGCAACTATCAACGCTGTAAACGGAGCAAGAATTGGCAGGTAATGAGGTAATTTGAAATTGGAAAAATTGATCAACGCCGCTAACATCACAAAAACGCCGGTGCTCAGCCACTCCTCCTTTCTTGAAAAGAAATTCTTTAATCGAATAACCAAACCTGTAAAGGCGACAAAACACCAGGGAGCAAATGTCCACAGAAATGTATGAAGGAAAAAGAAATGATCTTCTTTGCCAACCGCACCAAAGCGTTCATGCCCTTTTATTCTATCAAAGCTGTGGCTCCATAATATATACTTCACCCCATTCACCCCTTTTATTCCCTGTGAGATCTTTTCGGGATGAAGATTGAACTGGATGTAATAACAATACACAACAGGAGAAATAAAAATGGCAAAAAGAAAAATTACAAGCAACCAATGCCAATCAAATAACAGCTTCCAGTCTTTTTTATACAAAATGTAAAAGAAGATGCCGGCCACCGGAGTTACCAAACCAACGTGTCCCTTTGTAGAAAATCCAATGGCCAGGCCCAATGCAGCGCCAAAAAGATAAATTAATCTTTTATGATGAACATAGGCAACGAGCTGCCATGTAGCAAAAGCAATCGCAGCGGTTAAGATCGCATCCATACGCACGTCATTGTTTGCAAGTATGTAACAAAAAGACGAGGCCGCGATCAGTGCTGCAAGTTTTCCTGTTTCATGATCGTATAATTCTTTTCCTAAACGGAAAATGGAGTAGGTACCAAGGATGGTAAAAAGAAAAGAAGGCAGCCTGTATGCAAAAGAAGTAACGCCGAAAACATGATAGCTAAGCGCCGATGTCCAGAAAAGAAAATGGGGCTTGTCAATATAATCGCCACGATGATCAAAAAGAGTTACATAATCGCCGGTTAAATACATCCGCAGTGCAATAGCTGCATGATGCCCCGAATCATTATCCATCAACGGGACAAACAGGCCGGCAATGTAGACGAGTCCAAGCAAGGAAAAAAGAAAGAAGTAGATGCGATTTGAAAGCAGTGGGGATGCCAAATAAATAATTTTTACAAAGTAAGCAAACCAAGTCCAGATTTATATAGGGGAATGAAAATACCGGTTCATTAACTAACTTGAACAAAATTTAAGTCGATGAAAAAAATAATGATGCTGGCTGCCACTGTTTTATTTTATACAACGATGAAAGCAGCACCGCATAATTCAGATAGCATTCCGGCGGATGCTAAAGATGTGTCATCCCCTGAAGCAATCGTGGCCGCAGTCTATGATGTGATCAGCGGACCGGCAGGGCAAAAAAGAAATTGGGATAGAATGCGTACGCTGTTTGTGCCGGATGCAAGAATGATCCCAATTGGAAAAAGACCCACCGGCGAATCAACAAGAAGGGTCTTGAGCGTAGAAGACTATATTGCCAGCTCCGGACCACTGCTTGAGAAAGACGGATTTTTTGAAGCGGAGATTGGCAGGCGCACAGAACAATTTGGAAACATGGTGCATGTGTTTAGCACTTATGAAAGTAAAAGAGCCGTGACAGATGAAAAGCCATTTACGAGGGGCATTAATAGTTTTCAACTTTGGTATGATGGTAAACGCTGGTGGGTAATTACAATTCTTTGGCAAAGCGAAACTAAGGATACACCAATACCCGAAAAGTATATTGGAACAAAGAATTAAAGCGAAGACAGAAGTTCACTCACTTTGCTTTTTATAAGGTCTCTTACTTTATTGAATTCAGCCGGTTCCATATTTTTAGGATCCGGTATTTCCCAATCGACAAATTTTTTTGCAGGCATCCAGGGGCAGGCGTCACCGCATCCCATTGTTACTACCGCATCAAAAGGCGCAAACCGTTCAACCTCCTTTAGCGATTTGCTTTCATGTTGACTCAGGTCGTAACCAAGCTCTTTCATAGCGGCAGTTGCTTTTGGATTTACCATACCTGAAGGCTTCGAACCAGCACTGTATGCTTCAACATTTTCGCCCCCAATAATTTTTGCAAATGCCTGGCTCATTTGCGAACGGTTGCTATTCTCCACACAAACAAAAAGTAATTTCTTTTTCATAACGCTCTTAATTATAAACAAAAATGGAACGATCCCGAAAGTTTCGGGATCGTTTTTGAGCTTGTGCTAATCAACCATTGCACCAGTGCAACAGCCGCTACCACATCCACATCCCGGATCCCGATAGCCATCGGGATTCATTTGTTTTTTCATGGCTTTACTTTTTTAGATTAAATAATTATGATACAGTTTTAAAATCCTTTTTGCTCTTTCGCTTTTTTAATTTCTTCTTTTGCCGCTTCGAAATCCTTTTTGAATTTTTCACATGTCAGCAATCTTTTCACAAGCTGCCAGGCCAATACGCGACCACTTTCAGAATCACTTGGATAATGCACGCCAATAATTTCCCGTGAATGCGCCATGTCACAAGCATCTTTTATAAAGAATGAACTGAATTCTGGCAAAAGCTCCGAATATAAGTAAGCATTTACATACGAGTTAGTAGCATGTCCGCTTGGGTACGCCGCCCAATTTGTTTCTTCAAGGTTTTGCAGTTTAGGTTCCAGCTTATAGGGACGAATCCGGATAAAATAATTTTTGTATTTCCAGATAAGATATTCGGCATCTTTCCAAACATTAGCTGCGAGGGCCGCAGTTAATGGCAATGAATCAGCGTTGAACCAGGTACCAATGCTTCTTCCTATATGAAAAAGATTGCGCTGGAATTTTTTATAGTCATTATCTTTTGGTTGAACAGAAGTTCTATAATAAACACCGGCATAAAACATGGAAGCTCTTACATCTTCTTCACTTCGCTGTTGCTGTAGCTGTAAAAGATAATCAAGCTCGGCCCGGGTTTGCGGAGAGCTATTAGCAGGAAAATCCGGAATGAAAAACTTTTCTGTCGCGCCCAAATAATGCGGAGCTCTTTTTCTTCCATTGCCAATCAATTCTCCTGGTTGACATGCGGCTGGATCGCATTTTGATTCAGGAGCTTTGGTTTTTTCTACAGAAGGGCCGCCCCTCCTTTCAATTTGCTCAACTTTTGTTTCACCGGTGGCCAAAACAAAATGTAGGGTATCGAATGATTCCATTCCTTTTATTGGCGCCGCACTATAAGAAGAAAGTTTTTTGTAATGGCCCCAAGCCTGAGGCACTTCCTTGGTTTTTTGTGATAATGCGATCAACGTCGTAAAAAAGAACACTGGTAGAAGGAATATTTTTTTCATGGTTTTAATTTTCGTTTCAAGAAGAATATTTCATTTAAATATTTTTCATAAGCCCCCTTTTGGGGGTTTTGGGGTTTAACAACATCCACTACCAGGGTCGCAACATTTTCTTTCATCTTTCGAAGGCTTATCGGCGTATACAGTGATGCTTGTGATCCTCACTTTGTGCTTTTTATATTCATCGATTTCTTCCTGGCTTAAGTATTCAGCAAGGATTTCATCAGGGATAACAATCGTTTTATCTTTTTGAAGTGTGGTGTTTGTAAAACCGGCTTCTTCGATAATGCCGAGGTACTCGCTTTTTTGAATGGCGCCCGATACGCAGCCCGCATACAGTTCCGCAATTTCTTTCCATTTAGATGGAAGCTCTCCTTCGATCACAATGTCAGAGATACAAAAATGCCCGCCCGGTTTTAGTATCCTGAATATCTCACCGAATACTTTATGTTTATTTGGAACAAGATTTAATACACAGTTACTAACCACCACGTCAGCTTTGTTGCTGACCAACGGTATGCTGTCAATGTCCCCATGACGAAACTCTACATTTTCATAACCAAGTTTAGCCGCATTATTTTGTGCCAACTCGATCATTTTTTCTGTGATATCAATACCAATTACACGACCCTGTTCTCCAACAATTCGTCTGGCAATAAAAGCATCATTGCCTGCACCACTTCCAAGATCCACAACCGTATCACCGGTATTGATTTTTGCAAACTCGGTTGGTAAGCCACAACCTAAGCCCAGGTCTGCATCGGGATTGTAGCCTGCAAGTCCGGCGTACTCGTCGGACATAATGCTATAGACATTACCACAACCAGTGGCGCCGCAACAAGAGCTTGCGTTTTGTTTTTTTGACTGAGATGCAATCTGTGAGTACTTTTCTCTTACCAGTTCCTTAATTTCTGTTTCATTTTTCATGACTAAAATTTATTTGTTTAAAGAATTTTCATTTGCGGTAAAATGTTTATTGACCGGCGACCAGGCATCAATTGCTATGGCAGGCATGGCTTCTGTCCAGGCTTCATGATCAATATTTCCGGGGATTAGAATGCAGTCTCCCGCAGATAATTTGTAAATCGAATTCTCCGATTTAAAGAACAATTCCCCTTCTAGTACATAGGTTATTTGTTCGCTTTCGTGATTGTGGGTTGAAAAACTTGTATTTGCCGGAACGTCAAACCATGTAAATTGAACGCTGGCCCCTTCTATTGACCAATATGCCGACCCGGAATTAAGGTCAATTTTCTTCTCATTTGAAGATTGGCCGCTATTCTTATATCTGATTTTCTGATTCATAAACTAAATTGCCTAACAGCATTTAGCGTTTGTCGTTTTTAATTTTTCAAATAGAAATCCGAATTCGCTATTAAATTTTTCAAATGCTTTCCAGTTAATGCAATAACAGCTGCGCGGACCATCAATGGTACCATCGATCAATCCTGCATTCTTTAGTTCCTTCAAATGCTGGCTTACGGTGCTTTGGGCCAATGGCAGCACATCTACTATTTCGCCACATATACATTCATTCTTTTGGGCCAATATTTTCAATATCGCAATACGGGCAGGATGACTCAATGCTTTTGCAAAAGCCGCCAGGTCCTGCTCTTTTTGTGAAAACTCTTCTTTTTTATGAATGGCCATTATTGAAAATTTATTTTTTTAAAACTGCAGAATAAAAAATTCTGAAGGGTATTGAACGGGGTAATATGATCTGTTGTAATACATTTTATCTTCTCAAACCAATTCTTTAATAAGGCCGAAAGCGTTTGCTCGCTATATCGTTTTACCGGTAATCCGCTACATTTTTCCGGTCCGGCAGTAGAAAATGTGCCGATGATCATTCGGCCATTTTTTGAGATATGTTCTTTCGCAACAGTTAAATATTTTTCTACCTGCTCTTCTGTAGTGAGGAAATGAAAAGCAGCTCTGTCATGCCAACAGTCAAATTTTTTATCAATGACAAGTTCGTTAATGTCCGATACGATCCAGTTTATTTTTGCCGCATCTTTTCCTAATCTTTGTTTTGCCCGGTTAATTGCGGCCTCGGAAATGTCGAGCACAGTTATATCGTTAAAACCGGCTGCCTGCAGGTTGTCCGCTAGATAGCTTTCACCTCCACCGACATCAATAATAGAAGCGCTTTTTGAAATATTTAATTCATTAATGAAATCAAGAGAAGTCTTCGGCGTGGGCTGGTACCAGCTTACTTTGTTCGGCCTGTTGGCAGCATATACTTTTTCCCAATGTGATTTGATGCTCATTTAATCGTTTATCGCAAAAATACGATTAGACAATCCAAACTACCAAATTTTTCTTCAAAAATATTTTTAATCATCGGGCAACTGGCTTCTTTTAACCAGGGAAATAATAATTCCGCTGATAATGATGCATGTTATACCGCCCCAGCTCATCAGATCGGGAAATGCATCCCCGAGCAACATTCCAATAAAAACTGAGTAAATAATATTGGAGTATCCAAACACGGAAACGATTCCGGCTTTATCAGCACCATAAGCTTTTGTTACACAATACTGGCCAAATAATGCAGCAATACCCATAAACAAAATATAAAACCACTCAATTCCTGCTGGCCATTTCCAATTAATAACAAAAAGACCGTCCGCATGAATGCCGGACATGTAATGTATCAAAAGTGAAATAGTCGGTAAAATAACTCCCGCGAGTAGAAAAGAGAGAACAATGACACGGGAATCATAATATGCCGCCAGCCTGCCAAGCGTTAAATAAGCAATTGCAGAAATAATTCCTGACATTAAACCTGTTGCATGATAATACCAGGGATAATGCATGACGGGTTTATAAATAAGAAGCATTCCGGTAAAGCCGAGCAGTACTGCCAGTAACACCCTTCTTCCATGATATTCTCCAAAAAGCAAAAATGAAAAAATTGCTATGAATAGTGCTGAGGTAAGATTATAACTCATTGCCGTGCCAAGCGGAAGATGAAGGATACAATATAGTAAAGTATATAAAGCAAGCGCTCCCATCAATCCGCGGAAAGCTAGTCGCCAGGGCCTGCCACCCGCTTGAATCGGGGGTTTTATAAGTAACCCCGGAGCAAGAAAAATTAGTCCGATCGCATTGCGGTAAAAAACAAGCTGACCTGCGGTAAAACTTTCTTTCAGCGCCTTTGCGGCACCACCCATTAAAGAAAAGCCTAATGCTGCAAGTAGCATAAAGAAAATTCCTTTGTATCGAACGTCCCTGATCATGAGGCCCCCTAAATTTCCCAAAGCGGGAATTTTGAGGAGTTTTAAATTTTGGTTAGTCGTTCTGCTGCGGTTTCCAGCGTTTCATTCTTTTTAGAAAAACAAAACCTGATTACCTTATTATCTGTTCCCGCTTTATAAAAAACAGATACAGGAATTGTAGCCACACCAAATTCTTTTGTGATGCGTATTGCAAAATCTTTATCTAATTCGTCACTTATGCGGTTATATTTTGCACAAATAAAATAACTACCGCTGCTGTGAAGCATATCAAATTTTGTAGATCTCATCAGCTCAATAAAATGATCTCTTTTTTGCTGCATAATTACGCCAAGGGATAAATAAGCGTCTCTATTTTTTAGAAACTCAGCCAATGCAACCTGTGATGGTGTATGACAACAAAAACAATTGAATTGGTGAACTTTCCTGAATTCAATCATTGCGGCAGGCGATGAAACGCAGTAACCCAGTTTCCAGCCTGTACAATTATAGGTTTTGCCAAATGAAAAACAAACAAAGCTCCTCTCTAACAGATCTGGATAGCGAAGGATAGATTGATGTGGAATATTATCAAAGATAAGATGCTCGTATACTTCATCGCTAACAATGAAAATATTTTTATCATTAAGGATCTCTCTTAATTGCCCCATGTCTTCTCCGGATAGTACCGCCCCGGTTGGGTTATGCGGACTATTCAACATGATCACTTTTGTTTTTGGAGAGATCTTTTGTTTCACTTCATTCCAATCTATTTTATATGCTGGAAATTTTAAATCAATCAGCACTGGTACCGCCCCATTGATCTCAACATTAGGAATGTAGCTATCGTATGCTGGTTCAAATATGATCACTTCATCACCTGGTTGTAATATAGTTGTAAGAGCAGTGTAAATGGCATAGGTGCCGCCGGGGGTAATGGTGATCTGTGTATCGGGAGAAATTTTTGTTTGATATAAGTATTCAACCTTCTCTGAAATTGATTCCCGCAGTGGCATATAGCCCTGCATCGGTACATACTGGTTCCATCCTTTTTGCATCACCTCAGTTACTTTATTCATCAGATCTTCATTCATTTGATAATCCGGAAAACCCTGGCCAAGATTGATGGCATTGTATTGATTTGCGAGGCCACTCATTACGGTAAATATGGTGGTACCAACTTCGGGGAGTTTGGATTGGATGGCGGGAGTACTCATTAGGCGAAGTTATTCACTGGTGACCGCAGTTGCTTCAATCTCGATCAAATATTCAGGAGCGATCAATCCTTTTATTTCGATCATGCTGGTACAGGGTTTAATGTCTTTAAAACATTCACCATGAGCTCTTCCATATTCTTCCCACCGGGAAATATCTGTAACAAACATTCGGGTCCTGATTACATCTTTTAATGAGGCCCCGGCCCTTTCTAAGACCTTTTCTATTTTTTGAAGTATGAATTTTGATTGTTCGTAGGCATCGTTGCCGCCAACAAGATTGTTGTTTTCGTCTACAGCAACAGTACCCGTTACTTCAATCGTGTTACCGATCTTCACGGCGCGGCTATACCCGACAATATCTTCCCATTTTGCACCGGAGGAATAATTTGTTCGTTTCATTTGCTCTAAATTTACGTGAACAAAAGTAATCTACTATCACTCAAATTTATCCCACTCACAAATTGTAAATTCGCAGCATGACAGCCCTTCGACGAGCTCAGGGTGACAAAAAGAAACAAATGATTAATTATTTAGAGGGATTGAATGAAAAACAACGTGAGGCTGTGTTGCATACAGAGGGGCCGCTGATGATTGTGGCGGGTGCCGGCAGCGGAAAAACAAAAGTCCTTACTACACGTGTAGCACACCTGATGGCCAATGGTGTAGACGCTTTTAATATTCTTGCTCTTACGTTTACCAATAAGGCAGCGAAGGAAATGAAGGAAAGGGTCGAGAAAATTCTTGGAAATAATGAAGCACGAAATTTATATATCGGCACATTTCATTCCGTATTTGCAAGAATACTTCGCTTTGAAGCACCAAAAATTGGATATCCGAACAATTTCACTATCTATGACACAGATGATGCGAAGAGCGTAGTGAAAACAGTAATCAACGAATTGAACCTTGATGATAAGCATTATAAACCTTCTACAGTTTATAATCGTATTTCGTCAGCAAAAAATGCCCTGGTAGGCGCGGAAGCATATGCGAACGATTATTACATTCAGCAGGAAGACATGCGCAGCAATCGTCCGGCAATCGGGCAGATCTACAGTGCATATGTAAAACGCTGTTTTAAAAATGGCGCTATGGATTTTGATGACCTGCTTTTGAAATTTTATGAATTGCTAAAAACTTTTCCCGAAAGCCTGAGTAAATACCAGCATAAGTTTAGGTATATTTTAATCGATGAATACCAGGATACTAATCCTGCGCAGTATGAAATAATAAAGTTACTCGGAGCTATGCATGAAAATGTATGCGTGGTTGGCGATGATGCGCAAAGTATTTATAGCTTCCGAGGCGCCACCATTCAGAACATTTTACAGTTTCAAAAAGACTACGAAGAAGTAAAAGTGGTGAAGCTGGAACAGAATTATCGCAGCACGCAAAGCATTTTGAATACCGCAAACGAGGTAATTAAGAAAAACAAAGGCCAAATACCAAAAGACCTTTGGACGGAGAATGCTGAAGGAGAGAAATTAAGACTTGTAAGGACAATGACCGATAATGACGAAGGAAAATTTGTGGCCGACACAATACAGGAGCAAAAACTTCGCAATCATTTTTTCAACAGGGACTTTGCAATACTCTATCGCACGAATGCTCAGAGCCGTGCGTTTGAAGAAGCGTTGCGACGTATGGGCATTCCTTATACTATTTATGGCGGCATCAGTTTTTACCAAAGAAAGGAGATCAAAGACTATATCGCTTATTTAAGGATCACTATTAATCCAAAAGATGAAGAAGCATTAAAACGCATTATAAATTACCCTGCAAGGGGAATTGGCAAAACAACGATCGATAAG
>JAICGN010000047.1 GCA_025923075.1 Chitinophagaceae bacterium
AATTTTCTTCCTCCTACATCATTGTTGTTGACCTTGATCTTATTTACCACGTCCATCAAAGGGATATTGTAATACTGCAACTTGACCGGATCAATTATGACCTGGTATTGTTTCTGAAATCCTCCGAAAGAAGCCACTTCACTTACACCCTCTACTGTTTGCAATGCGAACCGGATATACCAATCCTGCAATGCCCTCTGTTCACCTAGGTCGTAGCCCGGGGCATTCAGTGTGTACCAATAAATATGTCCCAAGCCTGTGCCATCAGGGCCTAATGTGGGCGTAACAGCTTGCGGTAATAAGCGTTGAGCATAATTTAATCTTTCCAGTACACGGGTTCTGGCCCAATAGATGTCGGCATTATCATCAAAGATCACAAATACAAAACTCATCCCGAACATACTGTTAGCCCTGATATTTTTTACCCGCGGAATTCCCTGTAGGTTACTCACCAATGGATAGGTTACCTGGTCCTCGATAATTTGCGGACTGCGCCCCATCCATTCGGTGAAGATGATGACCTGGTTCTCTGAAAGGTCAGGAATGGCATCCACGGGTGTAGTTTTTACAGCATAGATACCATATACAATGATAACCGCTGCTATGAACAGAACAACAATACGGTTTCGCAATCCAGCTTCAATAAGCTTTGAAATCATGATAATTTAATTTCAAATAAATCAATAAATAATTTCCATCATCTAATGACTATTAATTACTTCCTCGACGGTTCCACATTTGAGCATTTCGGCTCCAAAGTAAGGGTTCCTTACTTCTGTTGTTTTACTTAACCACCTTGCCCCACCCTTATCCTCGTTGTACATCGGACAATGGCTATGATAAATCGGCTGGCCTGCACCAAAGGACCTAACCAGGCCATACATCACTTCGCTCAACAAAGAGAAATGTGAACGCTGATGCTTGATATTATCGCCATTCTTTCCAATGTGCTCAGCATGTTCTTTAAGTTCTTCCTCATCCTGGTCATATACTGCCTTTTGTTCTGCAGTAAGAAATGATTTATCAAGGGTGTTTAAAACTTTTGTCATTGCTTTTGCTCCACTGGCCGCTTCATGCGCATTATCATTGGCCAACGCATTTTTAATATGGAGGTAATGATTCACGATGTCTTTAAACGAAGCTGCTATTTGAGCATCCAGATTGGAGTACGTCACACCAATCGCTGTTATTTCTTTATTATCTGGTGTCACAGTTACATTTTTAGTGGTGTCTTTACTCATGTCATGCTCCTGGTGTCCATCTTTATCTCCACCATTGCCGCAAGCTGCCAAAAGAATAACGGTGGTGACCAGTACGCTGATAAATTTCCTTTTCATTTGCTGACATTTTTGATTGATTAACGTTGGTTGTCTGATTTATCAACTTTCTTTTCCTGCAGATCCATTCCGCATTTAGAGCATTTTCCCGGCTTGTCGCTTGTTACATCCGGATGAATGCTGCAGCAGTATGTTTTCATTACTTCAGCTTTCATTTGTTCCTTTTTTGAAAGAGACAATTTTTTCCCACACTGAGGGCATTTGCCTGATTTATCACTTACCACATCGAGATGAACCGGGCAGGTATATGTTTTTGTTACCTGCTTTTTCATTTCTTCTTTTTTAGAAAGTGACAAATCCATTCCGCACTGCGGGCATTTCCCCGGCTTATCGCTTGTTATATTTGAATGCATGGAACATGCGTACAAAATGGTATGTTGACTCTTGTCTTTCTTACCGGCTTTTTCCTGGGCAAGTAGTGAACCGGAGCTGATAGTTATTGCTGCTACCACCAGCATCATAAACTTTTTCATATAAATAATTTTGTTATTAAAATTTAATACAAATGCTTTTAGCCCGGCAATGCAGGATTGCACGGGTTCGCCAGATCACTAAATTCAAATACGAAAAAGGCAGTTGCGGATATGAATTTTGCTGCCCGTGATGGGAGGTGCGTGGCTTACAGGATATTTATCAACTATAGAAGAATTAAACTCAGATATATTAAAACCAGCAACAGGAGAAGTAGCCGGCAAAAACCTGATGGCTTCAAAAGAAGATTCAGTTACTTTTTGATCGACGCTATTCTTGACAAATTTTTGTTCATCCTTACAACAACCACCATCTTTTTCCATTCCACATTTATCACATTTATCTCCATCACTCTTGGTTAAGCTCCAGTTAATGAGCTTATCCATGCAATAATGCAAATGAACGGTAGCACCTATTGCAGACGTCAGATATAAGCTCGCTAATATTGATGCCAGTATTTTTTTCATTCCATGATAAAAGTAGAACTACTTAAACGTTATTAAAATGACAGAAATCATCCGGAAAACCTATTTTTCCTGATCTAACTCATTTTGCCGGTTTTCTTTGCAAGGCATTCAGGAAAATGTATTCAAAACTTATCATCCAGCTATTTTTCATGTTACGATAAATATCACTTTTGAGCTGAAAGCGATAGCCCAGATTTAGTTTGCTTGTACTATTGAAAATTAATTGCAATGACGGAGCGAGATCAAGAAAATATTTTTCATACTCCCAATCAAGATTTCGACCACCCAACAATTCCGCATAAATATTAAGATTGGTTTGTTTATAATCTTTGTAGTCCAACGGCAACACAAGATATCCCGCCGATAAAGAATAATTCAAACTTTCAAAAGCATATTGCTGGGGCATTGTCTTATCATTTCTTTGTTCATCTAAGACCTCAATTAAACTTGCTGTGCCCGAGACTGCCAGTTTATTCCAAAGCTGTGTTGCTATCAGGCCAACCTGCACTCCGCTATGATCACCCATTAAGTTTAACTCATTATGCTGAAGATGATTCCTGCTGTAAGCTGCCGTGGCAAAGGCTGCCATGCGAAAATGTTTGTGCACTTCATCCTTTGAAAGAAACCGATATTTACCATACAGGCGGGCCGATTCATAATAAAAAAATGGTTCGTACATGTTAGAAAAAGTAAAAGTTGCATGCACCATCCATTTCTTGCTTATCCCAAACATCACTTCAGGGCTATATCGCTGATCTATCCCGCTTCCATGCACACCTTTCCCTAACATGGCACCCATCTTAAGACTCATTGATCCTGCGGGCATGTTTGAAGCCGGTTCTGTATATGGAAAAAGTTCCTGCGCATCAGAAGCAACGGCAAAGAATAGTAATATAGGTAGTAGAAAAAATCTCATCTCGGTTTACAACCCCAGCAACTCTTTTATTTTCTTTTCAAGATCTTCTTTTTCAAGATTGATCGCCACCACATCCCCATTTTGATTTACGACAAATGAAGATGGCAATGCATCAACCTGCCATTTAATTGCCGCCAGTGCATCCCATCCGCCCCTATCGATTCCCTGCATCCAGGTAATCTTGTCTTTTGCTACCGCCTTTTTCCAATCCTTAATTTCTTCATCAAGAGATACGCTGAATATTTCAAATCCCTTGTCTTTATACTTACTGTAAAGTTTTACCAACTGCTTATTTGAAAACCGGCAAGGGCCACACCAGCTTGCCCAAAAATCAAGCAACAACACTTTCCCTTTCAATGAAGAGAGCTTTATTGAATCGCCCTTTATATCGGTTACGGTGAAGTCGAGCCGATGATCGGCAATATTTGGTATTGGTCCCTGTGCTTTAACAACAAATGCCGTAACCGCAAAAGCAAGACTCAACATTGAAATTCGAAGGCATTTCATTTCATAGTAGTTTAGAAAGCTTCTCTCCGTTTTCACGGCGAGAAGCTCATGATTAAATAATAACATGATATACTCTTTCCTCAGAATCAATTCCATCCTTTACGCAACACGCACCGGCCTTGCCCGTTTTAATACATTCCAATTTAGTAGCGGCGCTATATTTTTTGTACTCTTTTGCTGAAAGAAAATCTTTATCGACAATAGTAAAAGTTTGTTCGCCATTCAGCACTTGGGTACTGCTATTTATAAAGTGAAAATTTTTACCATCAAGCTGTATGTGTTTATCTTTTTCAACATTCAGCGCAGTAAAGCTTCCTGTTACCTTCAATGAAGCCACTGAAAACCCCGCATCTTCCACCGCTTTTTTCAATTGATCAAAATCAGCCTGACCGCTTTCTTTAAAAACAATAAAATACTCCTGCTGCTTGATATTCACTTTCACTTCTTTTACAAATGAGACTTTTTCCAGCGCCACTTTCACTGCTTTTGAACACATAGCACAGGTCAGGCCGCTGGCTTGTAATGAAGCCTTAGAAAATTGTGAATACCCTGCGACGCAGGTGAATATTACCAACACCAATAAAATACACTTTTTCATATCCCTCTAATTTAAAAATAAATCATGATTTTTTACAGCAATCTGATTCTTTACAGCAGTCCATTTTGACAACTCCTTCCTTTTTGCAGCAATCTTTACCATCATGACCTTCCTTGGTGCATTTACCATCTTTGCAGCAATCCATCTTTTCTGAACCGTCTGTACAACAATCTTTACCGTTATGACCTTCTTTAGTACATTTACCATCTTTACAACAATCCATCTTTTCAGTACCTAATGTTGCGGTTCTATCGTATTTGCAGCAGGAATGGAGCTTATCGTATGCCTCTGCAGTCGTTTTCACTCCTGCATTATCATATCCTGCTTCAGCAATACCTTTCTGAATTTTTGCAAGATTAGATGCAGAAGATTTGTATTTAACAGTGATGATTTTTGTGTCCTGATTCCATTCGGCATAAGATGCGCCTGCTGATTTAGCGGCTTTTTCAATCTTAGTTTCACACATACCGCAATTGCCCAAAACCTGGAACGTGTCTGTTTTTGTTTTTTGAGAAAAAGAAGTGGATGAAATTGCACAACAAAGAAGAACAGTTGAGAATATTTTAAACGTTTTCATAAATTTTAATTTGAAGATTTGAAAATGCGAAGTTCTATTCGTGAATGGTGAAGGGTGAATCGGCAATAAAATACAACGGGCCAATCGCATTCACTATTCACCATTGACTATTGATCATCCACGATCTCAAATTCTGAAAACGCAATTTTGCAGGTAAGTATCCTCGCGGCTTAATGGAGGTGAGTGATTCGTTAAGAAAAGCTGATGAGCCGACTTAGTATATATTACTCTATTGAAATCAGGCAATGGTGTAATCATTGCGTCTGATGCTGCAAATTTAAAATGAACCGCTGGTGATTGTTGGTCATCCTGGATCTTGAAGATCTTTACTTCATCATTACAACAAGCATTGGCATCTTCTTTATGCATTCCGCATTTACCGCAAACTTCAAATTCTGCTGCGCCAAGTTGCAGTGAATCGAAACTATCCATGCAATAATGAAAACTAATGACTACACCGCTGCTGAATGCAACATATAGAAGGAGTAGTATGGAGGCAATGCCCTTTTTCATTTTTTCGGTTACGGCAAAGATAATACTGCTTTTCAGTAAAACTCCATGACTTTTGAAAGAAATTTACCGATGGTAATAATTTGACGATCAGTTAACAAAGCTCCAATAAATACCCAGTTTTATGTTAATGCCGGGATAGGGATAGTCAGTAGCAGCAAAATTGTGATGACGAAATCCAAAACCATTCACCGTGCTAATAGCATTCAGGTTTTCTGCACGAAAAAAGGTCCGGAAGTTACGAATGCGAAAATGCAAATACCAGGCAATATCAGGCCTGTTACTTATCTTGATGCTATCCTGGTAGAAGAATTTTCCAATCGCCGGGGAATACCCATCCGCCTTATAAGGCGTATGATATTTAATTTCAAAACCCATCGCAATATTCAGTTTTTTGAAACCAAGGGTGCCTTCATAGCCTATGCGGTTACGGGTAAAAACCAAGGGCATATTAAGGGCGACATTGCCTGTCTTCTGTTGGAAATATATATCACTGTGCCAGATCCACCTTTTACCAACTCGAAATACTTTTCCAAGAGAAACTTGTAAAACATTAAACAAGGCATTTTCCTGCTCTGCTTTATAGAAATCTGTATAATATGTGTAATTGCTTGCAAGAAAATAGTTACCAGATATTTCCAGCAATAATTTTGGCAGATAAAATGAAGCATTGATCAACGTAATATTCTCTTTGTTGAAACTTTTTACAGTATCAAAGTAAAAACTACTACGACGATCAAACGAGAACGACGGAGTTCTGTTAACATTTCTAAAACTGAAGTCAACGTAGCCACCTCCCTTCGTCACAAATCTTTTCAGGTTCATAACGGCTTCATAATCGCCAGAATTAAATCCATTCAGGTATAGTTTTCCTGCTGCCGCTATATCCCATTTTTTGTTGCGGGTTGTATTCCTGTATTCTCCCTGGAGAATTAAATTATAAAACGAGCCTGTAAACTTATTTGTAAAGGCTTTTAAATTCTGGAGAATGATGCCGGCTTTAATAAACTGCAACTGATTTTTTGCATCAGGGAACTGGTAAATGGAAAATTCATTTCTAATTTCTTTCCACCTGTCGTATAAAATAAGTGAATCAGTTAACAGGTCATAATCATAATTATGCTTATAATAATTTGTGTCGGGAACATAGCCTATTTCGGGATTCGGCAGATCAATGAATTTGAATTTATAAGTACCATACTGAAGAACATGTTCGAACCTCAGCCTTGGATAAAATAAAGGAATAACCGTTGAATCACTTACCAACGAATCTTTTTTTCCAAGATCATATTGCTGTTTTAGCATCAGGTGAAAATCAGCATAGCGATTGCCCGTATTCAGCTCGGTACTAAAAAAATCTCTTCCGAATTCTACATCACCGCCGATCTTTGTTGGAATATTAAAGCGATCGTTATAAACAGGATCATTCAGGTAATCTTCCGAATCGTCTAACCCGCCATTTTCATCTGACTGCAAGACATTCGATGACATTACAAAATAATTATTGTATCGTTTGTTTATTGATTGGTACCAGGAAGTAAAAAGATAATTGTTGTGATTTGTTTTCTGATTTTTAAAATAACCCGGCGAATTAATAAGACGATATTGAAACAGCGCATTCCAGTTAGGCCTGATATTTTGCGTATGTATGACCTCGATGATCTGTTCGGTTTTGCCTCCAAGCAAATAAGCCAGCTCGGTATAGGGTCTTGTTGTATTAAAAAAACGAATTGATTCAGGACCCCACCGGTACGCATCAAAAGCATGCATGCCATGATCCCAACCACTTCGCATATTAGGTTCAAAGAGAATTGAACGGGTTGCATTGCCTGTATTCCCTAAAAAAACATGATGTGCCGGGATGGGGAATCTTTTTCTAAAATCGATGATAGATGAATCAAGGTTATTTCGCTGAACCGAGTAAGGCAATTGATAATAAATAGTAATTGAATCTTCGTACTTGTCACGATGTTCAAGACTGTCTGAGCTGGAACCGGAAAACGCGCCCGATAACCTGCCACTGACCGCCCCCGGTATATTGCCCATTGACCTACCTGGTCTTTGCGAATAGATGTGTCCTGAAAACAGCAGTAAAAAAATAAAATATGTAGATCTTAATGTCAGTGTAAAGAATTATAAATGTGAAAATACTGCTGCAAAAATAAAACTGCGAACATCAAAAGTTAAAGTGCTGCAACCAATTCCTTAAAAATAGCAGCCAGTTTTGGCTCCGCAGCTTTAGCGAAATGCAATACTTCTTCATGAGTGATCTTTGTATGGTCTTCCCTCAAACCTAAGTCGGTGATAACACTCATTGCAAAAACAGGAATACCCATGTGATTTGCGACGATACATTCCTGCACTGTACTCATGCCAACAGCATCCCCACCCATTATGTGTATCATTTTATACTCTGCCGGTGTTTCATACGTTGGACCGGTCACACAGAAATAGACCCCTTCCCGTACGTCGATCTGCAAATTATCAGCAACGTTTTTTGCTTTTTCAATCAACTCTTTTTTATATGGTTCACTCATATCTGGGAACCGCGGCCCAAGCTCTTCAATATTTTTTCCGATCAATGGATTCCGGATATCAATGCCGATATGATCATTAATGATCATAAGATCACCAACTTTAAAAGATGGGTTAACGCCGCCGGCAGCATTTGAAAGTAAGAGTGTCTTTATCCCTAACAAGCCAAGCACACGGATCGGGAAAACAACTTCTTCAGATGAATAGCCTTCATAATAATGAAACCGCCCACCCATGCAAACTACCTTCTTGCCGGAAAGATTTCCGAAGATCAGTTTGCCTTTATGACCTTCAACTGTTGATAGGGGAAAATTGGGTATATCACTGTAATTAATTTCCTTTTCAATTTCAATTTCTTCCGTAAAATTTCCAAGACCACTGCCTAGCACAATTCCAACCTCTGGCTGATCCTTGTAATTTTTCTTTAGGTATTTGACCGCCTCGTGGAGTTGCTTCATTGCCTTTTTTGCCATAAAAAATTATAAGACGGCAAATATAGATTTTTTGCTTGTTTACGAACACCTGTTGATGAATTAATAATCATAGTTTGATTTATCAAGGGCGAAGGAAAAAGTTTAATTTTAATGGTTCAAAACCTGTTTCGAGAATTGAGCCCATCGAAAACAATACTGCTTTGTTCTGTTATACTTTTTTCTATCGGCTTGAAAGGTCAATTATGTACCGGCAGCCCAGGAGATCCTATTGCTACAATTAATTTTGGATCCGGTCCAGATCCGGGTCAGGCAATCAGCAATGTTCCTGCAACTTATCAATATACCAGCCAGGATTGCCCTGCCGAAGGTTTTTATTCAATACGCACCTCGACTCGTTTTTGTTTCAGTAATGATTGGCATGTTGTAGCTTTTGATCATTCGCCAAACGATCCAAATGGATATTTTTTAATGATCAATGCACTGGCAGGGCCCTCTATAGTTTATGTTGACACGATCACAGGACTTTGTGCCAATACATCATTCCAGGTCGATGCATGGTTGCTAAACCTGATGAAACCAACTGGCTGCAATGGCAATGGAATCGAACCAAGTTTTATCCTTACAGTAACAGACATGTCAGGTGCAATACTTGGGCAAAAAGTAACCGGTCCGTTGGTTGAGAATGATCCCGTATCATGGTCATTACAAAATTTTCTTTTCACTGCGCCGGCAAATGGAAATGTGATCTTCCAAATAACCAGTATTTCAACCTCAGGGTGCGGAAATGAATTTGCAATTGATGATATCAGTTTCCGTCCATGCGGACCAACTTTTTCAGCTGCATTAAATAATGGGGCTACACAAATTTCTTTTTGTGGAAGCAGCGCGCAGACTTTATTTATGAATACTTATTATAATGGAAACTATTCGCATCCAATCTTTCAATGGCAGACAAGCAATACCCAGGGGTTTAGCTGGACCGATATCGCCGGGGAAAATGGACAATCTTATACTGTAACACCTTCCGGTGCTGCTGGTGAATTCTGGTATAGATGTACTGTAACCGATGCAAGCATTGCCGGAAATATCAATTGTCGTTTTTCTTCAAATCCCCTGAAGGTTTATATAGGAAGTCCACCAAAGGCACAGGCCACGAACTATGTTTTTGGATGTTACGGCTCAACCATTTATTTCCAGGCTGCAGGAGGCTCGTACTATGAATGGTTTGGACCCAATGGTTATCATTCAAACCTCCAAGCGCCGGCAATCCCTAATGTAAATTATGGTCACACCGGAACTTATATCGTTAAAGTCTCTACGACTCCGGATTGCTATGATTATGACACGACAACAATTACCATTTATGCTGCACCAACTGCAAGTTTGACTCCTTCTTCTGTCAGTATTTGTGAAGGAGATAGTGTACAATTCAATGCGGGGGGATCAATACGATATGAATGGTTACCATCAACCGGCTTATCGAATGACACAATTCCGAATCCGTGGGCCAAACCGTTAAACGATATTACTTATACGGTAAGGGTATATAACGAATATACCTGCTTTGACACAGCTTCTGTACGTGTTGTTGTTTGGAAAAAGCCAAAAGCATTTGCCGGACCCGATCAATATTTCAGGAAAGGAAAACCTGTTAAATTAAATGGAAACGTAAGCGGCAGTAATGTTAGTTATAGTTGGTTGCCGCCGACTTATTTGGATAACCCGAACTATTTGAAAGCAATTGCGAGACCTCCGGGGACCATGACTTATACTTTAAAAGTTGTGTCAAATAACGGCTGTGGTGTCAGCACCGACGATGTAAAGCTGGAAGCCATTGATAAATTATTTATTCCAACCGCCTTTACGCCAAATAGTGACGGGCTAAATGATAAATGGGAAATAGTAACATTTGAAGATTATCCTGAGGCTATTGCAGAAATATATAACCGCTACGGGCAATTAATATACAGAGGTTATGGAAAAGATTACAAGCCATGGGATGGAAAGTTTAAGAATCAACCCTGCCTGCCCGGAGTGTACGTTTACCTGGTAAATTTAAAGAATGGCAAACCTATATTGAAAGGAACGGTTAACCTGATCAGATAGCGACATTACTAATAATCATACCTGAAAAAATCACACCATTCTTCATCACACAAAAGTTTTCTGAGCACCGGGTCACTTAGAACGTCAATGTAATCCATCCACTTTTTTCCGACTTTTATCTTTCGATACACCAAACGTATAGCCTGGCTATAGTCTACCCACCAGTAGATATGTCCTGTATATAATGGCTGAATGGGTTTACCATCCAACTTGTGCCACCCATAGATCGCAACTCGATCTGGTTTTGGATCTCTTGAAATTTTACCGCTGATCACAACATCCTTTTGTATTCCCGCAATGAGACCTTTTCGTCCCTTTCGTTGCCCTTCGATGATCAAATGATGATGCCACATTGTGGGCGTGCTGTCACGAAAAGCATACATCGGTACAGGCTCTAATTTCACTTTGGCCGCACTGTAAATATCATCCACCATTTTTCTTGTGGGTAAAAAACAATCAAAGCTGTCGGCAATCTTTTGCGCCGCGAAGGGTGTCATATTGACCCTTGCCCAATCAACGTCAGTACCAATGCTGAGATAGTCTGGTGAGACAAAATATTCGGCAGTAATAGTTTTGCCCGTAACAGAATCAATTATCGAAACTTCTATCTTCACAAACTTCTTAAGAAAAGAAGGGATATTGCCATCAAGAATCTCTTTCACTGCAAAAGAATCTCTCTCTTGCCATTTCATCGCAAAAGCCTGATGATAAAAGTCGTTGCCAGTAAGAGAAGATGCCCGTTGAGTTACATTAATTTTTTTAGTTGCCTGGCACGAAACAATGAATAAAAGCAGTATGACACGTGCCGACCTCATAAATGAAAGATAATAAAAAGCTTAATAGGAAACCCGACCATGAATACTTCGCTTCACTCAGTGCTGGCTATGCATCGCAACTACAGTTTCATCGGGTTGTAAGTGTGGCAACCATAAACTAAAACCTATAAACGGTTTCTTTATCTTCGCCAAAATTTTCTCAGTATGAATCTCCATGAATTCCAGGCGAAAGAACTTTTGAAAAAATACAACGTGCCGGTGCAGGAAGGAATTGCCTGTGGTACTGTGCATGAAGCGGAAGAAGCTTATCGTCAAATCAAGACGCAGTTCGGAAGTCCGTTTGCAGTTGTAAAAGCTCAAATACATGCAGGTGGGCGCGGTAAAGGAAAAATAAAAGAGAATGGTACGAATGGTGTAAAAATTGGGAAGGGCCTTGATGAGGTGGTGGATTATGCGCAAAAAATTCTGGGGGGCACATTGGTGACGTTGCAAACAGGACCTGCAGGCAAGGTGGTTCATAAAATCTTAGTCGCGCAGGATATGTACTATGACGGACCAACCGAGCGAAAGGAATTTTATTTGTCAGTGCTGCTGGATCGCACCAAAGGGCAGAACGTAATTATGTATAGCACCGAGGGCGGAATGAACATTGAAGAGGTGGCGCACAACACGCCCGAAAAAATCTTTAAAGAATGGGTGCATCCTGCGGGCGGCTTACAGCCCTTCCAGGCAAGAAAGATCGCCTTCAACTTGGGATTAAGTGGTGAGGCATTCAAAAACTGTGTAAGATTTGTGACCAATTTATATAATGCCTATGTAGGCGTGGATTGTTCGATGCTTGAGATCAACCCGCTTTTCAAAGCTGCAGATGATAAGATCATTGCAGTGGATTGCAAAATGAATTTAGATGATAATGCGTTGATGCGCCATCCCGATCTTTCTGCATTGCGTGATGTAAGTGAAGAAGATCCCACTGAAGTAGAAGCGGGAAAATACAATTTGAATTTTGTAAAGCTTGATGGCAATGTGGGCTGCATGGTAAATGGTGCTGGTCTTGCCATGGCGACAATGGATATGATCAAACTAAGTGGCGGCGAACCTGCAAACTTTCTTGATGTTGGTGGCACGGCGAATGCGCAAACTGTTGAAGCGGGTTTTAAAATCATTTTGAAAGACGCTGCCGTGAAGGCCATCCTCATCAATATATTCGGCGGCATCGTTCGTTGCGACCGGGTGGCACAGGGGGTAATTGATGCTTATAAAAATATGGGAAATATTAAAGTACCCATCATTGTTCGCTTGCAGGGAACCAATGCCGAAGAAGCTAAGAAGTTGATCGATGAAAGCGGTTTAAAAGTGCAATCGGCAATTTTGTTAAGTGAAGCGGCAGAACTGGTAAAGAAGGCAGTTGCCTAAAAAACGACTTTTGATAGGTGATAGTCAATCCTGCTAAGTTGCGGGATTATTTTTTGTCCCAGATTAGATTTGATATGAAATCTGTAAAGAATATTGTGTTTTTAAATATTTGTATTGCCTTATAGGATGTGATGGTCCGGATAAAAAAGTTGACGAAACAAATAAATATGTTCCGGCATCAGAAGAGTTGTTTGCTGAAATTGTTCATATGGATAGTGTCATGTTTGATGCATTCAATGCACATAATCTGGAAAAAATAATGTCAACATCTGACAGTTCACTTGAATTCTATCATGATATAGACGGCGTTTCAGATTTTCAAAGAAATCAAGAGTTGTTAGGTGATCTTTTTGAAAGAAATAAAACAACCGGACTGCGAAGAGAGCGGGTTCCCGGCAGTATGGAGGTTTATCCTATTAAAGACTATGGAGCCATAGAAACCGTACTCATCGATTCTGTCATGAAGAAAATGGAAAACAGGACTGCAGCACTTCCAAATTTTTACATATCGGGCAAAACAAAAACAGGCGATGGAAAGTGACCCGGGTTGCCAGTTATCACCATAAATAATTTTTTCACATCATTTATCTTTGTTCGATGGCGGAAGACTTATTAATAGCAAAAGGAACCAAAGAAGAGCAATACAAATCATTGCTACCGCAGATAAAAGCATTATTAGAAGGTGAACCAGATGTTGTTGCCAACCTTGCCAATGTTGCGGCTGCATTAAAAGAACAATTCAATTGGTTATGGGTCGGCTTTTATTTGGTAAAGAATGATGAACTGGTACTAGGTCCTTTCCAGGGACCAGTAGCATGTACAAGAATAAGAAAAGGAAAGGGCGTTTGTGGTACAAGCTGGTCAATGGCTGAACCATTGATAGTACCTGATGTTGAGAAATTTCCCGGACATATTGCATGCAGCAGTTTATCAAGATCTGAGATAGTAATACCAATGATCAGAAATGATGAAGTCGTTGGAGTATTAGATGCCGACAGTATAAAATTGAATGAATACGATAATATCGATCAAAAATATCTTCAACAAATCATTGATTTGATCAATTTATAATTTTGTTTTTAATACTCCGGTATCTTTTAACCTGTTACTAACATCAGCTGAAAAATAAATGCGGCTTAGCTGGCATTAATTCCTTACTTTCGCCCCTTCTCAGGTTCACCTTAGCCTGAGGACCGCGAACCGATTTAATGAAGCAATTAAGCGTATTAAAGGATCCAGTTTATCAAGAGCCTGAGTCTTACACTCGTTATGAAAGATTCTGGTTTAAATATATGAATGACAAAAGGGATTTGCCTTTTATTCATTTACTTACATTGATACATATTTCAGTAATTCCCCTTGGATTATTTTTGTTTTTCCCGGTATTAGATGGTTTATGGTGGTGGGCAGCATATCTTGTCTGGTTTTTTATCGGGCATGTTAAGCTTCGCGGTCCTTTTGGCTTAATGCTTCATAATACTACCCATCGTCGTTTTTTTAAAAAGAAATATAACTGGCTTAATAAATACATTGTCTGGTTTGTTTGTCCCTTTTTCGGCCACACACCGGAAACGTATTTCGTTCATCATGTGGGTATGCACCACGAAGAGAATAATATGGACGAGGATGCGAGCAGCACACTGCCTTACCAACGGGATTCGATCGTTGATTTCTTTAAATACTACCTGAATTTTATCTTCCTTGGCTTCCAGGAAACTTTTATGTACATGCTTAACCGCAAGAAGAAAAAATATTATATGCGCCTTACGTTTGGCGAAGGTGCTTTTTTTGCTCTCTGTGTTGGCATGTGCTTTATAAATCTGAAGGCTGCCGTATGGGTATTAATTATTCCTTTTCTTTTATCGAGGCTGGTGATGATGCTAGGCAACTGGACCCAACATGCATTTGTAGATCCGAATGATCCAGAAAACCTGTATCGTAATTGTTATATCTGTATCAATACTTCGTATAATACAAAATGCTGGAATGATGGTTATCATTTAATGCATCATCTTCGTCCCGGTGCGCATTATACGGAAATGCCGGGTCTATTTATTAAAGCGAAAGACGTATTGGTAAAAGAAAAATCCCTTGTATTTGAAGGCGTTCATTACCTGCACCTTTTTTATTTTCTCATGACGAAGCGATACGATAAAATTGCTGATAGCCTTGTTAACATTGACAATAGTTTTTCTTCAAGAGAAGAAGTTATCAGCATTTTAAAACAGCGTACTGCAAAATTCTACAACCGCAACGCTGCTGCGTGATATTTTTTACTTTCGCTTCATGATCCACATCAGAAGCCTCCGGAAAGAGGATAATCCTGCGCTTGCAAAAATTGTAAGAGATACATTGGCTGAATTTGGTGCCAACCACCCCAATACGGTTTACTACGATCCTACAACAGATAATTTGTTTGAAGTGTTCCAAACTCCCCGCTCAAAATATTTTCTGGCAGAATTGAATGATGAAATGGTTGGCGGCGGCGGCATCTACCCTACTGGTGGACTGCCGGAAGATACTTGTGAACTTGTAAAAATGTATCTGCTCCCCCAGGCACGCGGTCATGGTCTTGGAAGATTACTAATTGAAAAATGTATGGAAGCCGCGGCTGAAAATGGCTTTAAAAAAATTTACCTGGAAACGATGCCTGAATTGAAACAAGCTTTGAGTGTGTATGAAAAGTTTGGGTTTCGATATTTAAATGGACCAATGGGAAACAGCGGGCATACAGGGTGTAGCTTGTGGATGCTGAAGCAACTTTAATTTTGAGGGATCATTTCTACTTCATATACGGGGCTAAACAAGTAGATCTTTCCTGTTCCCACTTCCTCGCATTTAAATCGCTTTCTTTGCTTCTCCCCTTTTTTAAAAATTTTTCCATCATCGAGCTTGAATAAACCATTCGGCTGAATTTCTTCTACCAGTTTATATCCGTTTGTATTTACGTCATACTTTCTTAAAACCCTAATAAGGTCATCTTCCGCACAACTGCTTGCGGCCGGGTTTTTCAATGAAGTCAGTAATTCTTTTTCAATATCAGAAGGGAAAATCCTGTTTTCAACGAATTGCTTTAGCAATGACCCATAAATGGTTTTCCACTCATTTCCATGGGCCAGTACTTTATTGCTATATTTTTCAAATGTCAATAAGTGAGCGATCTCATGTAAAAGTGTGATAAGAAAAGAGTATTTATTCAGACTTCCATTTACGCTGATACGGTGATTGCTGAAGTGTGTACGATGCCTGTAATCCCCCAAAATACTTTTACGATGTTGGGTAACGGTAAGATGAATGTTATAAAGTCGCAGGTACCCCTCTACTGCGTGGTAAGTGCCCGGGGGCAAAAATGAATTTAGATGGTTTAAGGGAGCTTCTTGTTTAGGCATTGGTTTTTTGTTTATTCACCTTCATCAGCGCAGATACCTCAATAAACGTGTATATAATATACAATCCCATACAGAAAAACAAAGAAGGTTTGTTTACTTCTTTTTTGTTCATCACTATGTAGATAAAAGCCGCCCCTGCCAGTAAGAAAAGTTTCATCATGATACTACCATATACCCAGCGGAAAAAAGCATGGTTGTTTTTAGTGGTAAGTCCTTTGACGGCCATCCAATAAGAGAGAAAGCTGATGCCAAAGATCACTAAGTTCCCAAAAACAAGCACGGTATAATCAAATCCCCAGTCTTCCAATCTGTTCATCATGATTAACAAGCCGGAATTAAGAACGAGAAAGACCAAGATAGCAGGAAAAAAATTGCGGAAGGATTGTTTATTCATCTGAATGGATTTTGCAGTCAAAACATGGTTGCAAATAAAAAACCGGCAAGCAAAATTTGTTACCGGTGCGAAGTTAAAGGACTAAATGAAATAAAATCATTTTGCAAGAGCAGTGACCTCATTTGAAGCCATGTCCACTACATTGGCGCCCATGTGGCATTGACCATTGAACGTGGCACTTGGTTCAACCTGCAGCTTACCAGCATAAATATTTCCGTTGACAACACATTCGCCGCGCAACTGGAGCAATTCTTTTACTTTTATTGTACCCGATGTTTTTCCAACGATATCGGCATGGTTACCAAAAATATCGCCTTCGACGACACCAGTGGTGCCAATAACAATTTTTGCATTGCTGTTGATATTGCCGATAATCGTTCCATCAATCCTAAGATCGCTGTTGCTGCTGATATCACCTTTGATTGTTGTGCCGGCACTGATCAAAGTAGTACCTGTGCCACCGCCATTGCCGTTGGGTTTTTCTGTAATCATAACTGTGGGGGTTGGTTTTTTAGTATTAAACATAGGTTTCGAAATTTAATTGCCAATGATCTCTTCTTTCGGCACGTCTATTTTGGTGGTATCAAGTTTCGCTGCCACATCACCTTTCAGCACCCTTTGTAAACCTTGCCTGTACTGTTCCTGAAATTTTAGTTCCCTCTCAAGTGAATCTGTCCTGTATTTCATTTGCCGGAGTTCACGGTCGGCCCGATAATCAGCACCGGAACCCGGTATATAGTACCTCAGAGGCGTAAAAACGATAAGAGCAACGGTAAGCCCTACTAAAACCACAAAAATTGTGCAAAGCATCACATAAACGCTCAGTCTTGATAACTTAAACGTAACAACCTCTTCGTAAGTATCATCGTTCATAACTACCAGGCGGTAGCGGTTTCGAAGGCGTTTTAGAGTCGATTCCGGGGATATTTTCAAAACAGGGAATTTAGAAGCTGATAAAATTAAGAAAAGCTTGCCGAAAGGTAGAATATCCTCATAAAAAATCTGCCTACTTTTGAAATAAATTATTTGATTTTCAGTTATTAAGACTTTAGATTGCGAGGCGATGTACCTGAACAGAAAGATTTATTCGACGGGTCTGCTATTGATTCTGTGTTTCACCTTCTCCCAGGGCCATGCACAGCTTGGATTTTCCTTTGACATAAAAAAGCCCGAACAATTTGATGACCGGGTGTTAGGCTCAGAAAAATCAGAAGCAAAAAAATTTACACTCCCCAGAAGGTTTACCCAAAACACTTTTACACATTACAACTACTTTTTCAACGCCAACAATAAGCTCAACCAGGTATTGGAGGAGGCAAAACTTGTGCATGTGGACGATTATACGGAGCTGTTATCTTTTTATAACTATAGCCTGGATGAAACCGCTGCAAACAGGGAACAACTTGATTCAGTTATTTATAAATCTACGACAGGAATTGTGCTGCATGATCTGCGCAATGATTGGATTGATAATCTTTACTTACTCTCCGGTGCAGCCTATTACCTCCGTAAACAATTTGATTCAGCTTATCTCACTTTCCAGTTTATCAACTATGCTTTTGCCAGGAAAGAGAAAGATGGTTATTATCAAACTATCGGAAGCAAATTTGACGGCAACAGTGCCCTTTCAATTTCTACGAAAGAAAAAAATAGTTTACCCCGCAAAGTTTTTTCTGAACAGCCAAGCAGGAATGATGCCTTTATCTGGCAGATAAGAACGCTGATAGCGATGGACGAGTATGCCGAAGCTGCGAGTCTTATTATTACATTAAAAAACGACCCGGAGTTTCCAAAACGTTTGGAAAACGATCTGGAAGAAGTGCAGGCCTTGTGGTTCTATAACAGCAATGTATACGATAGTGCGGCAGTGCATCTTGAGAAAGCATTAAGTAATGCTACCAATAAACAGGAAAGAGCGAGATGGGAGTTCTTAATTGCCCAGCTGTATGAACGAAGTGGCCAGCCAGAATTAGCCAAGCAGTTTTATGACGAAGTGATCAATCATACGATTAACCCGGTAATGGAGATCTATGCAAGGCTACATTCCATCCGCATCAACAAAGCTGGCGGTGATAATTATATTGACCGCAACATCGCAGAATTATTGAAAATGGCAAAGCGTGACAAGTATTATGATTACCGCGATGTGATCTATTATACTATTGCGCAAATGGAAGCGGAAAGAAATAATTATGACCAGGCCCAGACTCATCTTAAAAAGAGCACGGAGAACAACATAGATAATCCTTCATTAAGAAATAAAGCTTTTCTGCAATTAGCAGAACTTGCTTTTTTACAAAAAAAATATAAAATAGCCCGGAATTTTTATGACAGTGTCGAAATTGGGGATCCCGCGCTAAAAAACGTAGACGAAATAGTTCAAAGACGGCAAGTTCTTACTAAGTTATCCATACAACTCGATATTATTGAAAGACAAGATAGCCTGCAAAAGATAGCAGCAATGCCAGAAGATGAAAGAAGAGATTTTGTAAGAAAAGTTGTACGCCAGCTCAGAAAAGAACAAGGCTTAAAAGAAGAAGCAGCTTCATCGCCTTCTGCATTGGTGCCAATAGGGCCACAAAAGAACGAACAGACTGATCTGTTCGGACCAAATACGGGGAAGGACGAATGGTACTTTTATAACGCTTCATTAAGAACAAAAGGGGCAAATGAGTTCAAAACAAAATGGGGCCTGCGACCAAATGTTGACAATTGGCGTCGTGCTGCAGGCATGAGTTTTCAGCAAATAACCAAAAACCTCCCTCAGGTACCGCTTGATAATACAATAAAGGTTGATACAAAAGCTGTCGCTACACCTGGCGAGATATCCTTTGATGCATTATATGGAAATCTTCCGCTTACAGAAGAACAAATGAAATTATCAAATGATTCGCTTAGCGAAGCATTATATATTCTTGGTAAATCTGTGGCAAATGACCTGGAAGATTGCGCAGCTGCAATAAAGGTGAATGAAGAGCTGGTAGCTCGTTTCCCAGCATTTAAAAAAATGGATGAAGTGTTATTTACACTTTATTATTGCTATAGAAAATCTGGTGATGCTTCAAAGGCCGACCAGGTGAAAAAGCAGATGGAACAGAAGTTTCCCGGCAATCGTCTTACTACAATTGTGTCAACGGGCAAAGACCCGGGAAGCAGTCTGAATCCTGAAGCAGCAAAAGCTTACGAGCAGGTCTATGAGCTGTTTATTGAGGGCAACTTTACAAAAGCGCTAACCGACAAAGCAATTGCGGATAGCCTGTACGGCTCTACTTATTGGACGCCACAGCTGATGTATATTGAAGCTGTTTATTATATTAAGCAACGAGAAGATGCTAAGGCAACGCAAACACTGGAAACAATTATTAAGCAAAAGCCAAACACACCGATTGCGGCCAAAGCAGCTACCATGCTTAACGTATTAAGCCGCAGGCAAAAAATAGAGGATGAATTGAACAGATTGAATGTGCAAAGAGCCGAAGAGGAAAAACCTAAAATAACAATTGATACAAGTGCTGCAAAGGATACTGTAGTTATTACACCATTGCCCCAAAAAGAAAAACCTAAAGAAGCCATAAAAACTACTGATGAAAAACCTGTAGTAAAGACGTCGGACACCGTGGCAAACAGACCGATAATTTCAGCGTATACATTCAAACCAGAGGATAAATATTATGCCGTAGTACTACTGAATAAAGTTGACATGGTTTGGGTAAACGAAACCAAAAATGCTTTTAATATTTACAACAGGGGTAAATACTATAATAAGCAATTTGAATATACTACTACTCCGATCAACGCTGATTATAAAGCGCTATTAATTGGCAATTTCGATAATGCACAAGCCGCTGCAGAATATGTGCAAACAGTAAAGCCCCTCAGCACATCTCAAATTATTCCATGGCTTGCCGCTGAGAAATACAGCTTTACAATCATTTCTGCATCTAATCTTGAAATACTGAAGACACAGCAGGATATCGGTCTTTATAAACAATTCATCGAGAAAAATCTACCGGGTAAATTTTAAGGATTTGTTTTTATCAAAGCACACCTATTTTATTAGCTTTGAAAGCATATTGTGGTATTCTATTTGAGGTTGTTTGTTCTTACTCCTAAACATCATACACCATGAAAAAAAGTGTCAAGATCTTCTGGCAAATCTTCTTCGGAGGGTTTATAGCTTTTGTGTTGCTTGTGTTGCTCGCAAGCTGGGGAGTTTTTGGCCCAATGCCATCATTAAAGAAACTGGAGAACCCAAGCATATTGCAGGCAACGGAGGTGTATGCAGACGACGGCACGCTCATGGGAAAATATTACCTTGAAAGAGGGAATCGCAGCAATGTAGATTATAAAGACATTTCTAAATATGCTATCGATGCGCTTGTTGCAACAGAAGACGAAAGGTTCTACAATCACTCTGGCATAGATTTTAAATCTACGCTTCGTGCGGTCATGTTGTTGGGTCGCGAAGGCGGCGGTAGCACCATTACACAACAATTAGCCAAGGCCCTACTAGATCATGAAGGAAAAAAAAGTAAGGCAATTCGGGTTATACAAAAGCTGAAAGAGTGGATAATTTCGGTTAAACTGGAAAGAAATTTTACCAAAGAAGAAATCATTGCACTTTATTTAAATGCTGTCCCATTTGGAAATAACGTTTACGGCATTCGCAATGCAAGTCTTACTTTTTTTCAAAAAGAACCAGACAGGTTAAAAGTGGAAGAAGCTGCTGTTTTGATCGGCATGCTGAAAGGCAATAGTCTTTATAATCCGCAACGTAATTATAAAGCCTCGTTTGACAGAAGAAACGTCGTGTTGAATCAAATGGTAAAGAATAATAAGCTCGGTAGTGCCGAGTTTGATAAATTGAAATTACAACCTATCGTAACCAATTTCAAGAAGCTTGATGAGAATACTGGTTATGCTCCTTACTTCCGGGAAGTATTACGTGAAGATCTAAAAACCATTCTCAAAGGAATTAAAAAGCCAGATGGTGAGAGTTATGATATTTATGATGACGGATTAAGGATCTATACAACCATCAATCCACGCATGCAGGAATATGCGGAAGAAGCAATTGCTGCATGGATGCCGACCATGCAAAAGAATTTGAACGCAACCGGGAGCATCAAAAGCGGGAAAGTATGGGAAGAATATAAAAATGTTCTCGAGGCAGCAATGAAACAAAGTGATCGCTGGGCGAATATGAAAGAAGAAGGATTTAGTGATGAGGAAATTAAACGGGCTTTCAAAAAGAAAGTGCCAATGAAAGTATTTGCGTGGAATGCCAAGCGGGAAAAAGACACTACAATGACGCCATATGATTCTATAAAATACCATAAACAGATCATGCAGGCTTCATTTATGGCTATGGATCCGATAACCGGAGAAATAAAGGCATGGGTTGGCGGTGTTAATTTTAAGACTTTTAAATATGATCACGTTAATTTAAAGACAAAAAGACAAGTGGGTTCGTCTATCAAGCCATTTTTATATGCACAGGCAATGGAAGAACGTGGCTTTTCTCCTGAAACACCTGTTGAAGATATACAACAAAATTTTGGCAGGGATCGGCTCGTGCCTGCCACAGGTGGATCTTGTACAGGTCGAACCATGACAATGGCATCGGCATTAGCATGGTCAAGAAACTGTGCCAGCGCATATATAATGAAACAAGTCGGCCCGGAATCATTTGAAGAATTTGTAAACCGCATTGGAATTCCTACTGACATCGGTCCGCATCCATCAAATGCACTTGGTGCCTGCGATCTTTCCTTATATGAGATGCTTTGGGGTTATACCGTTTTTGCCGGCGGTGGCTTTTCTACAAAACCATGGTACATCAGCCGCATTGAAGACAGGAATGGCAATGTGATAAAAAGATTTGATTACAGTGTAAATCGCAAGGAAGCCATTAGTGAAATTACAGCTTATAAAATGGTTCGCATGATGCAGGGTCCGGTTGATATTGGAACGGCTGCCGGATTGAGAGGCAGGCTGGGTGCAGCTGAAATGGGTGGGAAAACCGGAACGACCAATGATAACAGCGATGCATGGTTTATGGGTTATTCACCGCAGCTTCTTGCCGGAGTGTGGGTTGGCTGTGATGATCGCTTTGTTCGATTAAATAAAAATGATGCCCGTGGTTATGGGAGTTATGCCGCAAGACCGATCTGGGAATCATTTTATAAGAAAGTATATGCAGATAAAAAGTTAGGTATTGATAAGGATGCACGGTTTTCAAAGCCTGATGATCTTGAACTGGAAATGAACAGCGCTGATCCACTGAATCTGATCGATGCGATCCCGCCGCCTGCTGCAGAAGGCGAAGACCAGGGAGTGGGTAACGAGTCAGATTTTGAAATAATGAAAACCAGGGAATATATCGGCCCGGAAAGTAAACCTGTAACAGAAGATGGTAAAGAAAAGAGACCTAACGACAAGAATAACGAACCGGCAGAGCCGGCAAAAATTGGCGACCCGGTAAAGGATACTGTAAAAAAGAAAAATATCTTTCAGAAAATCTTTGGGAAAAAGGATAAGAAGGAGAATTGAAAATAATTTTAAAGTTCACCGGTTGTGATTGATGAAAGGTATTAATGAACCAACCTTTCTTATTTCCACTGCTTTACCCAGTCTTTAATTCCCAGGTAAACCTGGTACGCCACTTTGTACCTGAATTTTGGATCAAGTATCATTTTTTCATCCTGTTCATTGCTAAGAAAAGCAACTTCCACGAGGCAACTTGGATATTCCGTAGGTTGAATGGGTTGAAAATTAAAGCTGCCAATATTACCAAACTCTTCAAGATTTTTTATTTCCAGCAACCGTTTTAAAATGCTCTGGGTGAACGAGCGATAACCGATATGCTTGTAATAAGTAGATGCACCTTTAGCATCGCTGCGCCCCGAAGAATTTAAATGAAAGGAAATAAAAACATCAGGGTTATTCTGCTGCGCCCATAAGACGCGGTCTTTATTGTCAATAGTGGTATCGGCTTCCCGTACCATCAATACTTTTATCTTTTGCTTCTTTAAAATCTTCTGAAGTTCTTTGGCAAAAAGTACAGTATAATTTTTTTCAAGTATCCCTGAATTGATGCCGCTTGCGCCCAGGTTAGTGCCGCCGTGCCCTGCATCAATGGCTACGGTCATTTTACGGATATCAGCGGGCATTCTTCTGAGTTTTAAAAGCAATGATTTTCCATTGTATCCAACACTGTACCCATAATGCTGTTGCTTTACCAGCTCAACAGTGATCTGCAAAACATCACTTTCAATTTGTTCATACCAAACATTTTTTACGGTCTTTCCTGATGATAACTGTGTTATCCAGTTGATATTACTCTGTGCATTGTACAATTCAATTTTTATTCTTGAGGGGTTTATTTCCATCCAGCTTTTATACGGAACCCGTCCGTTGAGCGAAAAGCTTACAGAATCAAATTCATCACCTCCTTTCACGCGCCAGCTTTCACATAAAGCAATTGGCAATACTGTATCATCAATTGGTTGCGTATAGATCTTTTCAATAAATGCATGCCGTGATGCGGAGAGCTGAACCTTATATAAATTCTTTACTGTGTCGATGACCTTCATCAAAACGGATGTGTCGATATAACCCATTTTGGCGCTGCCTAACCTGTCTTCTCCGCTACTATAGGCAAGCTGCGGCAATTTGCCGGCAGTAAGTATATAAGGAGGAATCGGATCCTGTGCAGCAATAAATTGCGTCTGTAGAAAAAGCACAAAGAGGATAAAGATCAATTTTTTGAAAAGCATAAATGAAGATAATTATTTTTTCACCGGGTGGTTTTTGTAAAAATTGAAGCGAGTGCTTATCTCACATGCACTTTTTCTTATCTTCCCAAAAAAGGCCGCATGTTTGAAATAAAAAAGGCGACAGCCGGAGATATTCCGCTCATTCGTGAGTTAACTTTCCTCGTGTGGCCGCAAACCTATGCCTCAATTCTCACACAGGAACAGATCGATTATATGCTCGAAATGATGTATAGTGAAAGCTCCTTGCAAAAACAAATAACAAAAGATGGTTGTCAATTTATAATTGTATACGAAGATGGCAGCCCCGTAGGGTTTGCTTCTTACAGTGAAGAAGAACCCCGTCGCTGGAAATTAAATAAGATCTATATTCTCCAAAATCAGCAGGGAAAAGGAACTGGTAAATATTTGATCAACTATATAATTGAAGAAATAAAAAAATACAATGCCAATTCTATTTTTTTGCAAGTAAACCAACACAATAAAGCAAAATCTTTCTACGAACGACTTGGGTTTAATGAGGTAGATTTCGTAAACCTGGATATTGGCAACGGGTTTTTTATGAACGATTATATAATGGAAAAGAAACTATAAGTTCGGAGTTTTTAGTTCAGAGTTCGGAGTCGCAGGTTTGATTTTTGAATTTTTACTTTTTCCTTTGAATTCTTAATTGCATTTCAAAAACTTTCTTGGATTGACGGGCTCTTCCTGTTGAAACATAAGCATTTCAAGGATATCTCCCGGTTTGTAGGTCCCGATAATGTCACCAGCTTTCACTTTAGCGCCTTGTCTAACCGTGGGCGCAAGTACTCCTGCAAACCAGAAATAAAAGGACCTGTACTGTAGAACAACATCATATTTGGTGTCTTCGGTTCTTGTAACAATGACCACCGCACCTTCATGCACGGCCCGTATGGTTGTATCGCTTTTACTGGTGAGTATAACACCATATTCCGAAGATTTCTGATAGTCTCTGTCGCTGGCCCTGATAATTCGTGGAGTGCCGTTAACAAGGGGGCAAACTAATTTCAGGCTATCACTCTGTGCTTGTACAAATAAACCCGGAATGAAAAAAGATAAAAGAAAGACGATTCGTCTAAATTCCATGCAGGTTTAATTTTTTTGAAAACTAAGTTTCTTCATCATTTCATCACTCAGGGGTTCTGAATACACTCCGAAAGCGTTCACCAATACTCCTTTCAAACCCGTGCGGGATTCTATCGCATATACTACCGCCTCATCACCCGGGTCACTATTACCTTCAAAGCGATGAAATTCCGTTATTTCAAAATCCTTAGGATTGACCTTTTGCCCTTCGCATTCCAATCCACTTCCCTTAAGATTAAAATCCAAAGTATATCCTCTTTGTTTCAGGTCATTCACTGCTTGTGATACTGTATCGTAAGCCGCCATTTTATTAAATTTATTAAGTTAACGTTAATAGTTATTCTTTCTTCTCCTCTCCCACTTTGCATTCCAGGTATTCCCTGGGGTCCATTGGTTCCTCATCTTTAAACATTCTGAATTCCATTTCATGGCCAAAAGTATAGTTGCCTAATACCTGTCCTGCCTTTATCTGCTGGTTTACATTTACCAATGCTTTTGAAATCCCATAATACCAAAAATAATATTCTTTATAATAGATCACTATTTCATAATGACCATCTTCAGTAGGGTTAACTCTTAAAACCTTTGCGTCAATACAGCTACGGATCGCCGTATCCACCTTGCTTATCATTATTACTTTTTTATCCGGCGGGTCCCAGGTGTATGCCTCTTTGGGTTCACGCCCCATTCCATTTTCAAAAGGGCACAAAAGCTTTTTATCGAAGTTTTGGCCGGCCTTACCTTTATCGATTTGTCCAAAAACTGAACCGATAATTAATATCAATCCCGCAAACAGCAAAAATTTCTTTCTCATAATTTAATCCGGATTATAAGGGTTGATGACGGCAAGTTATCCATATCAGTTGCCTGTTTGTTTAACTATTCACAAGTTACCCCAATTAGGTCGAAACAAATTACAGATTTACAGGCTATAATTACATTTTCCCCATGAAAAACCCTTTAGAATGCCTGTAATAAATACCTCAAAGATTGACTTCGACCTGAAACGCCGGATTGAGGAAGATCAAATTAAGATATGGGTCTCCTTAACAACGCCCATCACAAAAACACTCTGCACATTCCCAATATTCTCTATCTCAGAGAGACGATTCACATGAAAATCATAATAGACATTCATATCCTCCACCACAACCTTCAGCATAAAATCAAATTCCCCGGAGATGCTGTAGCATTCCAGCACTTCGTTCATCTCATTGATCGCTTTTACAAATTTTGATCCTGCAGTTTTATTGTGCTGCTTGAGTGAAACATACACGATCACCATCAAATGCTTGTTAAGTTTTGCAGGATCGACAAGGGTTGCATATTGCCTGATTACCCCCGTTTCTTCCATCCATTTGATCCGCTCATATACTGGTGTTGTGCTCAGATTGACTTTGTCAGAAATTTCTTTTATAGTAACTCTTGCGTTGTCTTGTAACAACCTCAGTATCGCAACGTTTTTCTGATCCAGGGCAACATGAGTAGTAGATTCTTCTTTTTTGAATGCTTTAGCCATGATGATATAGATGTTTATCCTACAATAAACGAAATTTACATGATTTTATTCCAATTCTTTACAAGAAGTTAGCTGTTTTATCTATTTACTCTAACTTTGGTTTTTGTATTCCTGGTGCAGTAGGGAAAACACGAAACGCACCAAAAAAATTTGATAATTCTTAATATTAAAAACCATGGCAACAACAACAATCTCAAACATCGACTTTAAACTGCCTTATAAAGTGAAAGACCTCTCCCTTGCCGAATGGGGTCGTAAAGAAATCAGGTTGGCGGAGGCCGAAATGCCCGGATTAATGGCAATTCGCAAAGAATATGGGCCTAAACAACCATTGAAAGGTGCCCGTATCGCGGGTTGTCTTCACATGACAATTCAGACCGCCGTGCTGATTGAAACTTTAATGGAGCTGGGAGCTGAAGTAAAATGGAGTTCTTGCAATATTTTTTCTACCCAGGATCATGCAGCAGCAGCTGTTGCCGCTGCTGGCATCGGCGTGTTTGCGTGGAAAGGGCAAACCCTTGAAGAAGCAGATTGGTGTATCGAACAAACTCTCTTTTTTGGTAGTGCCGACCGGCCCTTAAATATGATCCTGGATGATGGCGGCGATCTTACCAATATGGTTTTAGATAAATACCCCGAGTTGATCCAACACTTAAAAGGTATCAGTGAAGAAACGACTACCGGCGTGCATCGTCTTTATGAAAGAGTACAGAAAGGAACATTACCAGTACCGTGCATTAACGTAAATGATTCCGTTACCAAAAGCAAGTTTGATAATAAATACGGTTGTAAAGAAAGTTTGGTAGATGCCATTCGCCGTGCTACAGATGTAATGATGGCCGGTAAAGTGGCAGTCGTTGGTGGATACGGTGATGTTGGTAAAGGTTCTGCAGCCTCATTAAAAGGCGCTGGCTGCCGTGTGATTGTCACTGAAATCGATCCTATCTGTGCTTTACAGGCAGCGATGGATGGTTTTGAAGTGAAAAAAATGGCTGATGCCGTAAAGGAAGCTGATATCGTCGTAACCGCATCAGGTTGTCGTGATCTAATTACTGAAAGACATTTCCGCAGCATGAAGGACAAAGCGATCGTTTGTAACATCGGTCACTTTGATATTGAAATAGATGTAGCGTGGTTGAATAATAACTATGGTAAAACAAAAGATACTATCAAGCCACAAGTTGATATTTACAATATCGATGGAAAAGATATTATTCTTCTTGCTGAAGGTCGGTTGGTAAATCTTGGTTGCGCTACCGGGCATCCAAGCTTTGTCATGAGTAATTCATTTACCAATCAAACATTGGCACAAATAGAACTTTGGACCAATTATAAAAACTATGAAAACAAAGTGTATGTGCTGCCAAAACACCTTGATGAAAAAGTAGCGAGACTGCACCTTTCTAAGATAGGTGTTGAATTGGATGAATTAAGCACCGAACAGGCCGATTATCTTGGTATCCCAAAGACCGGACCTTTCAAACCAGAACACTACAGGTATTAATTTGCCTTTCTCCTGTAGTGAAGAATACATCGAATAGCAAAGCTCTGAATATTCAGAGCTTTTTTATTCTTCCGGCAACCAAGCTACTTTCACACCACTGTTGTGACGCTCTCCTTTCCGAAAATGGGAGATGCAGAATTGGAAAATTCGAGGTTATCCTTAATTGGGATAACACTTCTTGCCTTTCGAAGGAAATTTCTTTCTAAATACAATCGTTGAGGCCTATTCAACCGGGCTTCATCTTTTATTGTTTTTTCTAAATTTTTGCACAATCATTATCTAAAAATCTTTTGGAATAGTTGTTGCGTCCTTAACTGGTCTTTAAAAAAATGATATGATGCCAACTGTAGCACTGTGGGTTCAACTTGAAGCCAAAAAAGGTAAAGAAGCAGAAGTAGAGAAATTCTTGAGAGATGGGCTATCCGTTGTAAACAGAGAGCCAGGTACCGTAACCTGGTATGCACTGAAGCTTGGCCCCACTTCTTATGGAATATTTGATAGTTTTTCGGACGCTAAGGGCAGAGAAGGTCATTTGACCGGTGAGATCGCCAAAGCACTTAACGAAAGATCAGCCGAACTATTTTCCAAACCTCCAACAATTGAAAGAATTGACATTCTTGCGGCTAAAATGCCCGAGTTGGAACATCACTAGCTGACCTCAAGCTTGTAGACCGAAGCGACCCCGGAGCTTTTAGTAACGAAAGTAAAGGCCCCGGGGTTTTTATTTTATGAAATCTGCTCTGAAAGGAAATAAATCTTGAGAAAGTATATTAGCCGGTACAAAAATTTCGTTGAATGATTGTTAAACTTTTTTTACCGTGGAATCTTCCCAATTACAGAGTATAGCATAAAAATTGCTTATAAAACTTATAACAAATAGAGACTATGCCAATACAATTTGTGAAAAACATTCAGTTTTCCCGGCTGATAAAAACCGAGGGCCGCTTGAGAGAATTCAATTTTAGAAAAACAGGTACGGGCAATGATGAAAAATGTTCCGTGGATACGGTTGACGATCGTGGCAACCGAATTATTTTCGCCATGCTAAGAGAAAACGGGACATGGAAACTGAGCTCTACATTACTCCCAAAATGGATCTGTCAGTATGAAGAACAATTAAACGAGGCCATTGAAGACGAAATAGGCCATCAGTAATAATTTGCTGCCGGCATCTGTTATTTTTGCCGGAAATGGTCCAGTTTACAACTACAATTAAGCAATTTGGGAAACAAGGGGAAAAGACCGGTTGGACTTATATTGAAATTCCTACAGACATAGCTGACAAATTAATGCCTGGTAACCGAAAGGGCTTTCGTGTTAAAGGCAAACTGGATACTTTTTCAATCAAAGGAATTGCTTTGTTACCGATGGGCGGCGGCAATTTTATCCTTACTCTAAACGCTGACCTCCGAAAACGAATTCGCAAAAAGAAAGGAGCAATGCTGAATGTAAAATTGCAGGTAGATCCGGAGGGATATAAGCTTAATGAAGATTTTATAGCCTGTCTGAAGGATGACCTGGCAGCCAAGAATTTTTTCGATACACTTACCGGTTCTCACCGCAATTATTTTAGCAAGTGGATCGATTCCGCAAAAACAGAACCAACAAAAATAAAAAGGATTGCCATGGCTGTAGATGCGCTTTCAAAAAAATGGGGCTATCCTCAAATGATCAGAAATAGCAAAAAAGAGTTTTGACTAATTACATTCCGTCTTTACTGAAATGTCTTTTCTATGGATGCCATTCATTGTCTGACCAGATAGTTTATTCCAAAATCTATCGAATGGATTCAAATACTTTTATCTGCAAATCGCTGAGTGTTTAAAGTTTATCCTTATACAAGCTTCATCAGAAACTTTGCATCGATCAGATGAATTCTCCTATCTTTATTATCTCCTTACAATCCTGACAAAGCCGCCCAATCTTTTGAATAACCGGGAAGAATAATTTTATTGCAACCAACCTTTTCTGTTATGAAAATGACTTCTTTTTTTGCGGCACTAATTATACTTGCCTCATCAAATTTCGACCCCGGTTCAGGTGAATTAAATTCTGTTGTGGAAAAAAAACAAGCTAACCGGCTGTCACGACCCTGGATAGATCAAATAATTTCTTCGGGTACTATCAATTTGTCAATTCCTGATGAAAACGCTAATGGCATTGTCCATCTGTTGAATGTAAGTGGAATCCCCGCTGGTTCAGTAGTTGATAGTATAATCATCGGATTCAGTGTTGACCATACCTGGCTGCAAGATGTTGTGATAAACCTCGAAGCGCCAAATGGAAGGATTTTTAATCTTGTTGCTAACCGCGGTGAGAGTTCCACCTATGGCTTTCAAAATGTTTATGTGACCTCAGATAATTCTAAACCCGCTTTTCCATCTGGTTATTATGGTAATCCCCTTTCTGGTACATACAGAGCGGATGCCAAAACACAATCTACACTTGATAGTGATCCTGCTAACAATTCAGTAATTACCGCGCCATCTGTAAACACAACAACCTTTACTGATCTTTTTTCAATTCCAAACGGAGACTGGAAAATACGTGTTTATGATGTATATGGTGGCGACGTAGGAATATTATCAGATTGGTCAATTAAGGTCAGTTATCATGATTCCGGTGATTTGCCACCGTCAGTTACAATCAATCAGGGAGCCTCCCAAACAGATCCAACTTCTGCTTCGCCGATTCTTTTCACTGTTACATTTAGTGAAGCAGTAACCGGTTTTGCAACAGGTGATGTTACTCTTAGCGGTACAGCTGGTGCTACAACTGCTGTTGTCTCCGGTGGACCTACTGTGTATACTGTTTCTGTATCGGGTATGACAAGCAGTGGAACTGTGATTGCTTCCATTAATGCAGGTGTTGCAATAGATGCTGGTTCAAATCCAAATCTTGCTTCAACAAGTACGGATAATACAGT
>JAICGN010000048.1 GCA_025923075.1 Chitinophagaceae bacterium
ATGCTGGTGTACAGTTGGGCAGTATCCGGCGTGGACAACTACAGTCAACATTCAATGCAACTGAAATTCGCCCCAATGGGCTGACACCTTCTTTTCCGGGATCCACAACGGAATTTGGAGAATTCGTGACCAATTTTAGACTCAATCCTGACAATACAGAACAATTATATTATGTGAATTTCAACCGCATGTTCCGTGCTACTAATGCATCGACGGTGACTTCCGCCGGTTGGACGGAATTAACAGGCGTCGGTATTGCAGTCAATCCAAGTAATGGAACAAACATTGCGATTCGTGCACTTGCATTCAGTCGTGGAATCTATGGTACAGGTCATTCTATGTATTTTGGAACTACTGACGGAAGAATATTTCGATTAGATGATCCAAGAAATGCCGCGGCTTCTGCCGTGCCTGTAAACATCACTCCCACAGTGCCAGATCTTGCCGGACTAAACATCCAGGATATTGCTGTTAATCCGAATAATGATAATGAAATAATTGCAGTGGTGACGAACTATGGAAAAACAGTCGGGAGTATCTTTAGTAATGTCGTAAATATTTTATGGACGAACAATGCAAAGAGTGCTACCCCAACATGGAGGGCCGCGGAAGGTAATCTTGCCGGAACGACTACAACAGGATTTATTTCGGCCCGCAGCTGTATGATCGCGGTAAAAAAGGATGGCGCTGGCAATGCTGTAACAGAATATTACGTGGGTACTTCAGCAGGGTTGTTTGCCGTCGAGAATCTAGGCACAACTTTGACCGGTGGCGGCTCACCCAACTGGCAACGCGATGGCGTATCAACATTAAACTTTTCCGTCATTAATTCACTTGGCTATCGCCCTGAAGACAATGTTATGGTGATCGGGACACATGGCAATGGACTTTATTATACATTTCTTGGTACTCCTAATCTCATTACGGGAATTAATAATCCGGTAATAAATGATAAAGACTTTATTACGATGGTTTTTCCTACCGTAAGTGAAAATATTGTTCAGTACCGTATCGGTAATAAAACAGATGTAAGAAAAATATCAGTGCAGTTATATAATATGCAGGGCCAGGAAATTTATAAACAGGAATCAACTTATCAAAATGGAAATATAAATATCAATCGTTTTGCGCGAGGTGCATATATACTGAGCATCTTCAGTGATAACAAAAAATACCGTCACGTTCAAAAGATCATTCGATAGAACGGTGCCCTCTATTTGAGGGCATTTTCTTAACAGTTTTTTTTGTGCTGATCGGGCCTTTCTTGCATCTTTAATACATGCTGAAAAGAATATTTATACTCGCTTTTTTCTTAAATAGTATCGTTTTTTGCTTTGCCCAGGTAAAAACACCGGTAAAAAGATCTTACGGATATAAACAGGCAAGCATTCCAGGTATTGTTCCCAGGTATGAAGAAAACAGGGATATACAACCGACAAGTAATAAAACCAAACCGAAACAGACCTATAATTATTGGTTCTATCTTGAATTATCCAAAACTGAAAAGATAGATATAACAGGACTTTGGATCTCCGGCGTACAACACGACATAAAAACCGAAATAATAAAAGATCTGCCGGTAAGAAAGATCATTTTTACAGGCCTGGATAAAAATGATACTACGATCATGGTTCCTGTAACAAAAAATAAAGTCGTGCTTGTCTATCCTTCGGGAGAAACCAACAACAAAAAGACCAATTCAAATTATATAAGACAGCTAACAAGTAAAAATGAGCTTGTGATTCGCTATTCATGGAAAAAGCAAACTCATTATAGTACTGTAAAAAACTTAAAAGAAATCAATCCGGATGTTCGGCCGTAAAATATATTGGTCACTATCAGTTTTTTTTTTACTTTTAAAAGTTCGATTGCTTGCCATTAGGCGAAAGGCGGTGTCCCGATAACTATAGGGAGGCCGCTTTTATTTTATTCTTTCAATTCCTGATTTCAATATCATTTTGCAATTGCGGTTTGTTTTGTACTTTAAATAAATTTTTTATATGGCCCTGCAACCCTGGCGTAAAGGCAAAGTAATTAACATCATCCAGGAAACGTATAATACAAGACGTTTTGTTATTCAGATCCCCGAACTGGAAAAATTTGATTTTATCCCAGGTCAATTCATCACATTTGATTTACCGATCGCAGAGAAGCCGAATAAACGTGTAAGAAGTTACTCTATTGCCAGTTGGCCGGATGGCACAAATATTTTTGAACTGGTTATTGTTTTACTTGAAGGTGGTCTTGGCACCACCTATTTATTTAATAAGGTAGAAGTAGGCAGTGAACTGACATTGCGTGGTGCACAAGGTGTTTTTACATTGGACGACGATGATTTGCAGAAAGATATTATTATGATCTGCACCGGTACCGGTATTGCACCATTCCGTAGCATGACTCATCACATAAAAAATCACAACATCCCTCATCAGAATATTTACTTGATTTATGGCACACGGAAGCAGATCGACTTGTTATATTACGAAGAGATGAAAAAGCTTGATCAGGAAATGGAGAATTTCCATTACATACCTACTCTTTCACGAGAACAATGGGAAGGTCGTTCAGGTTATGTTCATCCAATTTATGAAGAGCTGTGCGCAAACAAACAACCTGTCTCATTCCTGCTATGTGGCTGGAAAAATATGCTTGACGAGGCAAAGCAACGCATTCTTGCTTTGGGCTACGATAGAAAATCGATTCACCAGGAATCGTATGGTTAAAATCACTTTTTATCTTGATAAGTCTCATGTTCATATTTCAGCCACACTTGCTATATTCGTAAAAATCTGAATTTCCCTATGGGTGCATCCTCACTCATTGTTTTAATGCTCTCTGCGATTGCTTTTTCAGGCATCGCTATCCTTATCTCTAAATTTGTTTTAAAAGCAACAAAAAATAAACAAAAAGGCGAGCCTTATGAGTGCGGTGTTCCAACCAAGGGCCCAAGCTGGATACAATTTAATGTAGGGTATTATCTTTTTGCGCTGATATTCTTAATTTTTGACGTTGAGCTGATATTTCTATACCCCTGGGCGGCTGTTGTTAAAACGGTGGGCTGGATCGCGTTGATAGAAATTGTGATTTTCTTTTTCATTCTGTTTCTGGGATTTCTGTATGCCCATAAAAAGGGGGCATTAAAATGGCAGTAATTATTATACGATGACAGAAAAATTCCAATCCGATTCGCCTCTGGCCTTCCCCGGAGAGGTCCATCCAACTCCTTCTGGTGGAGTATTAGTAAGCAAGCTGGATGATGTGATCAATTGGGCCAGATCGAATTCTTTATGGCCATTAGTGTTTGGCACAAGCTGTTGTGCTATCGAAATGATGAGTGCAGCTTCTGCCAAATATGACTGGAGTCGTTTTGGTTTTGAAGTTGCAAGAGCAACACCTAGACAGGCTGATGTAATTATAATAGCCGGTACAATTGTAAACAAGATGGCTCCCGTTCTAAAAAGATTGTATGACCAAATGGGCGATCCCAAATATGTGATCGCAATGGGTGCTTGTGCTACCAGCGGCGGACCATTTTTTTACAATACATATTCAGTGGTAAAAGGCGCGGATCATGTGATACCTGTAGATGTATATGTGGCCGGGTGTCCGCCGAGACCAGAAGCCTTGATAAATGCGTTGATGTTATTACAGGATAAAATAAAAAAAGGATTGACCAGAGAACAAATAAGAGAAGAAAGTAAAATAGTCCCGATAGGTTTCGGGAATCAAAAGGCTGTATAATCCGTGAACAAAGAAGTACTAAAAATAAAGCTTACTGAATTATTTCCAACCGCCACCTTTGACGAAAGCGGTGAGTGGCTTAATATAACCATTGCGCCCGCTGATTTTTTATCTGCTGCAGAAATCCTGCGCAATAAAATTGAACTCGGTTTTGATTATCTATTTTGTGTGACATGTGTTGACTGGAAAACGCATCTTACAATGGTCTACCATCTTGAGTCGACGCTGTATCGGCATCATTTGGTAGTTAAAGTGCAATTAGACAGAACGAAACCCGAACTAGAAACCGTATCGCATATCTGGAGGACAGCAGAGTTTAATGAACGTGAAGCGTATGAAATGTTTGGCGTAAACTTTTTGAATCACCCGGATCTGCGATTATTGATCCTTCCGGATGGCTGGGAAGGAAGAAACCCGATGCGGAAAGATTTTGAAGATCCTGTGAATATGATAAAGTTATAAAACCTCCAACCCCCAAAAGGGGCTTGCGGTCACAACCAACCTATTTGAAAATGCCGGGATACCATGCTCACTAAACAACTTAAGTTGAGGTGGAAACGGGGTGAGGTTAAAACAAATGTACAGGGAAACCGAAATATTAAAACAACCTGGTGCTGGCGAACCTGATGTATTCGGGGACATGATCATCAATATCGGGCCGCAGCATCCATCTACCCACGGTGTGTTGCATTTGGTGATCACACTGAATGGAGAGACTATAAAAAAAGTTGAACCACATCTGGGTTATATCCATCGATCTATTGAAAAAATGTGTGAAAGCCTAAGTTTCCGCCAGTTCATTTATGTAACAAGTAAAATGGACTATCTCTCTTCGCACATAAATAATCATGGTTGCTGTCTATGTGTCGAAAAAGGAATGCAGATCGAAGTGCCCGCAAGGGCACAGGTGATAAGAGTATTGATGGATGAATTAACAAGACTTGCGTCACACCAGCTTTGGTGGGGTGCGGGCGCGATGGATATTGGTGCACTGACCCCGTTCTTCCATGCTTTTCGTGAAAGAGAAATGATCAATGATATAATGGAAGAAACCTGTGGCACCCGGTTAACGATGAATTATATGGTGCCCGGTGGAGTGATGGTGGATGTGCATCCAAATTTTCAAGGAAGAGTTCATGAGTTCATCAAACATTTCAAAACGAAGATCGATGAGTATGATGAATTGCTTACCGGTAATGTCATCTTTCAAAACAGGGTTAAAGGTGTTGGCTATCTGTCAAAAGAGGATGCGATCTCTTATGGATGTACCGGCCCAACGGCAAGAGGCAGTGGTGTAAGTTGCGATATACGAAAATTATATCCGTATGAAGTATACAGTAAACTGCAATTTGATGAGGTAACTGAAACGGGTGGCGATTGTTTAGCACGTTATTTAGTCCGGATGAAAGAAATGCGGCAATCACTCTCAATCGTCGAACAATTGATAGACAATATTCCTGAAGGTGACGTGCAGGCAAAAACAAAAGCCGTTTTGAAATTACCTAAAGGAGAATATTTTTCAAGGGTGGAAACAGCAAGAGGTGAGTTTGGAGTCTACATAGTAAGTGAAGGTGGAACGACACCCTACAGGATTAAATTCCGGTCGCCGGGTTATAGCAACCTGAGTGCATTGGATCATATGGCAAGAGGTGGGAAGATTGGCGATCTTGTTGCGATAATGGCGATGATCGATCTGGTGATACCGGATATAGATAGGTAACCCCTGTCCCCCTAAGGGGGAACTTGGGTTCATCGACGCAACAGAAGTTAAATTGTAGTGATAGGGACCATGAAATATCACGAGATACGGAAGATCATAATTAAAAAAGTAAAATAACAATCTAAATCCCCCTTAGGGGGACAGGGGTATGCCAAGTTTAGAAAACATAGCAAACAATATTCATCAATGGCTGAATAATAATTTCGGTGCACCCTGGCCGATGCTGATTGAATTTGCAATCGTTGGACTGTGTATTATTGGATTATTTGCAATGCTTGGGTTAGTGCTGATCATGATGGAAAGAAAAGTTTCGGCATGGATGCAGTTACGGCTGGGTCCAAATCGGGTGGGTCCGGTGGGTATGTTCCAGACCGCAGCAGATACGCTGAAGCTGATTGTAAAAGAAGGAATGACGCCGGCCGGAGCCGATAAATTCCTGTTCAACCTGGCGCCGTTTATCGTGATGATCATTGCCATGGTGATCATGGCGCCGCTGATGTTTGCAAAAGGTTTGCAAATGTGGGATGTCAATATTGGCGTTTTATTTTTTACCGCAATATCCTCCGTATCAGTAATAGGAATATTGATGGCGGGGTGGGCAAGCAATAATAAGTATTCGCTGCTTGGTGCAATGCGTAGCGGAGCACAAATTGTAAGTTATGAATTGTCTGCCGGTTTCGCCATACTTGCCATTGTAATATTAACCGGTGATTTGAAAATTTCAACAATCGTGAATTCACAGGCGGATGGCTGGTGGATCTTCAAAGGACACCTTCCTATATGGATCGCATTTGTGATTTTTATGATTGCCGTTACGGCCGAAACAAACCGTGCCCCATTTGATCTTGCTGAGGCGGAATCAGAACTCACAGCAGGATTTCATACGGAATATTCAGGAATGAAGTTCGCCTTATTCTTTCTTGCAGAGTATGTGAACATCTTTGTGGTTTGTGCACTCGGCGCTACTTTATTTTTGGGCGGATGGCAGCCGTTGCATTTTGGAACTGATACGCAGTTCAACCAATGGATGGATTATATACCTTCAAGCCTTTGGTTTATGGGTAAGACATTTTTTTTGATTTTTGTTATCATGTGGTTCCGTTGGACATTCCCGCGGCTCCGCATTGATCAACTGCTGAATCTTGAATGGAAATATTTGTTACCGATAAGCATGATCAATTTATTATTGGTAACCCTGATGGCAATAATGGGATGGCATTTTTAAAAGCCCCAAACCCTGCCTGCCGGCGGGCAGGCCCTAAAGGGGCTTTGAAAGAGTTCTTATTCACGAAGACGCAATTTGTGGGCCTGGGTAGTAGTCAGTTAATTATTAGAAATTAAAAGGACCGCTTCTCTTCTTACTGGGAAGGAGTGGACGATGAGGTTAAATGTTTTTAGTTAATTACATAAAAGATGTTTTAAGTGGTATTAAATCACTTGCTACGGGTATGAAAGTTACCGGTTGGTATGCCTTGCATCATCGCAAAGAAAAGATCACGCAGCAATATCCGGATAATAAAGACACGTTGGTATTGCCTGAACGTTTTCGCGGTGAAGTGGTGATGCCACATGATGAGCACAATGAACATGCATGCACCGGCTGCACTGCCTGTGAATTAGCTTGTCCAAATGCAACAATTAAAATCGTTACGAAGTTTGATATACAACCTGACGGTAAAAAGAAAAAAGCTATCGACAAATTTGTATATCATCTTGAGTTATGTACATTTTGCAACTTATGTATCGAAGCCTGTCCAACCGATGCGATTAAGATGGCACAGACATTCGAGCACAGTGTTTTCGACAGAACAAATTTGACAAAAATTTTAAATAAACCGGGGAGTAAGATCAGGGAAGGCATTGAATAATAACATCACAAAAAAACAAATTACAAGAACCAAATAAATCAAGAGAGAAAATTAAAATAAACGCTAACTATTTCATATTCTTGATTTAATTGATTTTTGTTTCTTGTTATTTGGAACTTAGAACCAGGACATGACTGCATCACAAGTAATTTTCTATATTTTATCAGCCTTTATATTGGGCACAGCTGTTCTTTCTGTTACCACAGCAAAAATATTCCGCTCAGCTATCTGGCTATTGTTTTCGTTGATTGGCGTAGCAGGTCTATATTTCTGGCTTGAAGTCGAGTTTATAGCTGCGGTACAAATAGTGGTTTATGTCGGTGGCATTGTAGTGCTCATTATTTTTTCAATCTTTCTTACTCAGCAATCAGGCAAAGAAATGCTAAAAGCTTCCATGCTAAGAAACATTGCATCTATCCTTTCAGTCCTTTTCGGTTTTGCCTTGACCTATAACCTGATCTATAACAATAATTTCCAGGCAAAGGATAAACCTTTTGACTGGACCGTGAACAAGATCGGAACGCAAATGTTAGAAACCGGTGAGAACGGCTATGCATTACCTTTTGAAGTGGTGAGCATATTGTTATTAGCAGCGATGGTCGGCTGTATTGTAATTGCGATCAAATCAAAACCAGAAGAAAAAAATGGCTGACATACCCATATCGCATATCTTATTTGTAAGCACAGCCCTGTTCTTTATCGGCATGTACGGCTTGTTTACACGACGTAACATGATCACGGTGCTGATGTCGATAGAGATAATACTGAACAGTGTAAATATCAATTTCGTCGTGTTCAATAAATACCTGTACCCTGACAGACTTGATGGCATTTTCTTCACCATATTTATTATTACGATAGCGGCAGCAGAAGCGGCTGTAGCAATTGCGATCATTATTAATCTTTATCGTAGTCATAGATCAATTGATGTAGAAAGCGCCGAAGAAATGAAATATTAAACCCCCAAACCCCCTAAAGGGGCTTGCCGGTACACGAGTCTGACGTATTCGTGGATGCTGATAGTCAAATAACGAACACAACTTGAAATGCTTAAGTACTATAGATAAAATAAACTACTAAAGCCCGGCAGGCCTCTCCCCATGAGAGGACCGAACGGTATGATTTATGAACTACTCATCATACATAGCACTGATCCCTCTACTGCCTTTGGCAGGATTCATTTTGCTTGGAATATTTGGAAGAAAATATTTTAAAAGTTCTTCTGGTATCATTGGCACTGGTTTACTGCTTGTATCAACTGTATTGTCATTATATACGGCTTATAAATATTTCTTTGTTGATGGAAAAGCCGGCGATACATACCAAACAATTACAGCACTAAAATTTACATGGCTATCTTTTTCTGAAAATGTAAGCATTGATATGGGCATCATTCTGGATCCCATATCAGTGATGATGCTTGTCGTGGTGACATTTGTTTCGTTGATGGTCCATGTTTTTAGCCTTGGTTACATGAAAGGCGAAGAACGGTTTGCTACTTACTATGCCTTTCTTTCATTGTTCACTTTCTCTATGCTGGGATTGGTTGTCTCAAGCAATCTTTTCCAGGTATATATCTTTTGGGAACTTGTTGGTGTCTCTTCCTATTTGCTAATTGGTTATTATTACGATAAGCCTTCAGCAGTTGCGGCATCCAAAAAAGCATTCGTCGTTACACGTTTTGCTGACCTGGGATTTCTTATCGGCATCCTGATTCTTGCTTTTTATGGCAAATCGCTTGACATTAAAACACTAATGGAAAACCTCCAATCTTCAGAACTCGCTGCGATAAGTGCAGCTTCATTCGTGGGAATCAGTGCACTGACCTGGGGATTAACGTTGATCTTCATTGGTGGGGCAGGCAAATCGGCGATGTTTCCGCTGCATATCTGGTTGCCCGATGCAATGGAAGGACCCACTCCTGTTTCGGCTTTGATACATGCGGCAACAATGGTAGTAGCCGGTGTTTACCTGGTTGCAAGACTATTTCCGTTGTTTGCTCTTACACATGCTGCATTAAGTATTGTAACTTTTGTAGGAATAGTTTCAGCATTTCTTGCAGCGATCATTGCCTGTACACAAACTGATATTAAAAGAGTGCTTGCTTATTCTACCATGTCGCAGATCGGCTACATGATGTTTGCGCTCGGTATTTCCGGGTATGGTGGTGAAAGTGGCTTAGGTTATACCGCTTCGATGTTTCATTTATTTACGCATGCATTCTTTAAGTCATTATTATTCCTTGGCGCCGGGGTTGTCATACATTTTATTCATAGCAATGAAATAAAGGACATGGGTGGATTAAGAAAATATCTGCCGATCACAAATCTTAGCTTTCTAATTGCGTGTTTTGCGATTGCAGGCATTCCGCCCTTTGCAGGATTTTTTAGTAAAGAAGAAATTCTCTTGGCTTCATATCATTCCAATAAAATGGTCTTCGCTGTTGCTTTGCTTACTTCTGGTTTAACAGCATTCTATATGTTCCGTTTATATTTTTCTATTTTCTGGAATAAGAATACCGTAGTGAATAGTCACCATGGAGAAGGACCCGTTTCTATGAAACTTCCATTAGTGATCCTGGCCTTTTGTTCAATTTTTGCCGGCCTGATCCCATTTGGAGAATTTGTTTCGTCAGATGGCAAGGCGCTTGACTCCCATTTTGATCCCCTGTTTTCTATCGCTCCCGTTCTGTTTGGAGTGGTGGGTATTTTATTGGCAATGTGGATGTATAAAAAGGAAAGTAACAAGCCAAAGCAAATTTCCAACTCACTGGGCGGGTTGTATAAGGTCGCTTATAAGAAATTTTATATTGATGAGATATACGTGTTTATAACTAAAAAAATAATTTTCAACCTTATCGGTCGGCCGGCGGCCTGGATTGACAAAAATATTGTAGACGGGCTGATGAATGGAATTGCCAATACAACAGCCGCAGTGTCCAATTGGATAAAAGGCGTTCAGTCGGGTAAGGTGCAGAGCTATGCAATTTATTTCTTTGGAGGCATCGTTGCACTGGCCATTGTGTTTTTGTATTTGTGGAAGTAACTGTTTGAAGTTTGAGGTTCGAGGTTTGATGTTTCAAAACCGAAAACCTTAAACAATAACGAAAAACATAGTAAATGAATCTTTCTTTACTGATAATCGTTCCGCTGCTGACCGCAATTGTTGTGTTGCTTGTAAAAGGATTAAAACAAGTAAGAACAGTTGCATTGATTGGCTCGGCTGCACAATTGGTCCTCTGTTTTGTTCTATTTTATTTCTATCAGCAGGAAAGAGCCAACGGCAATACGGCAAATTTTATTTTTGAAGACAATTACACCTGGTATGCTCCGCTAAATATCAACTATCATATTGGCGTCGATGGAATTTCTATTGCCATGGTCTTGCTTACCACTTTTGTTGTGATAGCCGGGGTATTGGTCTCATGGAAAATGGAGCGATTGAATAAAGAATTTTTCTTTTTGTTACTATTTTTAAGTCTTGGAGCTTACGGATTTTTTATTGCTCTTGATCTGTTCACACTTTTCTTTTTCCTTGAAGTTGCTGTAATTCCAAAATTCTTATTGATCGGTATCTGGGGCAGTGGTAAAAAAGAGTACAGCGCCATGAAGCTTGCTTTGATGCTGATGGGTGGATCAGCATTGGTGTTTGTAGGTTTAGCAGGATTGTATTTTAATACGAATGTAAATGGCGCACATAGTTTTGATCTTGTCCAGATCGCTAACATGAATATTCCGATAGAAGTACAAAAGCTATTTTTTCCATTTGCATTTATTGGTTTTGGAATTTTTACGGCCTTGTTTCCTTTTCATACATGGGTTCCCGATGGTCATTCATCAGCGCCAACTGCAGCTTCTATGTTTCTTGCAGGTATTTCTATGAAACTTGGAGGCTATGGTTGCTTACGAGTCGCTACGTATTTAATGCCGGATGCCGCTCATGAGTATTCTACTATTATAATTGTGTTGGCATGTATCGCTATTTTATATGGAGCCTTTGCCACCATGATGCAGACCGATCTGAAATATATCAATGCATATTCCTCCGTAAGTCACTGTGGTTTTGTTTTACTTGGTATTGGCATGCTTACAAAAACGGCTATCGATGGAGCAGTTATGCAAATGGTCTCACACGGATTGATGACGGCTCTTTTCTTCGCCGTTATCGGTATGATTTACGATCGAACACATACACGACAGGTTGCACAATTAGGGGGATTGATGAAAATGATGCCATTTATTTCAACGGTATTTGTAATTGCGGGTTTATGTTCGCTGGGTCTACCAGGCTTTAGTGGTTTTGTTGCAGAGATGACCGTGTTCATGGGCTCATGGGAAAAGGCTGATGCATTTTATCGCATTGCGACAATTATCGCCTGTGCTTCCATTGTAGTAACAGCAGTTTATATTTTAAGAGCAACCGGTAAGGCGATTATGGGACCGGTTGTAAACAATGAACATTTAACTCTTTATGATGCGGGTTGGAATGAAAAATTGGCCGCTTCCCTGTTGATAGTTGGTATTGTCATAATAGGTGTAGTTCCTTTCTTTTTAAAAGACCTGATAAGTCCCGGTACCGGAATTATAATTCAAAAACTGGCAAGCTTAATAAAGTAATGCATGGTGAATGACTTTCTTATATTGATGAAACAGGAATTGGTGATAACCCTTATCATCTTCGTTTTGTTATTTGTGAAATTGAGTAACAAGGACACAAAGAATGAAACGCTTATTAATTTTGTAAACATCCTGCTTGCGCTCAACCTTGTTTCGGGATTCTTTATGATCCGTGAAGGAAATTTGTTTGGCGATATGTTTCATACTGATGAACTCCTGACTCTTGAAAAAAACTTATTGAATCTTGGTACGCTAATTATTTCACTTCAATCATACAATTGGCTAAAAGATCATAAGCATATGCCCGAATTTTATATCCTTATGCTTTCTACATTGCTAGGTATGTTCTTTATGATCAGCAGTAATAATCTTTTGATGTTTTATCTGGCATTGGAACTTTCAACTATCCCACTCGCTGCCCTTGCCAATTTTGACCTTGAAAAACGCCGTTCTTCAGAGGCTGCATTTAAGATGATAGTTTCGTCTGCCTTTTCTTCAGGATTATTACTGTTTGGTATTTCACTTGTCTATGGAGCCACGGGAACATTGAACTTTGCAGCGTTAAGCACAAGTTTCACCTCTACTCCTCTCAATATTTTTGCTTTTGTTTTACTTATTGCGGGGTTTGGATTCAAGATTTCAGCGGTACCTTTTCATTTGTGGACCGCCGATGTGTATGAAGGTTCACCCGTACCAGTTACTTCTTATTTATCGGTCATTTCAAAGGGCGCGATTCTGTTTGTACTGGTTTCTGTTCTATACAAAGTATTTACACCGCTGAATGAAAGCTGGTACAATATGCTTTTCATTATTTCCGTGCTTACAATGATCATCGGTAACCTGTTTGCATTACGACAGCAGAATATGAAACGCTTCCTTGCTTTTTCCTCGATCGCACAGGTAGGCTTTATCTTAATTGGCATCACTGGCCAATCAGCAGAGGGAAGTGCATCTGTAATTTATTTTGTACTGGTCTATATTTTCTCCAACCTTGCTGCTTTTGGGGTTATCAATTTAATAAGCGCTACAACCGGTAAGGAAAATATAAATGACTATAAAGGATTTTACAAAACGAATCCACGGCTAAGTTGGGTATTGGCAATTGCTTTGTTTTCATTGGGCGGCATACCACCAACAGCTGGTTTTTTTGGCAAATTCTTTTTGCTACTGGCTGGTGCAGGCAGAGGAAATTATTTACTTATCAGCATCGCTGCATTGAACATGGTCATTTCACTGTACTATTATCTGAGGATCATTAAAGCCATGTTCATGGACGCAAATGAGAATCCTATTGAGGATGTGAAAGCAGGTTGGTCACCGAAACTGGCGATGATCATTTGTGTGACAGGCATTATTATCACAGGTTTGGCAAGCGGAGCATATCAGTATATTTATTCATTGGTAAAATAATTATGACGAGTTTCCAGTTACCGGTAACCTGTAACTGGAAACCAGAAATTCAAATATGGCTATTAATAAAAATCATGAATTTGAAGAACTGGGTGGAGTGAAATGTGCCATCGTAGAAAGGAATGCATCAAAAGAAAGGGTTGCTTTTTTGAAAGACCTGCTGGAACATAATAGTTTTGCAGTTGTGGTAGTTCCTTCTCCCCCGCCAAAAGCAGCAGCACCACCTAAACCACCTCCTGTAACCGAAGGTGAGCCTCTGCCACCTCAAACCTCAAATCCCGATAAATCGGGACAGGCTATCGAACCTCAAACAACAGTACCGGAAACATTCACAATCGGCGTTACGAACCTGGCATTTAATCCCACCAATGCTGTCTTTGGTCGTTTATTAAGAACAAAAGATGGACACATCGTAACACAGGCTTACTGGTATCAAAAAGATCCAATAAGTCATGATGATACTCCTTACTACGAGCAAAAAATTTAATCGTGGAAATAAAAAACTTATTTGACGCTGTTGTCAAACAAGAGCTGGTTAGCCGTATCAATCAGTTAACGCCGCAAACGCAAAGGCAATGGGGAAAGATGGACGTGGCGCAAATGCTGGCCCATGTGCAAATGCCGATTCGCATCGCATTTGGTACTCATCGGCCAAAAGGAAGTTTTTTGCTTAGACTAATTGGTCCCCTTTTCAAAAGTAAATTATGGGATGATAATCCCTATAAACGCAGTCTCCCAACAGACCCGACATTTGTCATGACGGGTAATGCAAAAGATTTTGAAAAAGAAAAAGAATCACTCGTTAATCTGATAAACAACTTTACCGAAAAAAATCTGATAGTCGAACGACATCCTGTTTTTGGGAAACTGACAAAAGAGAACTGGAGTAAAGCCATGTGGAAACATCTTGATCATCATTTGCAACAATTTGGGGTTTGAACGTGTTTATACCTTAAAAACTCCAATCCGGAGGCTTTTTAGTTTGTGAAATAATTTCTATTTTGTACCTGTTAATGCTTACTGCTCATCTTTAATCATTATCAAAATAATCCTATGCAGCCATTCCGGGCCCATTCATTGTGTATTGTGGCAATTTTACTTTGTTCGCGGATGGCCTTTTCCCAACATCAAGACTCCAATGTTGTAATCGAACAAAAAATTCAAACATTCAATTTCTTGCAAAATAAAGGAGAGAATCCTGTAACGATTACCGAAAAATATTCTGAAAAATACCGCTGTAATGAAGTGCGAACGAAAGTTTCGTTTTCAGAAATGTACAATGAAAATGAAACCATCACCGATGTCGATGTTAAGATCGATGACAAAAAAGCTAAATGGATTACTCCCACATGTGATTATTATTCTATTGAAAACATTTTTTACTCTGATGCAAGGATCTGTCGTATGTCTGTGCCTTTAGAGAAGAAAGGAAGTACCAGTGAAATTTCTTTGGTAAAGACTTACAAGGATCCGCGCTATTTCTGCAGCGTTTACTTTACTGAAGGCTATTTTACGGAAAATAAAATCGTACGTTTCATCATTCCAAAATGGATGAAGATCGAAATAAAGGAATACAATTTCGACGGCTACACAATAAAAAAAATAAAAACATTCGATCAGAAGGCCGACGCCGATGTGGTTACCTACGAATTAAAAAATATTCCTGCTTATGTAAGCGAAGCGTATGCTCCCGGAGGGTCATACAGTCAACCTCATTTACTGGTGCTTTGCAAGGAAGCCCTGGTAAATGGTGGCAAAACAGTTTTTTTTAACTCGTTGGCAGACCAGTATAAATGGTATCGGCAACTTGTGGTGAATATAGGAGACGATAAAAACGAATTATTGCATAAAGCCAATGACCTGACTGCAGGAATTACTGATGATATACAAAAGATAAAAAAAATCTTTAACTGGGTACAACACAACATCCGTTATATCGCGTTTGAAGATGGAATAGCGGGATTTAAGCCAGCTAAGGCCAATGATGTGCTGCATAAAAGATATGGCGATTGTAAAGGAATGGCTAATTTAACCCGGGGCCTGTTACAATCCCTGGGATATGATGCCCGTCTTTGTTGGATCGGTACAAATCATATAGCCTATGACTACTCCACACCATCAATGGCTGTGGATAATCATATGATCTGCGCGGTATTTTATAAAGGAAAGAAATATTTTCTTGATGCCACCGAAACGAATATGGGCTTTGACGAATATGCAGAAAGGATACAGGGCCGGCAGGTTCTGATTGAAAATGGTGAAGGTTATATTCTTGAACGTGTGCCTTCTGTAGTTCCTGAACAAAACATACAATTGGAGAAAGCAGCATTACACTTTGACGGTACAGAAAATTTACAGGGCACTGTTAACATTAGCTATAAAGGTGAATCGAGGTCGGACCTGCTGACTAAAATACAAGGCACAAAAAAAGATAACCTGCAACATGCATTGACCAGTTACCTCGCCGAACGAGATAATAAGTATGAGATCAGTGATCTGAATACCGGGGCTTTACTCGGCACTGACTCTATTCTTAATATTAAATACAACGTAAAACATAAGGGGGCAGCATCCGCTTTCGGAAGAGAGATCTATCTCGAAGCGGATTTTCGAAAAGAACTTGATGGATTTACTATTGACACTATTCGGCGCAAATATGATGTAATGCTTCCTTATAAAATGAATCTCGTTACTGAATCCCTTATTTCTATTCCTGCCGGCTATAAAATAAGCCAGCTACCGGCAAATAAAGAATGGAAACTCTCAAACGTCCAGATCGCAATTACTTATAGTAAGAAAGGTGATAAGATTGAGTATAAAAAACAGATCAAAATACCCGACATTATGCTTAAGAAAAAATCATTTTCTGAGTGGAATCGTTTAATGAAAGAATTAGGCACTTGCTACCGGGAACAAATCATTTTTGAAAAACAATAAGTCAAAAATTTGATATCGCTATGAAACAAGTTTATACGATCGTATTCTGCTGCCTCTTTACCTTCTCTTTAATAGCCCAGAAAGGGGAAACGAAAGAATATAAGGCAATAAAAAATGAACTGAATGAAAAAATATTTGGTTCGGCAGATCCTTATTTTGTAGCGAATGCGATCCCTGATGAATATAAAAATGAATCAGTAGTAGTGCTGGCGCAAAAACATTCATTGGAATCTGATTCAAAATATAAATTTAGGATCGGTTCAACCAGCGGTGTCAAGTATAATTTCTATGACATTTTCCGCAAAAAGTTATTGATCAACGATCAATCAGCGCTGGAAGAATATTCTGAACTTAGTTTTACCAAACTGCAATCAAAAGATTGGAGCCCTGTTGGTAAACTAAAGAATTATTCTTTCATAAATATCAGGATTATAAAAGCGAATGGAGCAATTAAAAATATTGACATAGATGAAAGCTCCGTGATACTAAAAGATGAAAAGGATGAAAAGAAAAATAAGATCGCAATTCCTGATCTCGGTGTGGGAGATATTTTGGATTACTATGTGGCAAACTATTACCAGGAATCTGGCGACAACAAAAGTACTCCTCTTATTTACGTTCTTGGTGATGATCACCCAATTTTGAATTATGTTATTTCACTTCAATTCGATGCCCGAATTGCTGCCGAATATCAAAGCATCAATGGCGCCCCTGATTTTAAAATTTCCCGGGATCAGGAAGGTGGCGGCAATGTATTGAACATGGCGGTAAAAAATCTTCCAAAGATTAAAGGATTGATCTGGTCATCCAGTCACAGGCAACTTCCTATAATCCGGCTGAATTATAAGCGAGGGACGATCTCAAGGGATGGCATGCCTGATATTAAAGAAGGCAATGTTGCCAAAGCAACGAAGAGCTATGCTGATCTTACGGAAGCAAACATGGCCAGCATTATGAATAGCGTACTCTACGCGGGTGCAGCTGGAAGCCGTATCTATAAATACGAACGAGATTACGCAAAAGAAGCATGGAAAAAATATATCGAAAAGCATCCCGAGGCCAATAAACCCGATTCAATGACCTCGTTCCTTTTCAGGTATATGAACTGGATATCCTTTTCATATTCTTTTACTCCCCGGACAAATTTTGATGTTGCCTACAGGGAAGTAGACCTGGAGCGCCAGTTATATCGTATTTCAGAGTTTGCATATATATCACTTCTTGAATTTAAAAAAGATTTAGAACTGCTCGTAGTATGCGGAAAGAATAGTTATGATCGGGATAATTTGTTTAGCGTGGCTGATCTTTCTGTCCTGGTAAGAACAAAAGGGCCGAATCCGCAGTATTTTACTTTTGGTGATGCACTGTGTTTTCAGAATACCATCCCCCACTACCTGCAGGGTCAAAAAGCGAAGGTTTACCCTTTTGATTCTAAAAGTATGCTAGGAGGGAAATTATTATTCATAGAAAAAAAAGAAAGCAGCACAGCTACACTTCCATCCACCGACCATAAAACAAATGCTCAAATAGAAACTATTTTAGTAAAACCCGATGTTTCTGACCTTTTGTTAATGAATGTAAACAGGAAAGTCAGTACAAAGGGCAATTTAAAAAAGAATGAACAAGCTGCATTGATGATCTATGAAGATTTGGCGTTGCAGACTTCACCCGCAGTTGGAAGAACAGATGATCTTATTACACAACACATCAATAAGGGTAAAGAACGAAAAAAAGAAGCTGATGAAATAAAGATTTTATTGGTTAAAGCCAGGGCAAAACATAAGGAAGATTTTGAAAAAGAGATCCAGCGCGTATACGATATCAAAGCAAAAGAGCTTAAGCAATACAAGATCACAAATTTTGGGTTATCAGAAGAAGCTCCTTTTGACTTCGAAGAAGAATTTGTAATGGAAGGCTGGTCTAAAAGGGCCGGTAATAATTATATCGTTGACATTGGAAAACTTATCGCCAGCCAAATTTCAATTGACAAAGATCAGCGGCAAAGAACGAAAGATGTCTACATGCCTTTTCCGCGCAGTTTCAATTATCGAATTGAATTCATAGTTCCTTCGGGATATTCGGCTGATGGCATCGAAAAACTCAATATGTTAGTTGAAAATGAAGCAGGCGCTTTTAAATCTTTAGCAAAACTAACCGACAATAAACTCATCATTGACATTAATAAGTATTATCTGCATTCATTTGAGCCTGCTTCAAAATGGCCATTATTATTAGCCTTCCTGGACAAGGCAACCGAATTTAATCAACAAAAGATCCTGCTCAAAAAAATGTAACTTATCGCCCATTTCATTGTATTTCAGAGCATTCAAATTAAGCAATGTTCCACCTGCCTGTGAATTGGTGTCCTTATTATTGGGTAAATATCTCAACATTAAAGTGATAAGAAGCTGTCAGGTCTCGTTTTGGAATTATTGTATGGTTCTTGCGTACTTATTTCTAAAACGAATATGGAAAATAAAAGAAATGAGGCCACATTGAACCGTCCGGAAGGCGACCGGGTCATCGACGCCCCTTATGTGTTTATCAATCTGCCGGATTTTATCCGCCAGTTAAAATCCGAAGAAGCATGGCAAAAAAATGATCGCAATGGAATTACCGTTTTTAAAACTGGCAGGGTAACAATGGTTCTGACATGCTTACATGCAAAAGCAGTTTTTAAAAACAATTTAGTTGATGGAATTTTCACCATTCAGGTTTTAGAAGGTATCGTAAGAGTTACTACTCCCGATGGTGATGTGGATATGCAGGCAAACCAGGTAATGGCATTTCATCAATTGGTTGATCATTCTGTCGAAGCATTAATGGATTCTGTCTTACTGCTTACGAATAATGCAGCCGACACAAACACCATAATGTAAAACCTGTTAAGGTTATGCAATTATCCCTTTCAGAAATTATTCAAAACACTATTCAGAAAGAGGGACCAATATCGTTTCGAGATTTTATGGAAATGGCCCTTTATTATCCTGAAGTTGGATACTACACATCAGCCCGGGATAAAATTGGCACAGAAGGAGATTTTTATACCAGCCCATACTTAACAGATGCATTTGGTCATGTAATCGCAAGACAGCTGGAAGAAATGTGGCACCTGGCAGGAAAAGAAGATTTTATTATCGTTGAATATGGTGCCGGCATGGGCTCTCTCTGCATTGATATACTTTCTCAGCTAACGGCTAAAAGGGAATTCTACAACAAATTGAAATATTGCATTATTGAAAGAAGTGAAGCCATGCGTACAAAAGCACAGAATACCATCACTGATTTACAGGTAGGCCAAAAAGTTCACTGGTACAATTCGATTAACGAGATCCCCTCATTTACGGGCTGTGTAATCGCTAATGAAGTTGTTGATAATTTTTCAGTTCACAAGGTTGTAATGGTAAAAGATCAACTGATGGAGATCTTTGTAGGATACAGCAATGGTTTTGTTGAAGTGCTGAAGCCTGCACAGGCAATTTTAAAAGATTATTTCAGAGATTTAGGCGTTCAATTACCGGCTGGCTTTTGTACTGAAGTCAATTTACAAGCCATTGACTGGATAAAAAATATCTCAGCTACATTAAACAAAGGGTTTGTACTTACGATTGATTATGGCTACCCATCTTCTGAATTATATCAGTCCGATCGCCGAGCGGGAACAATTGCCTGCTATAATAAACATACAGTAAACGATCTTCCTTATACCAATATCGGGCAACAGGATATAACTACACATGTAAATTTTTCTGCCCTTCATCTCTGGGGGGCAAAAAACGGCTTAATAAATTGTGGCTTTACCAATCAATCACAATTTCTATTAAGTCTTGGATTAACGGAATACATGAGGAAAATAGAAGAGACAGACAAGAGCAATTTCGAAGCAAGAAAAAAATTATCGTTGCTCCACAACCTTCTGATCTCCATGGGAAAAAAAATGAAAGTGCTTATACAGCAAAAAGGACTAGAGCAGCCTTTTCTTTCCGGCTTAAGATTTACACACCCGCTTACGTAAACCAATAATGTTTATCGTTGACCAAATCGTGCCACAATTACAGAGTCATGGCCACGGCATAGTTTTTATGGGTTGGTTGATATTATATATTCTTTTAACCAAAAAATAGGAAAAACATGTACTACAATCAGTCATGTGCCGCAAAAGGCAACATTTACGGAAACAGGCAGGGCCAGTTTATCCGTTCTATGCAGCGTGCAGCTGTAAACATTTACAAAACTGACAGCAGTTATGAAATGCTGGTGTTTGCGCCAGGCCGCATCAAGGACAATTTTCATATTGATGTGAAAGGAAACGAACTTACTGTATCGTACACTCCACCGGAAGGATTTCCGCGACCTAACTGGGTACTGAGAGAGTACAGCCGTGGTGGATTTGTAAGGACCTTCACACTCAATGAAAGCATCGACACAGCAGCTATTGGAGCCAAATACACCGATGGTGTATTGCAGATCAGTTTGCCGATCCTTGCCGGCAAAGAAAATGAGAAGAAAGAGATAGTGATCAACTAACTTTCTTTAAAATGTAACCGTCTCGCCGAAGGCGGGGCGGTTTTTTTATTCAAGTCAATTCTATCTCAAAACCTTCCATTGCCAATTCTACGGATACATCTGAACTTAATTTGAACGAAGCAAGCATTTCTTCAAGAAATGCATCTGAATGTGACGGATCGTGATGAGCAAACAAAGTATGTTTCGCTGATGTAATGGAGGCAAATAGTCCTGCATCATCGATCGAAGAATGTCCCCAGCCTCTCCGCATTGGATATTCTTCCTTTGTATATTGTGCATCGTGCAACAATATGTCAGCTCCTTCAGCCAGGTCATAACCAGAAACCCATTTTGGATTTTGGATCATTCCATGGCTTCCCAGGGCTGGTTCATGATCGGGTATGTACGTAAACACAAAATTCTCCCGCATTAGTCTGTAACCAACCGTTGGACCCGGATGAATTATATAAGATGATTGAATGCGAAACGGACCAATATCAAATACGCTGTTGCTCACCTCATGCAATTCTAATTTGCAGGGAACATCACGAAGAAGCACCGGGAATAAAGGCGGCGAAAGGTAACGGCTGATGCGTGAAAAAAGTGATTGCGAACTACTGGCCGGTCCCCAAATATGAATTTCTTTAGAAGCATCAAACAATGGACTAAAGAATCCTAACCCTTGTATATGGTCTAAATGAAGATGCGTGAGCAAAATATCTATCCTCTTACTGGCACAATACGCACCTCCGCATTGCCGGATGCCGGTTCCTCCATCAAGCACAAGCAAATGATCATCATACGCAACGGATGCGCAGGATGTATTGCCTCCATATTTTTCCGTATCGGGTCCGGTCGTTGGTATAGAACCACGAACGCCCCACAATTTTACTTTCATTTTAGTTTTTGTTTCCAAAAAATGGCAACTGCTCCTAAAAAATTTCCGGACCGGCTAATGATCGGGTAAGAAGTAACAGATATAGGTTGCTTTTTCCCTTTCAGGCTTATGATCTGAAAACTCTTATGATATGGACACTGATCTGATAATGTTTTTACCAATGGCAATTCTTCAGGGGCCATCGGATGACCATCATTATCAAGTGGTTTGAAAACCGTAGACCATTCTTCAACCGGCATTTCACCGGTTTCTTCAAATCGCTTACCTAATACTTGTTCAGCAGGTTCGTTGTAGAAAATAAGATTTCCAAGTATGTCAGTAATAAAGACTGGAATTGAAAGACAATCGGCTAATTGTCGATTAAGAATTATTTCTATCTCGTAAGCGGCCATGCTATTTTTTAAAGAAGATGCTAATTTAAATGTAAGAAGAATAGTTCTGATAAAACGAAACAAGGGTGGAAATAAGAAAAATCAGCAACATAATTCCTTTATGATCGCGTTGTGCTGTGGATACACAATAGACAAGCTATTTGCATCTGCTAACTCAAGATCATCAAACTCAAAACCGGGAGAAACAGTACACCCTACAAAACTATAATTACTGCCGGGTGCAGGACGGCTGCCAAACCAACAATTGGCCGGCACTACGTGCTGAAATGTTTGCCCACGTTCAAAATCCTTTCCCAGGGAAATCTGTTCTAATTCGCCACTTTGGTGAATTATATAAATATCCAAAGGATCACCTGCATAAAAATGCCAGCACTCATCACTTTTGATACGATGGAATGCGGAAAAATTTCCTTTTTCAAGCAAAAAGTAAATCGCTGTTGAAAAAGCCCTGTTTCCCCCAAACCTTTGCGGCAACGACTCAGCAGTTATTTGCTCATCGCTTTTATAAGTTTGACAATACCAACCGCCCTCAGGATGCGGTTGTAGATTATATTGTTGGATGAGTTGGTTGATAACTGACATTTTTTAAAATAGAGGGAGTTTAAATTCCCGCCGACATTGAATGAAATTTTTCTTTGGCGCAGGAATATATTTTATCGACGACAAATTCTGCATCAACTATGATCCCAAAAAGAATTGGCGACTGACGACTTCGCAACCATGGGTATCCAAGAAAATAGAGGCCCGGAAAATCTGGTATCCCATCCTTGTGCTTCAATGTCCCGTTCTCATCGAACACAGGTAATTTTATATACCTATAATCAGCAGTAAAGCCGGTTGACCAGATAATTGTGCTTATATTATTTTCGTTTAGATCAAGAAAAGTTATTGAACTGGCACATGCTGCATCAGTGTCAGGCAAATCCGCTTCATCATCATGTGGTGGTGGTGCAAGGAAATTATTTTCGTTTATATAGCCATCAATCATTCTTTTTATTTCCTTTGAAAAATTATCTGCAAATTTTACATGTTCCGCCGCATTGGGTTGGAAAAATACTTGGCCTTTATCAGTGTCAGCCAACTTACCTAGAATTACAGCACCTTGCTTTGCCAATGATTGTAAACTTAAACTGTTTTTGCCGGTACCCGTTCCTGAAACATGCGGAGGTCTTGCATTCGCGATTTCGGGATCTTCCAAATCTTCAACTTTTATTTCATAAAGTTTCATTTCTCTTACCCAATAGAAAATATCCCTGCCGCGGTACCATCTCGGAATGCGTCCAACTTTGCTGGTAGACAAATAAACTCTTTTTCCGGCATGAATAAGGTCTTCCGCTATTTGTATTCCGGATTGTGCCCCGCCTACCACTAATACAGCGCCGGCAGGTAATTGACCTGCATTTCTATATTCGCAGGTGTGTAGTTGTTTAATTTCTTTTGAAATATTCTTAGCTACAGAAGGAATTTGGATTTCGTTGGCAGCGCCTGAGGCGATAAGTACCTGCCTGCTGTAATAGTTTTTTCTGGCGTGATTTGATAAAACAGTGATCTGAAAAAACTCGCCGTTTTTTTCAACTGAAATCACGCCAGAACTCTCTTTAACAGGTAGTTTGTGCTTTGACACGTATTGTTCCAGCGATGACACAAATTGCGGCACCATTCCAAATCTATCCGGGTCGTCAGCTTCTTTTTCTCCTGGCAATACATTTAATTTATTAGTCGAATTAAAATGAAAATTGTCCCAACGTTGTGATCGCCATGATTCGCCAACTCTCCCACGTTCAAAAATGATATGACTCAACCCATACTTTTTTAAATGATAACTGGCGCATAGACCGGAGTAGCCTGCGCCTACAATAATTACGTCATATATAATTTCTTTCATAAAATCTTTCATAGAAATGACAGAAAAGGTCAGATTGAAATTAAAAATACGAAACTGTTTGTGGAGATATATCCCCAAATGAACGGCCTGATATTTGACATTTTAGTGGTAATTAAACTCATTCCATCATGGCAAATCCTTCAAAAGACAAAAAAGAAAAGAAAGACAAAACAGCGCCTGCATTAAAGCCTGATCCTGAGACTTTGCATACAACCGATCCGCAGGAACATATGAAAGGACCAATATCATCTACAATGCAAAACATTAAAGAAGAAGCTAATAAAAATGATAAAGTTTCAAAAGAAGAAGCGGATAAAAAAAGAGAAGAAAATATGTAGGCTTCAGGAAACATTCTCACTAAAGTTTTTTCAAACTGCCGAACTTACGCTACAGCTCCCATTAATGTTGCAACGACCTGTCGTTGTTAATTAATATTTCATTTACTTTTTTCGGTTTTTTCTTTGCTTATTAGTGCCACTATGCAAGTCACTCTACTCCAATTTTTAGGGATGGTTTTATCATTGGTGTTTACGATATCCTGTAACAGTTCTGTTAAATTATGGGGCAAGAAATCAGCGCATGAAATATATGCTGACAAAATTGAAAAAAGCCCGGACGGACAACAATGGATTGCCGTTTCAAAAAAAACATTAGAGACTCCACAGGCTATTCAATTACCCTATAGCCATTTTGGCTATTTTCCTGGCGAACACCCAAGAGCCCTAACTTTAGAATTTACGGCCACGCAAGGAGAAAAAATTATCGTCGATCTTAAAAAAAACGGTCAGGAAGGCTTTGTGCTTTACGCTGATCTGTTCAAAACGGAAGGGACAGAGATCACACATATCGAATCAATAGATACCACACAAACACAACTAAGCCGTGATGTGGATGAAACATCCACTTACTTGTTACGTTTGCAACCCGAATTATACCGAACCACTTCATACAATCTTACCATTTCCTTGGCTCCTTCATTAGACTTTCCCGTGGCAGGTACTAAAGCAAAGGCCGGCAGTTTTTGGGGCGATGACCGTGACGCAGGTAAGCGCAAACATGAAGGCATTGATATCTTTGCGCCGAAACTTACTCCTGCTGTAGCGGCAGCAGATGGATATGTAACGGGTGTAAACGAGGGTGGACTTGGTGGTAAAACTGTTTGGATGAGGGTCGCGGATAAAAATATTCATCTTTATTATGCACACCTCGACCGGCAACTTGTTGAGCAGGGCCAACGCGTAAAGAAAGGCGATACGTTAGGATTGATAGGTAATACCGGGAATGCAAAATTTACCGCTCCACACCTGCATTTTGGTATCTATAATTATAATGGTGCGATCGATCCGTGGCCTTTTGTAAATAGATCACTAAAGAGCGCATCTCCGGTTACGCCAAAAGACCTGGATATGTATTTGCAAATAAAAAATGCAACAACTAAAAAGACAGGTGCAATCGGTGATGAAATACTTGTTCCATTAGCCGTCACAGATAACAGTTATCTTGCAGAAACAATTAGTGGAAAAATTATTGCTGTTCCTTTCAAATCTGCAAAGCAGCTAAAAAATCATAAACAAGGAACACTGGCAACGGAACCATCAACAATTGTTACTGTTGATCCGGTAACCAACAGTAACAATTGATCATGTTCAATTTTAAAAATTTTATTTCGCCGCCTTAATAGAAATACCGAGATGAATAGCATCTCTTATCAGATCATCCGGTTTTCCAGCATAAACAATTCCCCATTCTTTGCGGTCAATATTAAATTTTGCTATTGCTTCAGCAGCGCTGCCTGAAACAGTAATGCGTGCAGGAAATTCTATATTCTTTGTGACTCCTTTAAGTGTCAAATTCCCACTTATCAAATGGGTTGGATTAGTGACCTTGTATTCATTGATCTCATCTTGCCTTGGATCTGTTGTATCTTTTATAACATCTCCTGTGTAAGCCTTCACATTGGTCAATTCAAATGTTCCTTCGGGATGTGTGGTCACATCAAAAAAATCACCTGATTTTAAATGTGTCAGGAGTTTAGCATTACTGGCAGTGTCAGAACCTTTCGGACCAGAAACCTGCATGTTGGCGATATCCATCACAAACTTTCCGCCATTCACTTCATTGTTGGTTACATAAATTTCGCCACTCTTTAATGGCACGATGCCGGTATGATAACCACTAACCTTAGTGCCTATCCATTCGATCTTACTATCAGAAACATTCAGGCTCCACTTTTCGCCTGTTTTATTTTCACTTACATCTTTGGCGTCGGTAGTTTTTGCTTCATCACTATCGGGTGCACTGGTGCAGGAAACGAAAGCAAGCAGGCTTCCAAGTACTGCAGTTGATAAAAATCTTGTTTTCATTGTTTGTTTTTTTCTACCCGTACAAACAATGTACCGACTTTGAAACGAAAAAGTTTTCGCCACATTTCATTTTGCGGACGGAGTGCTCTAACAACGGGGTATGGCTTTTGTTATATCCATTTTCAAAAAAAGATGTTTCTTCCTTTAGGCGATGATAACCGGGATCGGCATACTACCCCGATAATAAACTATATCTTACTTGCGCTGAATATCATAGCTTTTGTTTTCTGGCAGGATATGGGAAACAGTATTCCTGTCACATTTGGATATTCTACAGTTCCTGCAGAGATCCTTCAAGGACATGATATCGTTACGAATTCAAAACTTATTGAAAATCCGGTTACGGGGGAGGATATTTTAATGCCGGGATTACAACCGACCCCGATCCCTGTTTATTTCACATTGATCACATCTATGTTTATGCATGGTGGTTGGGCCCACCTTGGAGGTAATATGTTATTCCTGTGGATCTTTGGTGATAACCTGGAACATGTAATGGGTCACAAACGCTATTTAATATTCTATTTGTTGTGTGGTGTAATCGCGTCGCTGGCTCACGTATTCAGCGCTTCTTTCCTCAACGACAGCACATTAGTTCCAAGCCTGGGAGCATCTGGTGCTATATCAGGAGTACTTGGTGGTTATATCCTTTTATTTCCCGCCAGAAGAGTTAGTGTATGGATATTGTTTGGAATAATGAGTTTGCCTGCAATCATTGTATTAGGTATTTGGTTTGTTTTTCAATTGGTGAATGGAATGGGTACACTGGGTGGCAATGAAGCTGCTGGCGGCGTTGCTTATGCGGCCCATATTGGTGGTTTTGTTGCAGGATTGATTCTTGTAAAGCTATTCAAACGAAGAATGACACAAATACCACAAGACAGACGGACCAGTTGGCGATGAATGGCCCACGATACGGCCAATACGTGAAATGTAATTCATAATTCTCCGCACTCACACTACCTTTATCCATTATGAACCGTATTGATCGGCTAGCGGCTATTCTTATACAACTCCAGTCAAGACCTTTAGTAAAAGCTCAGCATATCGCTGAAAAGTTTTCAATTAGTCTTCGCACTGTATATCGGGATGTAAAAGCGCTTGAAGAAGCTGGCGTACCGGTAATTGGGGAAGCCGGAACTGGTTACAGGCTCATGGAAGGCTATAAACTTCCCCCGGTGATGTTCAACCTGGATGAAGCCACGGCATTATTGACTGCTTCCAAACTTGTTCAATCAAAAACAGATGCAGGCATATCCAAACATTATACTGCCGCCTTAGATAAGATACGAGCCATACTGCGCCATTCAGAAAAAGATCATATCGAAGAAATAGATGAACACATCGCCGTCATGACTCACCCTGCAATTGCTCATCAGCCCACTGCGGAATTACATTTGCAAGCAATCTTAAAAGCGATCGGCAATTCTTCTGTTGTTGAAATAAATTATGTTTCGCTGGAAAAAAATGAAACCACCCGGCGTAAAGTAGAGCCGGTTGGTATTTATTATCTGGGAAGCCATTGGTACCTTATTGCGTTTTGCCAGCTAAGAAAAGATTACCGGAATTTTCGCACCGATAAGATCGCACAGTTAGCGATTACTTCCGAAACAAATTCAAAAACACATCCAACTCTCCAAAGCTTTATCAGCCAGATGTCAGCTGACAGGGAAGTGTCTAAAGTAGTGATCGATGTGGAACCAGGCATAGTAAAATATCTTGGCGAACAGAAATATTATAATGGTTTTGTAAAAGAAGAAAAAGCCGGCGATTATGTTCGTATGACCTTTTTATCAGGCTCACTTATGGGGTTCTCCCGCTGGTTTATGTTATATGGTGATCATGCGAAAATTGTTGAACCGTTTGAATTAAACGACATGGTAGCCGGGATCGCAGAAAATATTTTAAAAAAGGTAGAAGAAAACCAATTGCTGCTGACATAGGGCTGTCACTGGTGGGTTGTTTCTTTGATTATTAAAACAAAACACTATGACATTTATTGAGTTTTTTAAACAGCAATTTATCGAAGAAGGCAAGACAACCCGCAAAATGCTCTCCCGGGTTCCAAATGACAAGTTTACTTACAAGCCCCACGAAAAATCCATGGTGATGAAATCTTTGGTAACCCATCTTGCCGACCTGCCCGGCTGGATCCATTTTACACTGACTACCGACGAACTCGATTTTCAAAAAGAGTATGAACAACCCGATATTAAAACCAATACAGAGCTGATAGATTATTTTGAGAAAAGATATGCTGAGGGGTTATCTGCGTTAACAGCCGATAATGAAAGAGAGCTGAATAAGCCATGGACCTTAAGAAACGGTGAAACTATTTATGCAACCAATCCGAAGATGGACGTCCTCAGGATGTCCCTCAGCCAGCAGATACATCACCGTGCACAACTCGGTGTGTATTTACGATTGCTGAATGTACCGATCCCGGGCAGTTATGGTCCGAGTGCTGATGAAAATGACTTTCAATAATAAAAATTTCGAAGATGTGTTTGCGGAGTTTCATCAAATGGACTTGTTATATTATATCTTCAATTTTACGCAGTTAGGGCTTTGAATCAGCATATTTGAAAGCTCGTGATTGATTCATGAGCTTTTTTATTAGCCAGCGGAAGAATTCTTCTTTGGCCAATGTTTCCCACTTGCTGCTTCGCCACGAAAATTGCTCGCTCGCAACAGAAGTTTAACAGTAACAATACCGCCGAGTTTATAAAATCAATTCCTTTAAGTCTTCACTCGTATATAAACAAGCTTTATATTTCGTCTGCCTGATTCCCGCTCATCTATTTCAAACAGTCCAAGACTTCTGATCAGTTGTAATAATTTTTCGAATCCATAATTACGGGGATCAAAGTCAGGACGTTTCTTTAATAACATATTACCAAGATCACCTAAAAAAGCCCAGCCATTCTCATCAGCAATATCATTGATACTGGTTGTAACCAGATTAACTAAATTCTTATCCGCTTTGCTAATTACTTTCTCTTTCTTCCGCAGATCGCTAAGCTTGATCTGTTTGGCACTGGCTTCGGGTTGTTCTAAAATTTCTATATAAATAAATTTGTCACAAGCTGCCCGAAAAGGTGAAGGCGTTTTTTGTTCACCCATACCAAATACTTTCATCCCCGCTTCACGCAGTCGTGTCGCAAGCCTGGTAAAGTCACTATCGCTGCTTACCACACAAAACCCATCCACACGACCGGTATACAGTATATCCATTGCATCAATAATAAGTGCTGAGTCTGACGAATTTTTTCCGGTGGTGTAACTGTATTGCTGCACGGGAGTAATTGCATGGTCAAGCAGGACAGCTTTCCAGCCTGCAACATGAGGCTTGGTCCAGTCACCATAAATACGTTTAAATGTTGGCACACCATATTTGGCGATTTCTTCAAGGATGCCATTAATAAGACGATGTGGCACATTATCCGCATCAATTAACACTGCAAGACGGAGATCTTTGGAATTATCCATGTGGAAAATTTGATTTACAGGAAAGATAATGATTAAACAAAGATTGTGACAGGGCATAATGTTTGGGGCATATAACAGCCGTCGCCGTTGTCCCTTTTACATGGCCAAACAGTGACATGATTTCTTAATTTCAAAATCAAAATCAAATGGAAACAAAAACCAAACAAGATGTAAAGCAGTCTTTGCAAAATGATATCGTGATAAACAGGGTTTTCAATTTGCCAATAAGTAAAGTTTGGCAAGCCTGGACGGACGCTGGTGAGTTTAAAAAATGGTGGGGACCAAAGGATTTTACTTGTCCTTCAAGTAAAATGGAGGCAAAAGTGGGCGGTAAATATTTGAGTTGTATGCGTGGCCCTGACGGAAAAGAATACTGGTCAACTGGTGTTGTCAAAGAATTTGTCCCTGAAAGAAAACTTGTTGTTACAGACAGTTTCTCCGATGAAAAAGGAAATATTATCTCGGGTTCAGAATATGGCCTGCCTGGAAATTGGCCAAAAGAACTTTTGATCTCAGTTTATTTGGAAGAAGCGGATGGTGCGACAAAAATGAAACTACGGCATGAAGGTATACCGGATGAAATGCGTGAGGAATGTATAAAAGGATGGAATGAATCGTTTGATAAGTTGGAAACGAATATTAAATAGTATCAGGAAAATATATTTATTAACTAAAAAGAGTTGCCCGTCAAGGCAACTCTTTTATAACTATACAAGGGTAGAAACGTTCAAATAAACCCACACCAGTTTCATATTAATTCAAAATTCATAACCTGCCTAGTGGCAGGCAGGCTCATAATTCATAACTTACAACTATCAATTTTCAATTTTCAACTAATCAATGGCGACTGCAACCCGACATCTCAGTACATCAGCAGAAGGAAAAACACCGAAGGCAAAGATCAATAAGGAAAATCTGCGGCAGGCGCTTGTTCTGTTTAAATATTTAAAACCTTATCGCGGCAAGTTTATACTTGGACTTATATTTATTGCTCTTTCGGCCTTTACCACTGCCTTATTTCCGTTATTCCTTGGTAAAATGATCGATGCCGTTTCACCTGGTGCCGACTTGCCAGGAATGGATAAAGGCTCACAATTCGGGTTTAACTTAAAGAACATTCACTGGAGTCTAAATACAACATTGCTGCTTATTTTTTGTCAACTGACGGTGCAAACTTTTTTTTCATTCATGAGAGTGTATTTACTGACCGCAGTTGGCGAAAGAAGTTTGGCTGATATGCGCAAAGATGTTTACAGTAAGCTGCTCAC
>JAICGN010000049.1 GCA_025923075.1 Chitinophagaceae bacterium
CCCTGCCCGGTTGGTTTGGTGGTAAAGAATGGCTGAAATATTTTATCCAATACTTTTTGGGGAATACCGTTGCCATTATCCTTAACCTTGATCTCAACCTTATCCTTTTCTTTCTTTGTACTTACTGTAACCATAGGTTCGTACTTAACTCCCCCTTTAGGGGGCTGGGGGGCTTTCTTTTTCTCATCAACCGCATAAAAAGCATTGTTGATCAAATTGAGAATCACTCTTCCCATATCCTGCGGCACCACATTTATTTTTCCAATACTATCATCAAGATCAGTTTTGGTAGTTGTATCAAAAGACTTGTCTTTTGCCCGCAAACCATGATAAGCAAGTCTTAAATATTCATCTGCCAGGGCGTTAATATCCGTTGACTCCTTTTTCCCGCTGCTGCTCCTTGAATGTTGCAGCATTCCTTTTACAATTGCATCAGCTCTTTTACCATGATGATTTATTTTTTCTTCGTTGGCTTTAATATCACCTGCAATTTCAATTGCCTGTTGCTTATTGCCTGTTGCCAATTCTTCTTTTAGTTCATCAATCAATTCTCTATTCACATCGGAAAAATTGGTAACGAAGTTTAATGGATTTTGTATTTCATGTGCAATGCCCGCGGTAAGTTCACCCAACGATGCCATTTTTGCTGAATGAATGAGTTGCTGCTGAGTTGCCTGGAGATTTTTTAAGGAATTGGATAATTCTTCGGTTTTCAGATCTACTTGTTTTTTCAATTCTTCATTTTGTGCCTTCAGCGCTTTTACAGGAAGGCTTTCACCTTCCACAAGGTGCGCAGATGGTTCGGAAACATGTAAATGAATAGCACGCCAGCGATGATTATCCCATACAAATACTGTCGATCTTCTGCCATAATAACTGTTTGCAACTCCATCGAGTGTATAATTTATTTCATATGTGCCATGAACAATCCCGGTTGTGTCCAGCATAATGTGTCGCACATCAAAAAAATGGAGGGTTGCCTCGGGAGGTAATTGTTTGCCAAAAACTCTAAATATTTTTTCTATAAACTCTTGATAGCTGTTAAATATTTCATGCTTCCCCGTTCCGAATCCACTTATGTTATCGGACATTATACTGCGTAACTCAGACTCAGCATCCGGGGCCTGACCGAGAATAGCAGCCACTAACCGGTAGAAAGTCTTCAACAGTAGCCCCGATCTATTTTCCTCCTGCTCCATAATGATCTGATCTTATCGATGGATAGTATTTTAATTTTTGGGGAGAACAATAATAAATTCAGATCCTTCCCTTTCCCTGGTCTCTACCTTTAATTCACCACCATGTGCCTTTACAATATCATAACTCAATGATAAACCCAATCCTGTTCCTTGTCCCGTTGGTTTGGTAGTAAAGAATGGTTGAAATATTTTTTCCAAGACTTTTTGAGAAATGCCATTACCATTATCCTTTACTTTGATTTTTATTTTACCATTTGTCTCCTTTGTACTTACTGAAACTGTTGGCTCGTACTCAGCTCCCCCTTTAGTAGCCTGGGGGCCCTTCTTTTTTTCATCAACGGCATAAAATGCATTATTGATCAAATTGAGAATGACCCGGCCAACATCTTGCGCAACGATATTGATTTTGCCGATGCCTTGATCAAAGTCTGTTTTCATTGTTGCGTTGAATGATTTGTCCCTTGCTCTTAATCCATGATAACTTAAGCGTAAATATTCATCAGCCAGCGCATTAATATCTGTCGGCTCTTTTATTCCGTTGCTGCTGCGGCTATGCTGGAGCATTCCCTTTACAATTGCATCAGCTCTTTTGCCATGATGATTTATTTTCTCCTCGTTATCTGTTATGTCCCTGGCAATTGATTTTACTTCACCATAATTCTCTTGTTCAATTTCAAAATTCATTTCGGTAAGCAACTCTTTATTTACATCAGAAAAGTTGTTTACGAAATTCAAAGGATTTTGTATCTCATGAGCAATACCAGCCGTCAGTTCTCCAAGCGATGCCATTTTTTCTGATTGGATGAGTTGGGATTGGGTTGATTTCAGATCTACATATGCTTTTTCAACTTTTTTATTTGCTACCTGTCGTTGACGATTGTTCCTGTAAAGAATTAAAATGAGGATGAGCAAAGCTGCAACGCCGGCGACCAAACTGTAAATTTTTACCTTTGACTTATATTCAGCGACTGCTTCTCTTTTAGTTTGTTCCTGCTGTAATTTTTGTAAAGATTCCTGTAAACTGAGGTTTTGAACTTTAACCAGTTTCTCGGAGGTGAATATGCTGTCTTTCAGCGCCGTCGACCTTGAAAGGTATTTATAAGCACTATCCGGTTGTTTTTTTGTATGATATATTTCTGCAAGGAGTTCTGCCGCACCGATCATTTGCAAGTGAATGTTTGCTATCTGGGAAAGCGCATAGGCTTTTTCAGCATAGTGAAATGCAGAATCTGTCTGTTTCATTTCCCAATGCAGGCTGGCAATAGAAATAAGTCCATGTCTATATACATCTTTATTGCGGATGATGGCTGTCGCAAGGGCAATTCTGAAATAATGCAATGCAGAGTCGTATTTTTTTTCTTTTTTGTAGACCTCTCCCAGACCTATACTCCCTGTTGCAGTCCTAAGCAAATCTTTGTTTGCTATGCCATATTGAAATACCCGAAGCCTAAAGTATTTTGCAGAATCCAGGTTATTTTTTTTTTCATATACCGTGCCTAACCGGTTATCCACGATCACTCCATAGAGCGACCGTTTCGCACTGTCTTTGAAAAGTCCGGAGTTTACTAAATTTCTAAGCCTATTTACGTATTCAAATTGCTTACCATAATCCTCAATGCGCTCATAAATAATACCGACATGTCTTGTATCCCAAAAAATAAATAACGTATCTCCTGTCTGCTCTTCCACTTTCAGATTATATAAAAACAATTCCAGTGCTTTAGCATGATCTGTTTTAAAATTATAAAGGTACTCTGCAATACTGCTACGGGCCCTGATTTCGCCTCGTATATATCCCATCTGTTCTGAACGGCTAAGTGCATCCCTAAAATAAATTAAAGCACTATCATTACGTTTTTCCCAGTAAGCGTTCCCTATATATATTAATTTTTGAATTCTTCCCGTATCTGTTTTTTCCTTTGGCAGCAGTAATTTCAGACTGTCAACAGCCTTGATCTGTGAATTCGAAGCCAGAACAATAAAAAGGAGTACAATCAACCAGGTGCTGTTCTTCATTGTTAAATTTTGATGCCTGGCGACTCAGGTAAATGAATAAGAAACTCTGCAAATTCACCTTCTTTTGTCTTAACCTGCAGTTCGCCGCCATGAGCCTTTATAATATCATAGCTTAAAGATAGTCCTAAACCCGTTCCCTGCCCGGTGGGTTTGGTGGTAAAGAAGGGTTGAAAAATTTTGTCCAATACTTTTTGAGGAATACCGTTACCGTTATCAGCAACCCTAATTTCAGCCATCAAACCCCCTGAAGGGGGCTTTACGGTCCTCGTACTGACGGTAACTATTGGCTCATAAGTATTCCCAGATTTTTTCTTTTTTTCATCCACAGCATAAAATGCATTATTGATCAAATTCAAAACAACTCTTCCGATATCCTGCGGAATGATATTGATACTACCAATTGATTCATCAAAATCTGTTTTCACTGTTGCATTAAACGATTTGTCTTTTGCTCTTAAACCATAATAGGCAAGGCGCAGATATTCATCTACCAGTGTATTGAGGTTTGTTGGTTCTTTTATACCGCTACTGCTGCGGCTATGCTGCAACATCCCCTTTACAATACCATCAGCTCTTTTACCATGATGATTTATCTTTTCCGAGTTAAATGCAATGTCATTTGCAATTGCCTTCACTTCTTCTAAATTCCCTTTTTCCGCTTCTGTTTTTAATTCTTTAAGCAATTCATCATTCACTTCAGAAAAATTATTGACAAAGTTCAACGGGTTTTGAATTTCATGTGCAATACCTGCAGTCAATTCACCAAGCGAAGCCATCTTTTCTGATTGTATGAGTTGAGACTGGGTAGATTTTAAATTTGCCAGTGTTGTTTCTAAAACTTTATTTGTTTTTTGCTTTTGGCGATTGTTCCTGAACAGAATAAAAGCAATTATTAAAAAAACTCCAACTGCTGACCACAGCGCCATCATTCTCGTTTTATTCCTATACCGCTCCTGTTCCTGTTCTATTTCCTGCTGGCGTTTTTGTTCACTCAACATTAGTAATTGTAATTGTTTGAATTTCGACATCCCAAATAAGCTGTCTTTCATGGAGGTTGCAATGTCATCATAATAAAATGCGCTATCATATTTACGCATGCCCCGATATAGTCTTACCAATAAGTTACTTGATTCAAGTAGTCTCGATTTTTGGGATGTTCGTTGGGCTTCATTAAAAGCATTAAGCACATAATATAAACTCGAATCACTACGGTTAAGCTTTTCATATACCTCAGCTATTTTCTGCTGGATTGCACCCAGATTAATTGACTCCCTGGAATTCCTCGAATTTTGCAACGCCGCAAAATAAAATAGCAAAGCGGAATCAAATTTGCCTTTATGCATATATACGTTACCAACACTCCTGGGAATTAAGCTACTCAATTGAGGGTGTCTGACCCCGATATTTTGTTCCCCTGCTAATCTCAAATAATGTAATGCGGAATCAGGCATATTCAGAAAGTCATAAGAAATACCTGTGTTTGCCAATATAAATATACCTGGCGGTGAAGCAGGTAAATGATTTTTGATATTGATAGCAGGCAAAAAATATTGCAATGCCTGCCTGTATTCATTTAATTCCATATAAATAACACCTATAAAGCCAAGGCTATTGGATTCTATCAGTTTATTTTTCAATTCCCGGCTAATTTCTAAAGCTTCCAGTTGATATTGAAGTGCCTTGGGGTAATCACCTGTGAGTCGTCTTGCTTCACCAGCCAGATTCAAAGAATTTACAATACCATTATTGTATTTAAGATCCCGGGCAAGCTTTAACGCTTTCTCGGAATATTCCCGGCTTAAATCAGGCTTGTAGAAATAAAACTTATTAGCAAGATTCAGGATTATTTTTACCCGGTTAGTATCCTCTGGTGCTTTTTCCAGCAGCTTTATCAAACTATCTACTTCCCTGTTTTGACCCGGAAGCTTTATAGCTGAAATCAGCAGAAAAACTAAAAAGAAAATATTTTTCATTTATAATTTGTTCGGTAATTCAATAATAAACTCGGTACCCTTATTCTCTTTTGTATTCACTTTTATTTCACCACCATGTGCCTTTACAATATCATAACTCAATGATAAACCTAATCCTGTTCCCTGCCCTGTTGGCTTAGTGGTAAAGAAAGGTTGGAAAATTTTATCCAATACTTTTTGAGGAATACCAGGTCCATTATCACGAACTGATATTAAAACTTTATCACCGACTTTTTTTGTACTCAGCCAAACTGTAGGTTCATGTTTATAGCCAGGGTCTTTGAACCCTCCTTCGGGGAGCAGGGAGGCCGCATAAAATGCATTATTGATCAGGTTCAGGATAACTCTCCCAATATCCTGTGGAATAATATTGATCTTCGCAATGCTTTCATCAAAATCAGTTTTCATGGTTGCATTGAATGATTTGTCTTTTGCTCTCAAACCATGATAAGCTAATCTGAAATACTCATCTGCTAAAGCATTAATATTAGTTGGTTCTTTTACGCCGGTACTGCTTCTTGAATGTTGCAGCATGCTTTTTACAATAGCTTCAGCTCTTTTGCCGTGATGATTTATTTTTTCCGAATTATACCCGATGTCCTTTGCAATTGCTTTTACTTCGTCTAAATTCCCTTTCTCCGCTTCAGTCTTTAATTCATTAAGAAGTTCTTCATTCACTTCAGAAAAATTATTCACGAAATTCAATGGGTTTTGGATCTCATGGGCAATCCCTGCTGTCAACTCGCCAAGTGAAGCCATTTTTTCGGACTGGATCAACTGGGTTTGGGTAGTTCTCAATTCACTAAGGGTAGTTTCCGTTTGTTTTTTTTGCTGTTGTAATAATACATTCGCTGTTTTTTGCCGCCGGTTATTTCGATATAAAATAAACCCAACAAGAATGAAAACGGATAACACTCCCAATAGTCCGTAGAACCGCAAATTGTCTTTATAGTCTTTTTGGTCCTGTTCGATCTTCCGCTGTTTTTGTTCCACCTCGTGCAGTCTCTTTTGCTCATTAATTGCAAACAACTGAAGTCTCCTGATCTTCTCAGGTCCAAACAAACTGTCTTTCAGCGTCATCATTAGTTGCTGGTATTTTATTGCGCTATCCAGTTGTCCATTCTTGATATAAAATGCAGACAGCGTGCTGCTCGCTTCAAGCATAGTGGGTTTTTGCAAGCTCCTTTGTCCCAGTAGTAAAGCCTGGTTGGCGAAATAAATTACCGAATCATCTTGTCCCAATTTATGAAACAACATAGCCATACGACTATAGGTGCGACCGATATTCAGTAAATCGTTTGTGACGGCTAATGAGTAGCGATAATAATAGAATGCACTATCCGGTTGGCTTCGCAGATCGTGGATATTGCCCAGCTCCCGTAAAGCAAAAGCTTTTCCTGCGTTCATCGTGGTGGGTTGCGCCAACGCCCAGGCTATTTTTTGATATATAAGAGCCGAGTCAAGCATATTCATTTCCTGGTAGGCAATACCGATATTGGCCAAAGCAAAACCGGCAACGGGAGCAGGGAGATAATCTTTTCTTGAATATGCCTGGAACAGGTATTGCAAAGCGGTTCGATATTCCTTTAGGTTCAGGTAGGTTATTCCAATGAAAACCTGGGTGGCACCTATACGCGAAGTGTCCTGAATTTCATTGCTTATCCGCAAGGCTGCAAAAAGATTTTCAAGCGCTTCAGGATAATTTCCGCTAATACGGTGGTGTTCTCCCAAACTGGTATATGCCCCCAGTTCACCGATCTTAAAGTTGATCGAAAGAGACAACTGCAAAGCCTTTTCAGCATATGGAACAACGGAATCAGGCCTAAAAAAACGATAACGCTCTGCCGTATCGATCAGTCTCAATACCCTGGCGGTATCTGCCTGGAATGATTTGGTATTTTGCGCCGCTGCGGGTTCAATCACAAATAGCGAATACAAAAACATCGATATAATCGTTCTCACATTCATGAAGATGACAAGCTAATAATGAATTCGGAACCTTCTCCTTCCTTTGTTTTTATTTTTATTTCTCCCCCATGTGCTTTTACAATATCATAACTCAATGACAAACCCAAACCTGTTCCCTGCCCTGTTGGCTTGGTGGTAAAGAATGGCTGAAATATTTTATCCAATACTTTTTGCGGGATGCCGTTGCCATTGTCCTTAACCTTAATCTCAACCTTATCCTTTTCTTTCTTTGTACTTACTGTAACGGTAGGTTCGTATTCAGTTCCCGCTTCTGCGGACTGGAGGGCTTTCTTCTTTTCATCTACCGCATAAAAAGCATTGTTGATCAAATTGATAACAACTCTTCCGATATCCTGCGGAACGATATTGATCTTGCCAATGCCTGCCTCGCCGGCAGACAGGCTTTCATCAAAATCTGTTTTCATTTTTGCATTAAATGATTTGTCCCTCGCTCTTAAGCCATGATAAGCCAATCTTAAATATTCATCAGCTAATGCGTTAATATCTGTTGGCTCTTTTTTACCGCTGCTGCTTCTCGAATGCTGCAGCATTCCTTTGACAATGGCGTCAGCTCGTTTGCCATGATGGTTTATTTTTTCTGAGTTGAACAGGACATCATTCGCAATTGCTTTTACTTCTTCCAAATTTCCTTTTTCTGCTTCTGTTTTTAATTCCTTGAGAAGTTCATCGTTTACTTCAGAAAAATTGTTGACGAAGTTTAACGGATTTTGAATTTCATGGGCAATACCTGCGGTAAGTTCACCAAGCGAAGCCATTTTCTCTGAATGGATAAGTTGCTGTTGCGTTGTTTTTAATTCCTGATAGGCCTTTTCAATTTCTTTTGCCTGTTCAAGCTCCTTCTTTTGTGCTTTTTCCCTTTCGTTCCTGATGACACGTTGTTTCTGGTAGCGATGTATTGCTATTGCTACTGTAATCAATAATAAGGCATAGACGCCATAGGCCCACCATGTTTTCCACCAGGGTGGACGAATGGTCACAATAAAAGAAACGCCTTCCATATTCCAGATACCATCGCTGTTTGTCGCTATCACTTTAAAAGTGTAGCTGCCAGGACCAACATTGGTATAGCTGGTATAGCGCCTCGAACCGCTGGGAACCCAGTCCTTATCTACTCCTTCCAGTTTATAGGCATATTGATTCTTGGCAGGATTGTAAAAACTTAAAGAGGAGAATTCAAAAGAAAAATAATTTTCGTCATGCTTCAGAACGATTTCTTTTGTTTCATTAGCGCCTTTTACCAATTTATCGAACAGCTTGAATTGTGTGATAACTACAGGAGCTATGGGACTGTTTGCTTTGATCTGATCAGGGTGAAAAAAATTAAATCCATTTGATCCCCCAAAATACAATATACCATCTTTGCCCCTGCAACGTGCAGGCCTGTCCCTGCTGCCAGCAGAAAAATCGCGACCTTGCAATCCTTCTTTATCATCATAATTGGTAAATTTTTTTGTAACAGGATCAAACCGCGAGAGCCCGTTACGTGTTGCTAACCAAAGATGATTTTTATCATCCTCCAGAATAGAATATACTGAATTATCTGCCAGGCCGTGTTTATCGGTATAGGTTGTGAATTTCTCTGTGTTATAATTGAATTGACATAATCCACCCGCGGAAGTTGCCAGCCAGAGATTGCCTTTGGAATCTTCCAAAAAACTATTGACGATATTAGAACTGATGCTTGTAGTATCCTGCGGATTATGTTTATAATGAGCAATGAGGTTGGTTCGCTTATCCAGACGGTCAGTAGCAATACTGCCATAGCCAACCCAAATATTATTTTTTGTGTCGGCATAAATTGCAATCGCCGTATAGTCGCTGATACCTGTAGAATCTGCTTTACTATGATAATAATGTTTGATGAACCTACCTGCTTTTTTATCGAAACTCTTAATGCCATTTGCTGTACCTAACCAAATAACCCCTTCACGATCTTCGGTGATGGCATATATCTCTCGTTGAAACATATCCTTATAGTTGGCCTCATTGCTGTTATAGTGAGTGAACTCACCGGTTTGTTTGTTTAATTTTGATAAAAATTCTCCGTTGCAAACCCAAAGCTGTTTGTCATGGTCTTCTAAAATTCCGTAAACCGCATCGTGTCTCAGGCTTTTAGCATTATTGGGATCGTATTTGTAATGAGTAAATAGATTTGTTTTTTTATCCCAGCGGTTCAGTCCTCCTCCATCAGTGCCAATCCAGATAATACCGGACGAGTCTTCCAATATGGCGGTGACATTGTTGTTACTTAAAGAATGAATATTGCCCGGAACATTTCGGCTCAGGCCAAAAGATTTGTGAATGAGGGTTGCCTTATTAAGTTTTCCGTTCCAGGACCCGACCCATAAAATACCCTCCCGATCAATAAAAATAGAGCTGATAAAATCAGAACTTAAACTATCATCATCGGAAGTACTGTGCTTGTACCTTGTAAAAGCAGTACGGTTCTTATTCAGTTTATTTAACCCGGCATTCCTTGAACCAATCCATAAGTTCCCTTGGTGGTCTTCGCCGATACTGTTTCCAAACCAGCAATACAAATCGTTACTGCCGATGGAATGGATATTTTTTGGGTCATGCTGATAACGGGTGAACAATCCAGTCTCTTTGTCAAGGCTGTTTAACCCATTTTCGGTTGCAATCCATAAAATGCCTTTATGATCTTTAAAAATGGCCGTTACAAATTTCCCACTTAAACTTTTTGGATTGGCGGGGTCATGCAGGTAAGGTTTAATATCTACCTCACCCGGCTGGCCGGTCTTAACCGGCTTTACGGTTAACCGGTGTAAGCCTGTTTTATTTCCTACCCATAATACACCAGACGACGAGTCTTTGTAAATGCAGTATATTAAATCGGAAAGTTCTGCCTGTTCACCCGGCTGTTTACGGAACCCCAAATCAAAATAATCAGGCAAAAACTTTCCTGTTGTCCTGTCGAAGCGGCATAATCCGCCTGAGGCACTGCCAACCCACATCATTCCATTATTATCTTCGCTGATAGCACCAATATTCGGATCAGCAAATTTTGCTTTTGGATCAGGTTTATAACGCGTAAATTCTTCCGTGTACCTGTCGAATTTGCAAAGACCTTCAAAAGTTCCCATCCAGATCGAACCTTGGCTGTCTTCAAAAAGAGTGTAAATGAAATTTTGAGAAACTGAATTGGGATCAAGCGGATCAAACTTATACTTTGTAAAACTGTACCCGTCATATTTATTCAAGCCATCCATGGTTCCTATCCAGATGAATCCTTTACGATCCTGAAGTATTGCGTTTATATTATTGTTTGAAAGCCCCTCTTCAAGACCCAGGCGTTCAAACCGCAGGGTTCCGTTTTGGGCATCAATGTTCTTATCAGAAATAAAAACATAAAACACGATGAGCATCCATGTTTTAATGATAATTTTCATCTGCTGTTTTAAATTACAGGTAACAAGATAATAAACTCCGACCCTTCTCCCTCTTTTGTCTCCACTTTCAATTCACCACCATGTGCATTTACAATATCATAACTCAATGATAGACCCAATCCTGTTCCCTGCCCTGTTGGCTTGGTGGTAAAGAATGGCTGAAATATTTTATCCAATACTTTTTGCGGGATGCCGTTGCCATTGTCCTTAACCTTAATCTCAACTTTATCCTTTTCTTTCTTCGTACTTATTATAACCGTAGGCTCGTACTCATCTCCTCCGCCTGAGGCGGACTGGGGGGCTTTCTTCTTTTCATCAACTGCATAAAATGCATTATTGATCAGATTAAGAATCACTCTTCCAATTTCAGGGGGCACCACATTTATTTTGCCAATACTTTCATCAAAATCAGTTTTCATTGTTGCATTGAAAGATTTGTCCTTTGCACGCAAACCATGATAAGACAATCTCAAATATTCATCAGCTAATGCATTGATATCAGTTGGTTCTTTTGCTCCACTGCTGCTGCGGCTGTGTTGCAGCATCCCTTTTACAATTGCATCCGCTCTTTTGCCGTGATGATTTATTTTTTCCTGGTTATTAATTGCATCTTTGGCGATGGATTTTGCTCCACTATAATTTCCCTTTTCAATTTCCTCATTCAGCTCTGTGAGCAGCTCTTTATTTACTTCTGAAAAATTGTTGACAAAATTCAATGGGTTCTGAATTTCATGTGCAATGCCCGCAGTCAGTTCGCCCAATGAGGCCATTTTTTCAGATTGGATGAGTTGCGACTGCATAGATTTTAGTTCCTTCAACGTTTTTTCCAAAACTATTTTGGCTTTCTTTTCCTTTTTGTTGTTGCGATATAGAATAAGACCTATTAGAGAAAGAATAACAAGTCCTGCAATCATACTATATGTCCTGATTTTACTCTTTGTTTGTATTTTTTCTTTCTCCAGTTTTTCCAACTTTGCCTGCTCATCCACAACAACGTCCTGAAATGCAAGAAGGTTTTTTCGCTCTTCCACACTTAGACTATCACTCAATGATTTAGCCCATTTTAAATACACGGTGGCACTATCGGTTCTGCCCAGGTGATCAAAATAGGAAGCAAGCAGATTATATGCATCTTTTTTCCCCACAGGGTCTTTGCGCCTTTCATATATTTTCAAGCCTTCTTTGGCATAATACAAAGCGGAGTCGGTTTTTTTTAAACCCGCATATACGGTACTTAATAAAATATATCCCTGACCCCTGTGCACATAATCATTTGTCTCATTTAAAAGAGCCATGCCCTGTAATATGGTATGAGCTGCTAAATCGAAATTTCCCATCCGTTTATAGGTATCGCCCTGATATAACATGGTACGCCCCATTTGCGGATCTCTCAAATCTGAAAACACAGATTGGGCCTTTTCAATCAACAGGAGTGCCGAATCGAATTTCGCTGCATTCATATAAGCAATACCCATGTGAAAGTTTAATGTCGCAATAATTCCTTTGTCCCCGCTTGCTTTTGCATATTTTTCGGCTTCCCGGTAGTTTTTCAATTGGTTGTTGATATTATCCTCCCAGTTTCCGGTATATGCATTTAGCAATCCGATTAAATCGTAGGTCCTTGCTATTGCTTTCATTCGTTCAAGCCTTGGGCTTTTGTCCGGCGACAACCCCCAAATAGTTTTTTCAACACTGGGGTCCTTGGCAATATGCAGTGCTTTTAAATAGAATTCCAATGACTTTGAAAACTTTTCCTGTTGCATTAGGACAATCCCCATTCCGGCCAATATAGAAATTTGATCAAATTTTAGATTTAATTTGACAGCAATCGGCATGGCTTTTTCAAGGTAAAAATTTGAACTATCGCGATCCTCAAGCATGTAATAGAATCCCAGGCTTCTACAAATATTCATTCGGGTTGTATCGCTTCTTGCATCGGATAGAGATCTGTATAAACTACTCAAATATGGGTTTTCCTGTTGCCCGGCAATTAATGATGGCAACAAGCATAGTGAAATTATTTTTAAAAAGGTTTTCATTTTTTTAAATTAGTTCGCAATTGAATAATAAATTCACTTCCTTCACCTTCTTTCGTGTTCATTTTTAATTCTCCACCATGCGCTTTAATAATATCATAAGCCAAACTTAATCCTAACCCGGTTCCTTGTCCGGTTGGTTTAGTGGTAAAGAATGGCTGGAATATTTTTCCTTTAATAGAATCAGGAATTCCATTGCCATTGTCAGCTACCAAGATTATCACTTTGTCATTTTCCGTTTTTGTCGAAACGGTAACTGTTGGTTCGTAGCTTTCAGCATCAATCATTGAACCTTTTGCTTTCCGCTTTTCATTCACTGCATAAAAAGCATTGTTGATCAAATTGAGAATCACCCGACCAATATCCTGTGGAATGATATTGATCTTCCCCAGACTCAGATCGAAATCAGTTTTAGTCGTAACATTGAAAGATTTGTCCTTTGCACGATGGCCATGATAAGCTAATCTTAGATATTCATCAGCGAGCGCATTAATATCTGTGGGCTCTTTTTGACCACTGCTTGTTCTTGAGTGTTGGAGCATGCCTTTAACTATTGCATCAGCTCGTCTTCCGTGATGATTTATCTTCTTAGAATTTTCCTGTATATCATTGACAATTTCACGTGCCAATTGCATATTGCCCGTTGTCAATTCAGCTCTTAATTCTTCCACCAGCTCATTGTTTACATCTGAGAAATTGTTCACAAAATTCAACGGGTTTTGTATCTCGTGTGCAATACCTGCGGTTAATTCACCAAGCGATGCCATCTTTTCGGATTGGATAAGCTGCGCTTGAGTTGCTTTTAGTTCACTGTAAGCCTTTTCGATTCTTATGTTGGCCCTTTGCTTGATTCTCATGTTTCGCCAGAGAATTAAGGCGACTAACAAAAGAAGGACAATTCCCGAAACGAGAGCAAACATTTTTATTCGGTTTTTCTCTTGCTCCTGCTTTTTTTGAATTTCCTCCTTCCTCTGTTCTTCATCGAAGACTGACTTCTGGAATTCCTGAATTTTTGACTGGCTGAATACGCTGTCTTTTGCTGCTAACATGATCTTCATGTATTTGACTGTACTATCCGGGCTATTCTTCAGTTCAAAGGCCTTTGCCAGTAGTGAGCTGGCTTCGAAAGCAAATTCACTAAAATCATGCTCCTGGCACAGTTGAAGTGAACTCCTGGCATAGTGCACAGAAGAATCGATGTCATTCATCATATTAAAAATATTGGCCAGTTGATTATAGTTCCTCGCGAGCCAGAAAGTATTATCATACATCTTACTTTGTTGTACGCTCAAATGTGTGTAGTCTTTCGCCAGTTGAAAGTTGCCTGATTCCTGGTGTATATAGCCCAACACAGAAGAACCGAGAAAAACAAATCTGCGGAATGTCTTTGATTGCACGCTCAGGTCATATGCTCTTTGGGCATGCCATTGCGCGGAATCTCTTTGATTTAATTTTTGATATAGAAGTGCCAAATGGCAATGGGCAGCGAATGATTCGGGAACCGATCTTTTTGTCTTACCGTTCCAGATCCAGATTGAATAATGAAGCTGGCTGATCGCAGTCGCATAATTACCCATCTCCCGGTTAAGAACCCCCAAAAAGAAATAGACTGAAGCAACAGTAGCTGGTCTGGTGTCCTTTAACTTTTCCACAACCTTCGCATTTTCCAGTGTAACTTCAAGCGCCTTCGGGTAGTTTGCCCGGCTATTGTATGCAAAAAATAAGCTGCGTAAACCCCGGAAACTGCCGTATGGGTAATTTAGCTTTTGCGAGAGCTCAATTGCTTTTATAGAATAATCAATACAACTGTCAAACTGATTGAATCCATAATAATCTGCCAATTCACTCAATACTAAAACCCTATTGGTGTCCTCCTTAGAATTGCTTAACCTGCGATACAAATCCTCCAGGTATTCGCGCTGAGCTGCAGCATGACCGCAACTCAAAACCACCAATGTTGTCATCAGTAAGAGTTTCATAATAATCTCCGTGTTAATACGAGTTATAAAATATACTCCAGACAATACTTTCAGAATCCTGTTTAGCTACTTGGCAATCGAACGATGAACTCGCTGCCGTCCCCTTCGTTAGTTTCTACTTTTAATTCTCCCCCATGTGCCTTCACAATATCATACGCCATTGATAATCCCAACCCCGTTCCCTGTCCCGTAGGTTTGGTCGTAAAAAAAGGTTGAAATACTTTATCCAGAATTTTTTCAGGAATGCCGTTGCCATTGTCAGCAACTCTAATTTCGACCCGATAGCTATCGGGTTTGCCCCCATCTCCGCCGGATGGCGGAGAGCCAAGTCTTTTGGTTGTGACGGTTACTGCAGGTTCGTATTCTTCGCCCTCCTTTAGGAGATGGGGGCTTTTCTTCTTTTCATCAACTGCATAAAATGCATTATTAATCAAATTAAGGATCACTCTTCCGATATCCTGGGGAACGATATTGATTTTACCAATGCTTTCATCAAAATCAGTTTTCATCGTTGCACTAAAAGATTTGTCTTTTGCCCGAAGACCATGGTAGGCTAATCTTAAATACTCATCTGCTAATGTATTGATCTCTGTGGGTTCTTTTTTGCCACTACTGCTTCTGGAATGCTGCAGCATGTTTTTTACAATGGCATCAGCTCTTTTACCATGATAATTTATTTTTTCCTGGTTATCTATAACATCATTTGCAATGGCTTTTGCCTCATCCAAATTGCCTTTTTTAATCTCATCCTTCATGTCAACCAACAATTCTTTATTTACTTCTGAAAAATTATTCACGAAGTTTAACGGGTTTTGAATTTCATGTGCAATGCCCGCAGTGAGTTCACCAAGTGAGGCCATCTTTTCTGATTGGATGAGTTGTTGTTGTGTGGACCTTAAATTATTATATGCTTGTTCAATTTTTAATTTGGATCTTTGCTTCTGACGATTAGCACGGAAAAGTATAAAAGCAATTATCATAACTACTATCATACCGAGTAGCAGTATATACATTCTTATTCTGTTTTTGTAAGCAGCTTTTTCCTGTTCTGCTTTTTGTTTCTGGACCTGTTCACGCAGGTTGATAGCCTTCAATTCGTTTTCTTTTTGAGCTGAAAAAAGTTCATCTTTTGTCTGGACAGCCAACCTAAAATACTTGAAAGCGCTATCTGTATTTCCTTTGTGCTCGTAGCATTGTGACAAGCATCCATATCCGAATCGTAACTGGTTATTGAAATTATTTCGCCTCGCAAGTGTGATAATAACACCTGCATAGTGCATTGCGCTATCAAATTGCTGCTTACCTAAATACGACTGTGCCAAATTCACATAAAGTGACACAGTATTACTTGCATCTGTGGAAATTGGGATCCCAACTTTTGATGCAACGATAGACGAATCAAACTCTTTCTTTACAATGTAATTTTCTCCTAAAGTACCGTAGACCGCAGCGAGTAATATGTTATTGTTTTCCTTTTTTGCATAATTCAAAGCCCTGAGACCGTACAAAATTCCAGAATCAGGTTTATTCATTACGGCGTAGTCGCTGGCCAGGAAATTGTAGGTAAGTGTTAGTTCACGATTGTTTTTTAGTTTAAGTGCCAAAGGGAGGTTTGTCAGCGTGTATACATGTGATTGCTCTATTTCGCCGGCGTACCATAACGCCTGGCTTACCCTATAGCGCGCCAGGACTTCTCCGTAATCATCTTTCCGGCGATGAAATGCCTTGACAAGCTCCAAAGATTTATCCAGCGCCGTTGCGAAATCCCCGGTCTTAGACATCATTCCGATCTTCGTCAACTCAACATAGTCCCACGATGAGTGATCATTCCTTTCCAGGAAATAATTTTGTAAAGCTTCAGCTATAGATTTGAAATTACTGTCGCTCCTGATCGCTTCGAGATAAACATGCAAGCATTCATGCCTTGCATAATCACTCGTTGCTGCCTCATAGACGGCTTTTACACTATCAGGTAATGGTTGAGCATAGATCGCTGACCATAATAATAAAAAAGCCAACAAGAAGCAGATCAATTTCATGCTATTATTGGTTGACGTGTATTTGAATAATAAACTCACTTCCTTCACCTTCCTTTGTTACCATCTTCAGGTCGCCACCATGTGCTTTTACAATATCATAACTTAATTCTTCAGGGTCAATCATGCTTTGAATAAAATCATTGTAATAAAATCTTGCTTAATTGGATTCAGCATCTTCCTGCGTCTTTGCAGAATGAAAATTATGAACAGGCCATATAGTAATAAGAAATATTTCATTCGTATTTTTTTGCGAAGACCTGTTTCGTCATGTGTATTTTTTCTTCCAGTAAGTGATCTGCGAATTCAATTTCCTCAAGCTGATGTGTGTAAACTTTTGTCCTCATAAACTGAAGCATTAGCAACACTACGCAAACTATCACTGCAAATGCAAGTATGGTGAGCTCCCATCCATACGCCTCCCTGATGGGGCCAATCAACTTCGGGCCCGCTGCAAAACCGAAATTAGTGATAGCCATGTAAACAGTGAATTGCGTGGCTGACACTTTCTTCCAGCAGAATTTCATGGCCATCGAGAGCAAACCGATGGTGGAAAAACAATAGAGTGTAGTGTAGGCGAAAATGAAGGCTGTAGTAAAATGTGAATTCAGCCAGTGTACCTCGTAATAAGCCATGCCCCCCGTCAGAAGTATCAACATCAAATAATAAATACTGAGCATTCGAACCCTCCCGAAATGGTCCAGGAGATATCCGCCAATGAACATACCCATCAATCCTCCAAACAAAGAGGCGGCTGAATAGACCTGTGAATATTCCTGGTCAGTCCAGTTAAGTTTTTGTACCGTAAAAATTGGTATAAGAGTGTTCATAAAATTATAAGCCGCTCCCATTATAAACAAAAGCACCATTAATAATATGCTGTAATGAAGTGTCATCACATGCCACAGGGATTTAAAAATTTCTTTCCAACTGTCCAGGTGGTGTTCTTCAGCCTCAGGTGATGACTTTCCATGCATCAAAGGCAGGAATTTTTCTCCTGGTCTTTCCCTGATGAGTAAGGGTACTAAAAAGATAATACTCACTGCAACGGCTAGTGTTAGTAAAGCAGCCGAAAATCCTACTTGATTAAGCATCCAGGAACCGGCGGCAAGTGAAGAAGACACACCGAGTGTTTTTGATCCCCACATTAATCCGTTCGCTCTTGCCTGTTCCTCCTTTGGTAAAATATCAATGGCCATAGCATCTGTTGCCACATCCTGGAAGGCAGAGAAAAAACTTAATATCACGCCAGCAACCATCATCTGGCCCATATGATCCAGGGGATCAATGATAGAAGCCATACCGATAAAACTCATGATAATCCCGATTTGTCCAAAGAGTACCCAGGGCCTTCTTCTTCCCATGGGCAGGTAAGTATATCGGTCTATGAAAGGGCCAATAATAAATTTGAAGCTCCACGGTATAATGAGCACTCCTACAAATGAGCCGATTTCCGCTGGCGTTTTGCCATTCATGGCCATCCATGCAGGAAAGCCAAAATACAGGATGCCATCAGGTATCCCCTGTGCAAAATACAGGGCGGAGAAACTAAAATACCGAAGCACTTTGTTCTTCGATAGCGTTGGCAGATGAGGGTGGAAGAAATTTTTCATCATAGATTATTTTGATGTTTTGGTTGGGTGGTACAACAGAATTTCATGATTCAGGAATTTTAGAAACCGGTAGTTGAATAATAAACTCACTTCCTTCCCCTTCTTTTGTTTCCACTTTCAGCTCACCACCATGTGCTTTCACGATATCATAAGCCAGGGACAATCCTAAACCTGTTCCTTGTCCGGTTGGCTTGGTAGTAAAGAACGGTTGAAATATCTTATCAAGTACCTTTTGAGGAATACCGTTGCCGTTATCGCTCACTTTTATTTCGACTTTACCATTTAGCTTTTTTGTATTTACTGAAACAGTTGGTTCGTACTTGTCCTCCGAAGTTTTAAAGTTTGAGGATCTCTTTTTTTCATTTACTACATAAAATGCATTATTTATTAAATTGAGAACCACTCGTCCCATATCCTGTGGAATGATGTTGATGTTGCCAATGGTTTCATCAAAATCAGTTTTCATGGTTACCTTGAATGATTTGTCTTTTGCCCGGAAACCATGATGAGCTAAACGAAAATACTCATCTGCCAATCTATTAATATCAGTTGGTTCTTTGTTACCACTGCTGCTTCGGCTATGTTGCAGCATACCTTTCACAATTGCATCGGCTCGTTTTCCATGCTCAGCTATTTTTTCCTGGTTGTATATTACATCATCTGCTATGGCTTTTAATTCTGTCGTGTTTCCATTATCAATTTCCTCCTTCATCTCTTCGAGTAATTCTTTATTCACTTCCGAAAAATTATTGACGAAGTTCAATGGGTTTTGTATTTCATGGGCAATGCCGGCGGTAAGTTCACCCAAGGAAGCCATTTTTTCCCGTTGAATTAGTTGTGCCTGCGTTTCCTTCAGATCTTTTAATGATTGGCTCAACTCCGCTGTTCTTTCTGAAACCTGGTTTTCCAATGTTTCATTTTGTGCACTGAGTATTTGCTGCTTTTCCTTTTCTTTTGCGATCATCTTTTGCGAAAGATCTTTTACTTCGGTCAGGCTTGTCTGTAGCGAAGAGGCAGTTCGGGCAAATTCTCCTGCATAAAATAATGACAATCCTATACCAAGAATAAAATAACTCAAAACCACCAGGAAAGAACCCAGGCTACTTTCTTCCGCAATAGCGGACAATACATAGGAAATTATAACGATAGCAAATAGAAGACTGGTGATTAAAAGAATCCATGCTCCTGGTCTTCGACGCCGAACAGCCTGGATATTTAGCCGTAAAAATTCAATATCGATCACGGGAAAGAAACAGGCAGTAAAGAGTCCGCTGTCATCATAAGAAATAAAAAAGGATGGAATGATAAGCAGGCTATAAAGGACAATAACATAATAAAACCAACCCTTCTTTTGCTTGTAAAGAACATAAATACCATTTATAAGCGCCAGGGCACCTACAATATACAACACCTGGGTCAGCAGTAAAAGATAATTCGCTCTCGACACGGTAGTGGGTTCCGATAAGGCGGATATATGGACAATGATTGCCGCAAACATACAAAAGCAAAAAATACCTGAATACAGGTATTCCCTTTGAAGCCGGAAAGAAAGGAAAAGAAACAATAATAAAAAACCCAGCGGCAGGTAAAAAGATGATTGGATGGATCGCAGGGTGGAATCAAATTCATCTTCTTTTATATGGTCAGCCAGTGCTTCATTACTTTCTTTTAATTTCAGGCCGACGATTGGCCGATCATTTGTAAATTTTAAATAAAAATTCTTTTTATTAAAAGAATACCTGACTGCGATTACCTGTACCCGATGCGGCCCAAGCTTTAAACTGAATAGATGATTGCTAAAAAACCTGGTTTGCTCTTTTTTATATTCTTTGCTGACATTTCCAAATTTGTAAATAAGTTGTCCGTTCAGATAGATTTCCGCAGCGCCGAGTATGGATGATATCATAGTCACCCTTTCGTCTGCAAGAGAAGAATCAACCTCCATCTTTAACCTGAACCAACCTATTTCCGCTTCTCTTACTTGTGGTAAATGATGCAGCTCAAGTGTAGGATTTATGTTTTCCCAATTGGAATCATCATAAACAGGATTTGACCAGGCGGGATCATCGCCCGGATGAAACTTCCATGCTTTGTCAAGAGTAATACCACCTTCCCCTATTTTTTTCAAATGAAAAACTTCCTGCCCAAAGGAAGTGACAGCGATGATCATGCAGGTGATCAAGCAGAAATTTTTCATATAAACTAGTTTTGATGTCATCTTAGTGGCAGGGAGATGCTAAACTCCGAGCCCTGACCCTCATCTGTTTCAACTTTCAACTCGCCACCATGTGCTTTTACAATATCATAGCTTAATGATAGACCCAGTCCTGTTCCTTGTCCGGTTGGCTTGGTGGTAAAGAATGGTTGAAAAATTTTTCCTTTGATAGAGTCTGGAATTCCATTACCGTTATCTCTTACTCTTAATTCAAGCTTTCCATTTAATTTTTTGGTATTAAGAGAAATCACAGGTTCATACCCCGCAATGTTTTGTTTTGCTTTTTCACTCACGGCATAAAAGGCATTATTGATTAAATTAAGAACGACGCGGCCAATATCCTGCGGAACTATATTTACTTTTTCAATACTGTTATCAAAGTTGGTTTCAAACTTAGCGTTGAATGATTTGTCTTTTGCTCTTAAGCCATGATAAGCTAACCTTAAATATTCATCTGCCAAGGCATTTATATTTGTTGGCTCTGTTGCGCCACTACTGCTTCGGCTGTGCTGCAACATACCTTTTACAATTGCATCGGCTCTTTTGCCATGGTGATTTATTTTTTGTTCATTGTCTATTACGTCATTTGCAATTGTTTTAGCATCCTCTAAATTTCCCTTGTCTATTTCGTCTTTCATTTCTGCGAGCAGCTCTTTATTTACATCCGAAAAATTATTGACGAAGTTCAACGGGTTCTGAATCTCATGAGCAATACCAGCGGTGAGCTCACCAAGGCTTGCCATTTTCTCCCTCTGTATTAATTGAGTCTGCGTAGACCTTAACTCATGATATGCTTTTTCAATTTCCTTTGCTTGTTCCAATTCCTTTCTTGTTGTTCTTTCTCTCTCGGCTTTTATCAATCGCTCTTTTTGATAACGGTACATTAAAAAAATGAGAGTAGCTAATAGCAATCCATAAATACAATAGGCCCACCAGGTATTCCACCATGGTGGAGTTATGATAATCTCAACACTTTTTTCTCCCCACGCGCCGTTTACATTTACTGCTTTAACCCGAAAAATATATTTGCCCGGCGGAACATTATAGTAGAAAGCTTTATGTACTGATCCTGCTTCATGCCATTCATTGTCGTAGTTCTCCAGTTTAAAAAAATGAAGATTCTCCCCGGGATCTGTGTAATCGATAGCGGCAAAATCAAATGAAAAGACATTTTGATTATAACCAAGCTTAATTTCTTTTACCGTAGAAAAAGGTTCCTTCAGGGGACCTTTGCTGTTTGGCTGAATCAGCTGGTTGCCGACATAGAAAGCTGCAAAAAGAATTTCAGGTGGTTTAGCGTTCTTTAATAATTCTTTGGGATCAACGGCATAATAGCCTCGTTCATCAAAAAAATATAATGCTTGTGGTCCTTTATAACAGCCCCCATACCGAAAGGTTGCGCCATTTATTCCATAATTTCTTCCATATAAAATGGATTGGTTTCGTTGAATATCCAATTTTATTAGGCCATCTACTGTGACTAACCATAAGTTCTGTTCATCATCTTCCATAAAACCCCGAACACTATTAAATTTTGCGCCTGAAATTGGATCGGTATAATGATAAAAAGAGTCTTCATTACTGTTATATTTAAAGAACCCTTCATCGCCGCCAGCCCAAAGTTCTCCCCTAGTACTCTCATAAATTCGTATAATAGAACTTCCTTTCAGATAAGTTCTAAATTTTTTTGTGTTGGGATCAAATAGTTGTACACCCCCCTTCATCCAGCAACTTGCCCACCATCGGTCTTTGGAATCATTAAGCACCGACGTTACCATGTTTGAGCTAAATGAATTTGTGTCCTGAGGATAAAAGAGATAATGCGTAAAGCTGCCCGTATTCTTATCCATCCGGTTCAATCCCCTGAACGTTCCGATCCATAAATTTTGATCGGGATCTTCATAAAATGCAATGGCTTTGTCGTCACTAAGGCTTGATTCGTCTTTTGGATCATGGCGATAAGTGATAAAATTTTCTTCTTTTTTATTATACAATTGCACTCCACCTCCGATAGTTGCGATCCAGATATTGCCATCCCTGGTGGAATAAATTGCCTGGACCGAATTATGACTGAGCGATTTTGGATCGGTGGGCTCATGCACAAATGATTTGGTTTGTTTATTCGCGGAATTAGTTTGAATAATGCCGCGTTCCGTTCCAATCCATCGGGTTCCGCCTGGCTCTTCATAAACTGTATTAACGGCGTCGCCAAATATTGAGTAGAAGGGGATCTTTTTTTGAATCGTGTTTACTTTATAAAGCCGACCATTAATGGTACTGAGCCATAAAACCCCGTCCCTTGATTTATAGGCCGCCCACAAAGACCTGTCTGTAAAAGCACCTGCGGTATCTTTGCTGGATTCGTAACGGATAACTTTTTTGTTCCCGGGATCATAATAATTAATTCCTGATTCAGATGTTCCTATCCATATTGCACCCGCTTCATCTTCATTTATGAAAGTAATGTGATCGGTTTCAGGAAATGTCTCATTTATGGGGGGACGACTTAATTTTTCAGGTGTTGCAGGATTATATGGATAGCGCTGAAATCTACCGGTTGATCTGTCCATTATATGCAATCCATCTCCTGCTGTACCAATCCAAAAATTGTTCTTACTGTCTTCGAATATGGCTCTTACTTTATTATTGACAAGGCTGTATGTATTTCGAGGATCATGCTTGTACCGGGTGAATTTCCCTGTTTGCCTGTTTAATTTATTTAGACCGCCATCATCCGGCTCCTTTCCTTTTTCCCCCGCATAGGGGCTTCCTGTTCCAATCCAAATTGTTCCTTGATGATCCTCATAGATAGCCCGAACAATATCACTGCTCAAGCTCTCAGAATCCGCCTCATTATTTGAATACCGGATAAATGTATTTGTCTTGGGGTCATACTTATTTAGACCATTTAACGTGCCCACCCATAAAGTTCCGAAGTGATCGGTCAGTAGCGCAGTTACCGTGTCGTCGTTAATGCTTCCCGGCTGACTTGCATCATGCCGATAATGTTTGAATATTCCTTTTGAGGGATCAAAACTTTCCAGGCCGCTTCCGACGGTACCGATCCAAATAAGACCCGACGAATCAACACAAATAGATTCTAATGCATCACTGGCTAAAGAGTTGGGATCCAGTGGAACATTTTTATACCAGGTCATCTGATAGCCGTCATATCGAAACAATCCGCTTTTACTTGCCAGCCACATGTACCCTTGCCTATCCTGAACCATTCCGGTAATATGTAAAAACGTTTTGCCAAATGGGGGAAGTACCTTATGGAAGAATGTTTGTTGCGCAAAGGTTGATGAAATCGTCATCACCAAAAAGGACAACCAAAATACAGGTAATAGAAAATAAAAACGCATTACTGCCGGAATTAATTTAATTGAATAACAAATTCTGAACCTTCCCCTTCCTTCGTCTTTACCTTTAATTCTCCTCCATGGGCTTTTACAATATCATAGCTTAACGACAATCCCAATCCAGTTCCCTGGCCGGTTGGTTTGGTTGTAAAGAATGGTTGAAAGATTTTATCCAATACTTTTTGTGGAATGCCGTTGCCATTGTCCTTAACCTTAATCTCAACCTTATCCTTTTCCCTTTTTGTACTCACTGAAACAGTTGGCTCATATCCATTCAGGTTTTGTTTCTTTTTTTCATCAACAGCATAAAAAGCATTGTTGATTAAATTCAACACAACTCTCCCTATGTCCTGCGGAATGATATTTATTTTACCAATACTATCATCAAAGTCAGTTTTAATATCTGCATTGAATGATTTATCCTTTGCGCGTAGACCATGATAAGCCAATCTTAAGTATTCGTCAGCTAATTGATTTATATCTGTTGGTTCTTTGATCCTACTGCTGCTACGACTGTGCTGCAACATATTTTTTACAATAGCATCAGCTCGCTTACCATGGTGATTTATTTTTTTCTCATTTTCTATTGCGTCATTTGCCAGCGCGATCGCATCTTCTATTTTTCCCTTACTCAACTCATCTTTCATTTCTGTCAGCAATTCTTCATTTACATCAGAAAAATTATTAACAAAATTCAATGGGTTTTGAATTTCATGGGCAATACCTGCAGTGAGCTCCCCCAGCGAAGCCATTTTTTCTGATTGGATAAGTTGTTGCTGTGTTGCTTTCAGGTTATCATAAGCCTGCTCAATTTTTATTTTTGCTTTATGCTTTTGCCGATTGTTTCTATAAAAGATAATTGCGAGTAATAACAGAACACCAATGCCCGCCAGTAAAAACCAGGTCCTGATCTTATTTTGATAAACTACTTTTTCCTTTTCAACATTCTGCAATCGTTGCTGCTCGTTCAATGTGAGCTTTTGAAATTCAGCCAGGCTCTCTATTTTTGATTGATTGATGCTGTCATTGGTTCGTTGAGCAAGAGCGAGGTATTTATAGGCGCTGTCAAACTGGTTTCTTAGCTGGTAAACAAGGTAAAGACTCTCGTAGGATACCCCGATATGATATCCAAATGCCGAAACACCTCCAAGTCTTTTCGAAATTTCAAGTTGCTTCATCGCATAATACAGACTTGAATCCTTGTTCTGCTTCGTAACATAGTAGCGTCCAAGATCCCGGTAACCTCTTACCAATCCATCAAGATTATTCTGTTCTGCACCTGATCTTATGCCCTCATAGAAATGACTGAGAGCGTTCATCGTATCACCCTTGTTCAGATATATCATCCCTTTGTATAAAAGGATACCTGAAAGATATTTTTCACGACCAGACTTCCTGGCGATTTCTTCTGCCTGATTTTCGTAAAACAAGGCGGAATCCAACTTGCCGGTCTCTAAATAAATTCTTCCAAGATTGAGACTTCCCAAAACAGATCTCCCGGGACTATTAATTTCAACAGCAATTCTCCTCGCCTCTCTGAAATGGATTAATTGCTGTTCCATGTTTCGTGTTTCCCGCATCAGTATGGCAAAAATGTGGTGCGTGCACGAGAGAGCATAAAGCCTTTTTTGTGATTCTTGTCTCAGGGGATGCGCTGCCCAATAGTATTTTTCATTTTCAACATTCTCACTGATTGCAAACGCATCGAGCAGGCTATGCAACGCTTCCGCAAACCGGCCCTTATTCACTTCCTGGTAAGCCTTCCGGCTAAGTGAATAAGCTTCGTTTAATTTTTTATTGTTCCTCCTGCTGATTAAAACTGATTGCTCACCATAAAAAAAAGCACTATCACGGTTCAGCTCTTCATAATAATCATAGAGATGAATAGCTGCCTCATAACGGACGGAATCGTTGTTTGCGTTGAAAAAAACTTTTCGCAGGCTATCTGGCAAATTCTGCTGGGCATGCGGTAAGAAAGGCAACAACGTGAATAAAATTATCTTCAACGAGGCTTTCATTCTCTTGAGTTAGTTGGTTGGTAATTGTATTACAAACTCACTTCCTTCCCCTTCTTTTGTGCTCACTTTTATTTCACCACCATGCCCTTTTGTAACAATGTCATAGCTCAGTGACAAACCCAGCCCTGTTCCCTGCCCGGTCGGTTTGGTAGTAAAGAATGGTTGAAAGATTTTGTCCAATACTTTTTGAGGAATACCATTTCCATTATCCTTAACCCTGATCTCTACAACTCCCAGACCTCCGGCGGCTGGCGGGGGCTTTATAGCTTTTGTAACGACGGTGACAACTGGCTCATAGCCATTACTATTCTGCTTCTTTCTTTCCGCTACCGCATAAAAGGCATTGTTGATCAAATTCAGAATTACCCTTCCTATATCCTGAGGAATAATATTTATTTTTCCAATATCACTATCAAACTCGGTTTCAAATTTTGCATTGAAAGATTTGTCTTTTGCTCTCAAGCCATGAAAAGCCAGTCTTAAATATTCATCAGCCAGCATATTGATATCTGTAGGTTCTTTTTGTCCACTGCTTGTGCGGCTATGCTGCAACATTCCTTTAACGATGGCATCGGCTCGTTTGCCATGATGTAAAATCTTTTCCAGGTTTTGTTTTATATCTTCAACAATTGTCATGGCATCCACTGCATTTCCTCTCTCTAATTCATTTTTCATTTCTTCCAACAACTCGTTGCTTACATCAGAAAAATTGTTGACGAAGTTCAGCGGGTTTTGGATTTCATGCGCAATACCTGCGGTGAGCTCACCTAGTGAAGCCATTTTTTCTGATTGCACCAATTGTGTTTGCGCCTGCTTCAGATCCGCGAGCGTTTTTTCTACCTGTTCCTTGGCTGCCTCCAGCTTATTGAAATCTTCATAGCGGGCATAGGCGGTAGAAAATGCATCAGCCACATGCTGGATCAATTCTATTTCTTCTTCTTTTAATTGCTCGGTATTGCCTACATATAACATGCCTTGTAAAAACGGAAGGAAATGTAAATAGAATCCGTGGCGGGGAAGTGAACTAAGATATTGTTCTTTTGATGCAATCGCACCTTGCTCCACAAGCGTCTCTGCAATACCAATAAAGTCAACCTGGCTCCAATGACTTATATAATTCCTTTTTTCTCTCCAGTGACTGATCACATCTTTGAGATTTCCGGGCGCATGATAGGGTAAATGGAATGCAGCAATTGCTTTTCCATCAGGTGTTGAAAGAAATGTATGAATAAGTTGTTGTTCTTCATCCATGATAAATACACCGCATCGAATAAATGGAATCCCAAGTACTGTGAGTTCATTCCATATTAATGGTGTAATGCGATCAAGATCATTTATTGTACGCATTGAAGCAATATCTGCACGAATACGATCGAGTGCGGCGTCTTTTATTGCTGTCTGTGTTCTCGCCTCGGCATCTTTCAAATCCTTGTAACGCTTATACGTCAGACTGAGTACTGATGTAAATCTTCTGTATATCTTCAATTCATCCTCATGCAATTCTTTTTCTGTCCATGCATACACCCCTCCTTCTTCAAAGAAAAAGAAGTAACCATACTGTACTGAATCATCAGGATAGGCCGGGAAATCGATCTGTGGCCGAACGAATTGATAGTATTCTTTTATTTCATTGCCGCGAAGTACAGGATGATATTCTGTTTTTGTGAGCCAGTGGTCATACACTCCAACCAGGACGGGGTGCCCTCTCATGTCTAACCTGCCGACCAACTCAATGCCGTGTCCATCACTTGTTGAGTTCATCGTAGATATTTCAGCTATTCGTGATTCTTTATTTATTAACCCAACTCCGCAGCGACGTGGCGTCAAACTCAAGCCGCTTAATTCATTATAAAATACGCCGATCGTATCTGCAAGATCTTTTGAACTATGCATTGCCATTGCTTTGCCGCGAACTCTTTCTAATGCCGCTTCAATAGTTGCCTCTCTTGCCTGTGCTTCGGCTTTCTTCAGATCCTGGTAACGGCGGAATGTAAGAGAGAAAACAGAAGCGAATCTTTTCATCACCTGTTTCGCTTCTTCCGAGTGTGGTTGCAATGTGAAAGTCCAGACAAAGCCCTCTCCAAAATAATAAGATTGAACATGACTGTCGGGAAGTTCCTGCATTCCAGTTGGCAAATAATCCCGTCTGGCATCTAAAATTCTGACATAATCTTCTTTGACCTTACCACTCATGTTGAAATAAAGGAATTCGTCTTTATTTACCCACCCCTTATAGAGCTGCTGCCAAAATGGATGCATTGTCATATCAAATTCGCCGGCCGCTTTTACAATTTTTCCCTCGGCAAGGTTATTTACTGACCAAACATCCATGGTTTGATCTGCCCGAATGTTTAAAATGCCGCCGCGAAAACTTTCAATACCCAATTTTTCAAGTTCAGTAAACATAGTAGCCGTAGCAATGCTTACATCATCACTGCTGTGCATCGCCATCGTTCTGGCACGAACTCTTTCCAACCCTGCTTCGATTTGTGCTTCCCTTGCCTGTGCTTCTGCCTGTTGCAGATCTTTATACCGTTTATAAGTAAGGCTGATTACCGATGTAAATCTTCTATATATTTTCAATTCATCTTCCGTAAGTTCATTTTCGGTCCATGCGTACACATCCCCTTCCTTGAACATAAAATAATAACCATACTGCACAACATCATGGGGATAGTCAGGAAAATCCATTTGCGGTTTTAACACCTGGTAATACTCTTTGATTTCATTACCTCTTAATACAACATGATATTCATTTTGCTTTCTCCAGTTTTCATATACATCATCCAGTATTTTATGTCCGCTCATCCTGATCTGCCCGATCACCTCAATGGAATCACCCTGTTCGGTTGTGTTCATTGTAGTAACCTCCGCCAATCGTTCTTCTTTATCCATTAATGCAATGCCGCATCTTCTTGGAGTAACGCCTAAGGATTTTAGTTCCCGATAAAAAACGGTAAGGGTCTCAGAAAGATCTTTTGAACTGTGCATAGCCATTGCTTTGGCGCGAACCCTTTCCAATGCAGCTTCGATCTGTGCTTCTCTTGCCTGCGCTTCAGCATTTTTAAGATCATTGTACCGGCGATAAGTAAGAGAGAATACAGAAGCGAATCTTTTTAATACCTGTATCGTTGCATCACCATGCGGCTTCTCCGAAAAAGTATACAACCCTCCTTCATTAAAATAAATAATGGTACAATCATGCTCAGGCATGTCAGGTCTTTGCTTTGGTATGGGATAGAAAGGAGACTCAGCTAAGAAATCATAATAATTCTCCATGTCCTTGCCGGCAAGATGATATGTATAAGATTCTTCTTTATTCTTCCATCCTTTGAAACCACCTATCAGCAACGGATGCTTTGTCATATCAAGCAATCCTGATATTCGTATTACTTTTTTATCGTCTGTAGTGGTAGCTGACCATGTTTCCATGGTTTGATTTTCATGAATAATAACAATGCCGCAGCGCATCGTTTCTATCCCAAGCTTGTCAAGTTCACTAAACAAAACACCCGTTGCTTCGCTTACATGTTCGCTATTATGCATCGCCATAGCACTGGCACGAACTTTTTCCATTGCCGCTTCTATCTGGGCCTCTCTTGCCTGGGCTTCTGCTTTTTGCAGATCTGAAAACCTGCGATAAGCCAGGTCAAAAACCACAGCGGCTCTTTTTTGCAAATAGCTAACTTCTTCCGAAGGCTCTTGCTTTGAAACCATTAACAGAGCGCCTCCCGAGAATTTGGAAAACCGGTAGAAGCGTTTTTCATGAATGTCCCCTTTCTGACGCATGGAATTAACAACGTCGGGGGCTAATTTGAAAAGGATATCATACCATTCCTGTTGTCTCTGTCCGCTTATTTCAATTGTATATTCCGTTAGATCGCTATGAAATTTTGCCAGCCATTCCCTGACCACTTCACAGGAATTCTTCGGAATGGCCATATGGCCATAAGTTAATTTAGTATTTGAATCCGTGTTTATGCTGACTGCACGATAAGAATGAATGTGATCAGGATCTACCGCATAAAGATGGACGACGGATGACTCCAATTCACGCTGACCCAATAAAGTCATTTGTTCCCATACCACTTTTGCTACCTCGATAAGCTCGTCAGACTTATGCATGGCAAGCGCCCGGGCCCGTATTCTTTCCAGTGCAATTTCTATTCTGGCTTCATGGGCCTGCGCTTCTGCTTTTTGAAGATCAAGGAAACGTATGTAGGACTGTTCAAAAACTTTTGCAAAACGTTTAAGAATTGCGTTCTCTTCATCGTTGAACGGATCTGGGGAATATCTTGAAATAACGAACCAAATGTCTTTCGTTAAAAAAAGTGAACGCGCCATTCCATTGCGACTTAAAACATATTGCTTTCTTTCTTCAGGAGCATTTTTGGCAATGGTGTTTTCAAAAAAATGTTTAAAGAACAGCCTTGCTTCATCCTGGTCAAAGACGTCAGTATAGAACTCAAGCTTTTTTGCTTTTACTTCTTTCAAATTATTAAAGATCCGATGATCGATGTAGGGAACATAAATGACCGATGGGTACGACTGTTCCGGAGTAGACATCCACATCTCCCAACTCTCATCTTCATTCACTCTGCAGAAAACTGAATTGTCAAATTTCAACCCAAGAGCCAGCAATTGATTTGTTACCGTTTCAATGACATCATGAAGTTCTTTACTCTGGTGCATCCCCATTGTTCTTGCTCTCACTCTTTCCAACGCCGTTTCAATCTGTGCTTCCCTGACCTGCGCTTCCGCTTTCTGCAGATCGAGAAAACGTGTATAGGATTGTTCAAAAACTTTCGCAAAGCGATGAAGGGTATCAAAATCTTTATCACTCATAGGATCGAAACTGCCAAAGGTGATGCTTGCATATTTGTTGAAGCAAACATTCAGATACGCTTCTTCTGCGGATTGCATTCCTTTTTTAACCACGTCGGGTAACGTAGCCAATCCTGAATTCTTAAAAAGGTACTGGTCCCATTTCATTTTCTCAGCGCCACCTAATTTGTATCTCCATTTTGTTGTTTGCTTTTTCCATTCGTTAAGGTAGGCCAGGTATGGTTCGTTGAAATGATTAGGAACAAACAGGCCGACCGGATTAGATATCCCATCAAAATTAGAGATCCACCAGGTAGA
>JAICGN010000050.1 GCA_025923075.1 Chitinophagaceae bacterium
ACAATTGGAATGGTGGGGCTATTGGAAAATATAGATGAAAAAATGACATTGGATTTTAAAGAAGAAGGCGATGTCATTTATTTGTTGGGTAAACCGACAAGTGATATCAATTCATCGCAATATCTTGCGAAGATTTGTAAGATAGAATTTTCACCGGTGCCTTATTTTGAATTAGAAGAAGAATTTTCATTGCAACAAAAGATCACGGAGCTTATAAGAAAGAAACTAATTCAGTCAGCACATGATGTAAGTGAAGGCGGGTTGTTTATCACATTGTGCGAAAGTGGTTTCAATCGTGACCTTGGTTTTACCGTAGAAACAAAAGAGGATCTGCGCGACGATGCGTATTTGTTTGGTGAAAGTCAAAGCAGGGTAGTAGTGAGTGTAAAAGCTGACCTTATTGAAGAATTTGAATCTGCAATGAGCGATTTCCCTCACGAAAGAATTGGTTTGGTCACAAGCGGTGAGATGTTAGTGAATGGGGACTTCTGGGGAACGATCGATTGGTGGCAGGAGGCGTATGATTCAGCTATCGAAGATCATTTATCAAAAGAAGAAGCTGGTTCTGCATTAAGCTCAATTTAATAAAGGTTGAGGCGGAGGCTGAGGTTAAGGTTGAGAAAGAGACGCTCACCGCTCAACCTTAATCTTAACCTTCTTAAAAAATGGATCGCAATTCAGTCATATTGGTTACAGGGGCCGCCGGTTTTATTGGCAGTTGCATGGTCGGTTATTTAAATCGCAAAGGTTATCACAACATCATTATTGTTGATGAGTTTCCTGCCTTTCCGGGAGGCGGGGATGTTGAAAATAAAAAACATAATTACGAGGATAAGAAGATCATCGCAAGAGTTGATAGAAATGAATTATTTGATTGGCTGAATAATCACCCGATGCAGATCGATTTCGTATTTCATCTGGGCGCCAGAACAGATACGACAGAGTTTGATTATTCGGTTCTTGAAAAACTAAATGTTGAATATTCAAAAAAGATCTGGACCTATTGCGCTGAAAAGAACATCCCCCTGGTTTATGCGTCTTCGGCTGCCACCTATGGTGACGGAGAACTGGGTTATGATGACGATCATGAATTGCCTTTCAAATTAAATCCGTTAAATCCTTACGGCAAATCAAAAAATGAATTTGATAAATGGGCTCTTCAACAGACTCTGAACTCTGAACTCCGAACTCCGAACTCACCTCCTTCTTGGTATGGTTTAAAATTTTTCAACGTCTATGGTCCTAACGAATATCACAAAGGCAGAATGGCAAGCGTAATATTTCATTCATTTAATCAAATTAAATCTACAGGGAAAGTAAAACTCTTTAAATCTCACAAACGGGAATATAAAGATGGTGAACAGCTCCGTGACTTTGTTTATGTAAAAGATGTTGTGGATATCTGTTATTGGTTAATGAATGAAAAACCAGCTTCGGGTTTATATAACCTGGGGACAGGCAAAGCAAGGACGTTTAAAGATCTTGTGACGGCGATTTTCAAAAGTCTTGATAAGGAAATTGTGATCGAATATATTGATACACCAGCCGACATCCGGGACAAATATCAATATTTTACAGAAGCTGATATGAGCAAACTTCAAAAAGCAGGTTATAAAGGGGAATTTTATTCTCTTGAGGAAGGAGTGAAAACCTATGTAAAGAATTTTCTCGTCGATCGGAAATATTATTAACTCTTATATTAATTTCTCATAGGTTTCACACCTGCCTGCCGGCAGGCAGGGATTCACACAGAAACCTATCTGTGAATATCCGTGGAATCTGTGAGCTTTTATTCCTTAAAATTCCAGATATTTGCAACTGTTGTTTGCCACACCGGAGAAAAACGGCGTGGCATTTTTATTAAATATCATGTTTATGTCAAAGAAAATTGCGATCATTGGTGGTGGTAATCTTGGCGCTGCAATTGCTGAAGGACTAATTCAAAGCGAATTCAGCCGCCCTGTTGAACTTTCAATTACAAGAAGAAACCTTTCCCCACTCAGTCGCTTTGCTGAACAAGGCTCTATGGTACACAGTGATAACAAGAAAGCAGTTAAAACCGGGGAGATAATAATCCTTGCAGTTAAGCCATACAATTTTGCCGATATCATTGATGAGATAAAAACTACGCTTGATCCAAAGAAGCATGTTGTTGTATCTGTTATTACCGGTGTATGGATCGAACAAATACAAAAAGCAATTGGTAAACCCGTGCCGGTTATTCGTGCCATGCCAAACACTGCCATTGCTATACAACAAAGCATGACCTGTCTTGCACATGCAGGGGCATCCGCATCACAAATAAATTATATCCGCCAGTTATTCGATCAACTGGGTAAGACAGTGATGATCGATGAAAAATTAATGGATGCCGCAACAATCCTTGGGGCATGTGGTACTGCGTATGCGATGCGTTATATCCGTGCAAACATCCAGGGAGGAATTGAGATTGGTTTCGATGCCGCTACTGCGACGTTGATTGCTGCGCAAACGGTAAAAGGCGCTGCCCAATTATTGTTGGAAAAGGGCAGTCATCCTGAGCAGGAAATTGATAAGGTAACAACTCCTAAAGGTTGCACAATTGCGGGATTAAATGAAATGGAGCATCAGGGATTTAGTTCCTCATTAATTCGTGGTGTTGTCGCGAGTTATAATAAGATCGCCAAAGATTTAAGTTGAGAATTAAGGATTTCCTTTAGCCGAATTATTTTTTTATGAATGGTTGAAAAGGTTTATAGTCAAACATATTTGGTTCATTTTTTTCAGTAACTTGAAATATAGAATCCTGCGAAAAACCTTCAGGTAAAGAAAAGATTAGTGCAACTTAATCTGGAGGAAAATGAATAACCACCTTATCTATGATTCGCAGCTGGTCGAAGCGCTGCGCGAAAATGACACCACTGCTTTTGAAAAGCTTTTTGATCGTTACTGGTTCCTGCTCTTTCAATATGCAAACAGTAAGCTGGCTTCTGAAGAAGAAGCTAAAGAAATCGTTAGGGATATCTTTATTGACTTATGGGAAAACAGGTCTTCAATAACTGATGATTTCTCCTTGATAGTTCATCTTTACAGCCGGCTACGAAAAATGGTAGCAGCAACTCTTTACAAACAAATTTGTGAACGGAGTATTGAATTTCACAGAAAAAAATCCTTGCTCACCGAGTTTTCAGTGCAGCATCTGAAAACAGCGTACAGGCCTGCCTCTCTGAAGCCTAAGATCGTAAATGCGTACGGGGAGTTGGCAGATGACTTTAAATATCCAATGCTATATATTCTTAAAAAGATTTTTCATTACGGCCGAAATTATTGTTTGCGAATACTCATGCATGAGATTCCCGCAAGGTTCAGTAAAACTTTTCTTTAAAAAATATTTTATGAAGCTTGGTACTTTAGAAAATAAACTACATCGATACATACAGGGAACTGCAAATATTGCTGAGATGAAACAAGTGGATGCGTGGCTGTCAAGCAACCAAACCTTACACAATTTTATTAATGAAAAGAGAAAAAAGAAACTCAGACAACGTATTTTATTTGAAGTGCAGTATTATACTGAATACCCGTTATCTTTTACAAAAAAGGAAGAAGCGTTTAAAAAGCTAATCCCTACCCTGGTAAAAAGCGTATTGATTATTTTGTTGCTGACGTTTTACTTATTTCTTGAATTTCACAAAGGGTAAATCGGCAGTTTCAAACTTTTCGAAAAGAGAAAGAATCAATTTAATCGGGCAATACTATCTGTTTATGCATATAAATGCCATTTTTCTTAAAGGAGAAATTTTCTGATTTAAATTCAATTGATCACCTTGGCTGCTATAACTCATGTGTTTTTATTTCACTCTTGTTTGCAGTTTTTTATTTTTCATCCCGATAAACTAACAATTCCTAAGGGTTTGCACAATTGCGGGACTAAATGAAATGAAGCATCAGGGATTCAGTTCCTCATTAAATCGTGGTGTTGTCGCGAGTTATAATAAAATCGCGAAAGAATGATTTTCGAAAATCTTTCTTTTAGTTCTATAATTACACCCCGCAATGGTTACGCATTAACCGATCTTACCGGCACTTTTTTCGGACGCGGCTTTGCCGTTACTTTTTTCTTTGCCTTTACGAGTTTTGTTTCTATTTTTTCTGCTGTATCGTTTGTAGTTTTCTTCACTTTTCTGAAAAATCTTCTAAACAGAAGGTAAATTCCCGTGCCGGCAGTAGCAATACCCGCTTTTAATAACATGCTTGCTAAGTTCATAGTGTATTTTTCTTATACAAAACAATTAGTATACCAGTAATAGTTTGTTGGTGTAACGTTTGTATTGAAGGAATTAAAATCCAGAACCTTGTTGCTTATATATTATTCCATCTTTCATCACAAAACTAATTTTTCCAAAGACTTTTGGGTCCGTTAATGGATCGCCGTCAACGGCAACTATATCGGCGAGCTTGCCAACTTCTATACTTCCTAACTGATCTTTCATTCCTAATAATTCTGCTGCGTTAATCGTAGCAGCCTTAATAGCCTGCATTGCCGGCATCCCTGCTGCTATCATATAGCCAAACTCTCTCCAATTCTGACCGTGTTTGAAAACGCCGGCATCAGTGCCAAATGCAATTCTTACTCCTGCTTTATGTGCTTTAGCAAACGTGAATTTTATCTGGGCGCCAATTAGTTTTGCTTTTGCCGCTACTACTGGTGGATAGTAACCTTCTTTTTTTGCGGAATCAGCAACAGATTCGCCGGCAGTAATTGTAGGAACGTACCATGTTCCATGTTTCTTAAAGAGTTCGATCGTTTCATCATCCATTAATGTGCCGTGTTCTATCGAATTTACACCTGCACGAATCGCTCTTTTCATTCCTTCGGCACCATGCGCATGTGCTGCTACCGTAAAACCATAATCTTTTGCCGTCTCCACAATTGTTTTGATTTCATCCTCTGTGAATTGTGGATTCTGCCCACTCTTAGCGAGGCTTAATACCCCACCGGTTGCAGTAATTTTTATCAGGTCAGAACCATCTTTGTATCGTTGTCTTACAGCTTTACGGCCATCTTCTTCGCTATTGATCACGCCAACATCAGGCCCCGGATCACCCATCAGGTCTTTTCGATACCCATTTGTCGGATCTGCATGACCACCTGTAGTTCCAATTGATTTGCCGGCTGTAAATATTCTAGGTCCTTTTACCTGGCCTTTGTTGATGGCATTGCGCAATGAAATATTTACTCCGCTTCCACCCAGGTCTCTTACAGTTGTAAACCCAGCCATCAATGTTCTTTCTGCGATAGGTATTGAGTTAAAAGCAATATCAGTCGGATTCAACGTAAAACGTTCAAGGTATGCATTAGGATTTGTTTCACCTTCCATATGTACATGCATATCCATCCAGCCGGGGGTAACAGTTTTTGTTTTTAAGTCAATTGTTTTATCCGCTGCACCCGGTTTACTAAAACCATTTTCAACGGCAACAATCTTATTTTGCTCAACCACGATCGTCATATTTTTTTTCGGCTCACTTGAAATGCCATCTATTAATGTGCCGCACCAGATATATGTTTTTTGAGAACAAACAGTGAGTGCAGATAGGCCAACGCCAACAAGCAACAAGATTTTTCTCATAATTAGGGTTTAACATTAAAAGTAATAAAACTTGTTGCAATGCTCCTGACTTTCAAGACACGAGAAGAATCTCCTTCAATTTTTTTTTTTGGGGGGGGGTAAAAATCCTTAACTTTTTATACATTATCTCCGGTACATCCTATTTGAAAAATCTTTCTCGCTGTGTTTACATAAGCACAAATGGATGTTTAAATGGAAAGAAAGAGATTATCAAAGCAAACGAAAACAACCGGTAAGAATAAAAAACTTAGCACTAAAAGCAAAGACCAGGGTAAAGGCTCTACTCGTTCGGGTTCTAAAAAATCCATTGAAAGAAAAGATAAAACACCTGCCAAGGTTAAAGATTTTCCTATTGTACTATCGGGGCTTCTGCCGGAGGCATCGAGGCCATTTCCAAATTATTGGAGAATTTATCACCGAAGCTGGGAATGGCCTATGTCATAATCCAACACATGGCCCCGGATCATGAAAGCATTTTACCAGAGTTGCTGGAAAGAAAAACAAGCATGCCGGTCCGCCAGGTAGAAAATGGAATGATGGTGAAAGCAGATAACGTATATGTAATTCCCCCCAATACTTATATGAGTATTGCGGATGGTCACTTAAGACTTTCTCCCCGTGTCAAAGCAGATGGTGCGTATCATTCCATCGACTTCTTTTTAAATGCACTGGCACCGATTTATAAACACAAAGCAATTGCTGTTATACTTTCCGGTTCGGCAACCGATGGCTCTGTCGGGGTGCAATCTATAAAGTCAGAAGGAGGGATCACATTTGGACAGGATGCATCGGCAAAATTTATGGGTATGCCGCTCAGTGCTATTGATTCCGGGTTTATTGATTTTATTCTCCCGCCAAAAGCAAACAATAAATATGAAGATGAAAACAACCAGAGGAGGAAAGAAAATAATTGAGCCGGATGATAAGGGCATAAAGTTTGCACAGCCATTAATAATGAAAAAAAAGATCCTTATAGCAGACGATGACGAAAGTATTAGGGATATTTTCAGGATAATCTTAGAAAAAGCAGGGTATACGCTGGAAATAAAAGCAGATGCTGGTGAAATACTTAAAAATAATTTTACGCTGCCAGATATCTTTTTAATTGATAAATTGTTATCCGGCGTGGATGGCCTGGATGTCTGTCGTCATTTAAAAAGTAACCCAAATACGAGCAGGATACCAATTGTAATGGTTTCCGCTTCTCCGGATATAGGTGCACTGGCTTTAAGAGCCGGTGCAGACGACTTCATTGAAAAGCCTTTTGAACTTAGTTATCTTTTAAAAGTGATAGAACGGAATATCAGTAACAGTAAAAACAAAAGATCGTTGAGTGTTTGAGACCAGCTGAATAATGTTTTGTTTTCCACCTCAACTGGAAAAGTTTTTTAATTGAAATACTTCCCCCCAGCGGGGGATAATATCCACTCCAAATGAATGTACTTTTTATAATCAATTTTATTTGAACCTTACGCAGGGATGATAGCAGAAATATTCATTATCCCTCCCGACTAAGTCGGGACGGGGGGCGGATGGTCAAATAGCGGATCGTGACTATTGGGGGGTGGAAACTATTTCACGCTGAAAGCAAAAATTTTTCTTACCGGAATTTTCTGCCTGTAGTTAAAATCAATTCCATTTACATATTCAAAACCATGCGTTGCAAATAAGGCAATGGTTTCTTCGTTTGTCTGCATCGGATGATTGCAAATTCCAAGAAGTTGTCCCGGTCGTTTTGGCAATGCTTCATCAATATAAAGAATGCCACCGGGTTTTAATTTCTTTCTTATATCTGCCAGCATCTCAACCACAAAAGTGAATTCATGAAAACTATTAATGATAAGGATTTTGTCAAACAAATTTTCAGGAAGTGACGTCGACTTTTCATCACCAAGTATCATTCTGTAAGAACTGGTCATTGGTCTGCCACGTAGTTTGGCGTAATAACTCCAGACAAAATCTGCCTGTTCTTTTTTGAACTTACTGGAATCGATATCTTCCAAATAAAAGGTAACACTGTCTGTTGTCGCGGCATAAGCCGCTTCAATATGACAACATTGGGCGCCAATGCTTGCAATCCTTTGTCCTGGTTTAAACTGATAGAAATCAAGTTCAGCCTGCTTAATTTTATATAAATGCGCCATGCTTTCATAAAAAGAACCACAACGATTTTTGAAAGTTTGCATTTTTTGGCCGGCAACTGTATAAAAAAACAAGACAAAAGCTGCGATGAAAGCGGGTTTGGCGGGCGCAAAGAAAATGGTTTGTTTTTTTTCCACAATCTTAAGTTTATAGTTTTTCAGTAACGGAAATTCCGCTTAGTTTTGCATGACCTCCCGGATTTAATATTGAGCCTGTCGAAATATCCGCTGGTCAAAAGTAGAGGCTGACTGATTTCTCTGAAAATTTATTGCTGAATAGAATTACTGACGTTGGAGCGTGCGACGCATCCCGATTGCTATCGGAACTGAACAGAGATGTGTTGCCGGGCTCGTAATTTTTAAAACAAGAACTGAAGATATGTCCAAGTATGTATTTGTTACGGGAGGAGTTACTTCATCATTAGGGAAGGGAATTATTTCGGCTTCGCTTGCTAAGCTGTTGCAGGCAAGAGGGCTGCGGGTTACTATTCAAAAATTTGATCCTTATATAAATGTTGATCCGGGTACGTTGAATCCTTACGAGCATGGTGAATGTTACGTAACTGAAGATGGCGCCGAAACTGATCTTGATCTTGGACATTATGAAAGGTTTCTGAATATTTTTACCTCGCAGGCAAACAATGTAACGACAGGCCGCATTTATCAAACTGTTATTAATAAAGAACGGGAAGGCGCCTACCTGGGAAAAACGGTGCAGGTGATCCCACACATTACCGATGAGATCAAGCGCCGGATGAAGATGCTTGGTGAAAGTGGTGAGTGGGATATTGTGATCACCGAGATCGGCGGTACAGTGGGTGATATTGAATCGTTACCCTATATCGAGGCAGTTCGTCAGTTACAATGGGAATTGCCAGAAGAGGATCTGCTGGTGGTTCATCTTACATTGATCCCCTATTTAAAAGCAGCTAAAGAATTAAAGACCAAGCCTACTCAACACTCGGTTAAGTTATTGAGCCAGGAAGGAGTTTTTCCTGATGTAATTGTTTGCCGTACGGAAGAGCCAATTAATAATGATATAAAAAGAAAGATTGCCCTGTTTTGTAATGTGAAACCAGAAGCCGTGATCGAAGCCAGGGATGCAAGTACGATCTATGAAGTGCCGCTGATCATGATGGAAGAAAAGCTGGATGAAATTGTGTTAAAGAAGCTGGATATTCCAAATAATAAAGAACCGGAATTGGCGAAATGGAAGGAGTTTCTTACTAAACTTAAGAACCCAAAAACAAAAGTCACAATCGGGTTAATCGGCAAGTATGTCGAACTGCAGGATGCTTATAAATCCATTTTGGAATCATTTGTTCATGCGGGTGCAATGAATGAATGTAAGGTCCAGGTTCAATACATACATTCAGAATTCATAACGGAAGATAACGTTCCTGAAAAGTTAGCCGGTTTAGACGGATTGCTGGTGGCGCCGGGTTTTGGCCATCGGGGTATTGAAGGAAAGATCACCGCGGTAAAATTCGCCCGGGAAAAGGGGTTGCCATTTTTTGGAATTTGTCTTGGTATGCAAATGGCCGTGATCGAATATGCAAGAAATATTCTTGGAATAAAAAATGCTCATTCCACTGAAATGGATCCGACTTGCGATGAGCCGGTGATCGACATGATGGAAGAGCAGAAAAAAATTACAATGAAGGGCGGGACGATGCGCTTAGGTTCTTATGCGTGTGATATTAAAGAAGGATCATTGGCACATAAAATTTATGGCAAGCTGCAGGTTGGCGAAAGACACCGTCATCGCTATGAGTTCAATAATAAATATCTTTCTCAATTTGAAAATAACGGGATGATCGCGAGTGGCCGCAATCCGCAAACCGGATTGGTCGAGATCATGGAAATTCCCTCTCATCCGTTTTTTATCGGAGTGCAGTATCACCCGGAATTAAAAAGCACAGTCGAAAACCCTCAGCCTTTGTTTGTTCATTTTGTTGCCGCGGCAAAAAAATACAGTGAGAATAGATTAGTAACTAAAAATCCGCAGTTGCAGGATGTTGTGATTTAATAAATTTATATCATCAGTTTTTAGACTTTAAGCTCTGGTATTCAATGCAAACAACTCTGAATTAAGAACCATAACTCCCGCCTGTTTCCCTATCTTTGCCCACTCCAAATTTTTAGCTACATGAATTTCGATCGTAATACGGTAATTGGTTTTGTGGTGTTGGCGATTCTCTTTTTTGGTTTCTTTTATTTTAATAATCGTGAGCAGGCGGCAATGCGGCAGAAAAGAGCAATCCAGGATTCAATTGCAAAAGCTAATCAACCAAAACCAAAACCGGATACTGCTTCTCAAAGACAGGATACTTCCCAGTTTACCCCGGCACAAACAACAACCGTGACTGGTCAGTTTCAAAAAGCTGCAACAGGAACAGAGCAACTTGCCATTATTGACAATGAACTTGTAAGAGTTGCTTTTACCAATAAAGGTGGTCAGATAAAATGGGTGGAACTTAAAAACTTTAAAGATCAACAAAACAAACAGGTTCGGCTTGCATCAACTGATTTTGATAAAATTGATTATAGAATAAAGAGTGACCCGGGCGAAACAGGGAACATCACAGACTTTTATTTTACCCCGGGCAATGTCGTTAAACAAGGAGATTCGGTTCAAACAGTTTCTTATACGCTGGGCGATAGCGCAGGCCGTTCGATCACGCATGAATTTGTTTTGAGAAGGGGTAATTACATGATTGACTTCAACGTGAAGTTGAGCAAAGCGAATTCATTTTTAGATAGTGAAACATTGAACCTCCAATGGCAGTACCGTGCATTGAAGCAGGAAATGGATCTATCCTATGAGAGAACGAATTCCCAAATGGGATACGTGATGGATGATGAATTTGATTATTTCACCGTTGGTCGCCGCAGTGATGTTCAGTTTAGCAAACCTGTTGAATGGGTAGCAATGCGTCAACGGTTTTTTAATGGGATACTGGTGGCCAAGAATAATTTCTCGGGCGGGAAGATGGAATGGACAAGCCCGAATGATTCTGTTACCGTTGTGCAATCAACGGCAACGTTGCAGCATGCAGCAAAGGGCACAGAGGTCATAATTCCATTATCCATTTATTATGGTCCAAGTGATTTTCGTATTCTGAAGAAGTACGACAAGCAAATGGGTAAACTGGTAAATCTTGGCCAGGGTATTTATGCGTTTGTAAGACCTATCAACAAATTTATCGTATTACCTGTATTTGATTTTTTCAGTAAGATGGTTGGCAGTTTTGGAATTGCAATTTTGTTGCTCACACTGGTTATCAGGTTGCTTATTTCACCATTGACATATTCAAGTTATTTAAGTGGGGCCAAAATGAAAGTGCTTCGTCCTGAGATTGAAAAATTAAAAGCAAAGCATGGCAAAGATCAGCAAGCCATGAGCATGGAACAGATGAAACTTTTCAGAGAAGCGGGGGTAAATCCTTTGGGTGGTTGTATACCTGCGTTGCTGCAAATTCCCATCTTTTTCGCATTGTATAGCTTCTTTAATTCATATGTTGATCTACGGGGGGAAAATTTCTTATGGGCAAAGGATCTGTCAGCATATGATTCAATCCTTGATTTTGGAAGCATTCCCATTATTAGTTCCATTTACGGCAGCCATGTGAGTTTATTTACAATTACTGCCTGTCTTACGAGTTTCCTGATTTCAATTTATAGCATGAGCATGACGCCGGATCAAAGCAATCCTGTATTGAAATACATGCCCTATATATTCCCTGTGTTTCTTTTATTCATCTTCAACAGCCTGCCGGCCGCGCTTACCTGGTATTATACAGTATCAAACATTGTTACGTTGGTGCTTCAATTTATTATCCAGAACTATATTATCAACCACGACAAAATTTTGGCTAACATGGAGGCGAATCGAAAGAAGCCAAAATCAAAATCTAAATGGCAGGAAAGGTTTGAGCAAATGCAGGAGCAGCAAAAAAAGCTGAAGGATATGCAGGCAAAAGGGAAAAGATAATTGTTAAATTCCGAATATTTGTTAATAAGCCTGTACAACTAATTGGCGGACCTGGCACGTCTTTTTATTACTTTTAAACCCATGAAAAAGCGTATAAAAACATCTCTTATTATCCTGAGCCTTTTAGGTGCGTTTAATGCAGAGGCTCAAAAAAGAATCACGGAAGGAACTATTTCTTACGACATCGTTGTGAACACAGGAAATAGCAACCCTTCCATTGCTGATATGTTTGACGGGGCTACAAGTATCGTTTATTTGAAGGGATATCAAACCCGTTTTGAACGGGTGAGCTCTTTAGGAGTGGAATCAACAATTGTGGATGGAAAAACCGGTAACGTGAATGTGCTAAAAGAATATGGTGAGCAGAAATATATGATCACTATGACGCCGGGTAACTGGAAAGATGCAAATAAAAAGTATGAGGGGATTGTTTTCAAATACGAAAATGAGTACAAAGATATAGCCGGTTATAAATGTCAGAAGGCGATTGGAACAATGAAAGACGGAACAACCATCACGGTTTTTTTTACAAAAGACCTGGTCGCAAATAACCGGGAATTTGAGTACGCATACAAATCGTTGCCTGGTCTTGCCATGGAATATGAAACTACTGTCGGGAGTCTTAAGGTAACGTATACGGTATCGAAAGTAAACTTCGGGATTGTGCCTGCTACAAAATTTGAACTACCTAAAAGCGGTTTTAGAGTCATGACATACGAAGAAAGCAACAATGCAGGGAAGGCGAATTGATCAATTTTTGCTAAGCTGGGGGATACCAACTGTAACCTTTATTTTTCGGGGAATGACAGTTTTTACCGGCAGGATATACGTCATGTTACCTTTTTGATAAGTAACAAGTGAATTGCGAGTAAAAGTATTCTTATCTTTTTGCTGGTTCAGTATTTGACTACCACGGTATTGGTAACCAGATTTGAGTGAGAACTTACCGGGTGTAATGGTCGGTTTGGAATTTAATAATGAACTTTTCTTTCCCTTAGATTTACCATCACCCAAAGTAGCAAAAGCTGCGAAGGACAAACCTATCAAAAATAGGGTAGCTATTTTTCTCGCCAGCAACAGTTTCAATATATTTTGGTTAGTCTTCATCCGATAAGCAAATATAAAAACAAAAATATTCATAAAACAAACCGTCTATCCACAATTTTGTCATTTATTTAACGCAGAAAAAGGAAAAAAGTTATTAAAAGTTGGCTGTTTTTATAAAAATTCCTAATTTGACTAAACCTCCGACACCATGAAGGAAAATCCACTCCGGAAAAACGACAATGAGCTTCAGGAAATTCTTAAACGGTACGAAAATCTGAAAAAAGGCCGTAGCCAGTCTTACATTGATGAGGAATCTTTCGAAAAAATCATTGATTATTTTGATGAAAAAGAGGACATAAGCAGCGCTTTGGAGGCGGCCGAAAAAGGGGCCGAGCAATACCCCTTTTCCTCTACCATGCTCATTCGAAAGGCCGATTTGCTGATTGCCACTCATAAATATCGTGAGGCTTTAAACCTGCTTGATCATGCTGCAATGCTCGATAGCACCGATATTAATGTTTATATCTTAAAAACAGATGCCTACTTAGCGCTCGACAAGCAGGAGAAGGCAGTGGAAATCCTTGAGCAAGCCCTTGATCTCTTTACCGGCGACGAACGAATATCACTTTTGTTTGAATTGGCTGACGTGTATGACGATTACCAGGAATTTGAAAAAGTATTCGATTGTTTAAAGCTGATTTTAGAACAGGAACCCAATAATGAAGAGGCTTTGTATAAGATTTGTTTCTGGACAGATTTTACGGGCAGAAATGAAGAAAGCATAAAACTTCATCAGAAAATTATCGATGAGTTTCCCTATAATGATCTTGCATGGTTCAATCTGGCAGCCGCTTACCAGGGAATAAAACTATACGAAAAGGCACTCGATGCTTATCAATATGCCATAGCGATAAATGAAAAGTTTGATTACGCTTATCGAAATATGGGAGATGCCTATATACGGTTAAAAAAATATAAAGAAGCAATTGAAGTGTTGCAGAAAGTACTTGAGCTCACTAAGCCGGAAGCATTAATACATGAAGCCTTAGGCTATTGTTATGACAGGCTTCACAATAATGCGCAGGCAAGATTCTATTATAAGAAAGCATCCCATATCTCACCAGATGATAGCAAGCTGTATTATAAAATTGCATGCACTTATTTTAATGAGGGCCAGTGGGAAAGCGCGGTGAAACAACTTGAAAGCGCTTTAAAGATCCAACGACATCAATCAGAATATAATTTACTGATGGGAGAATGTAAAATTCAACAGGGCTTCTTTAAAGATGCCATTCATTATTTCTCAGCGGTGGTTAGTGCACGTCCAAAAAACAAGAAAGGTTGGGAAGCCCTTATAAGATGTCTTTACAAAGCCGGTTATTTTGACGAGGCCAGGGAACAGGCAATGGCAGCATTAAAGATTTTACCCAACCAGCCGATATTTCTATATTACCTCAGTGCTATACTTTTTGTACTAGGAAAAACAAAAGAAGCGATTTTGCAACTTGAACATGCATTGACAAAGTCACCTAAGCTGGTAAAGAATTTTGTAGAGCTGAATCCCGCTATACTTCAAAACCATCATGTAGTTGATGTGATCTCTAGATTTAAAAGAAAACGCTGAGTAAGGATTCCTGTATTATCGACCTGTGACAAGGTTCAGGTACACTCTGACCATTCTTTCCTATTTTTGCCGCCATTGTGAACTGGCTGCTCAATGTAACTGCTTCAATAAAAATCAACTATGAATTTTAACTTAAGTAATATCCCGGATCGTAATCAGAAGCCGCGTACATCCGGACTTACAATGGTAATGGATAAAGGACTTAGCATTAACGAGGCAAAAAATTTTTTAAGTGTTTCTCATCCGCATGTTGATATTGTAAAGCTGGGTTTTGGGACATCATTCGTTACGCCCAATTTAAAAGAAAAGATCGAAGTATATCAATCCTATGACATCCCGGTTTATTTCGGTGGTACTTTATTTGAAGCTTTCCTCATTCGTAACCAGTTTGAGGATTACTTAACCGTTTGCAAGGATTATGGTATCAACTATATGGAAGTGAGTGACGGTTCAATTACGATTCCTCACTCTGAGAAATGTGGTTATGTTGAAAAGTTAACAAAGTATGGCACAGTTTTGAGCGAAGTTGGAAGTAAGGATGCTGAGCATATCATTCCCCCGTATAAATGGATCGAGTTGATGCGGGCTGAATTAAATGCAGGTGCAACGTATGTCATTGCTGAAGCAAGAGAGGCTGGGAATGTTGGGATCTACCGGGGCAGCGGCGAAGTAAGGGAAGGATTGGTGCAGGAAATATTAACCCAAATTCCGGCTGAAAAAATTATTTGGGAAGCTCCGCAAAAAGCACAGCAACTTTATTTTATCGAACTGATTGGTTGTAATGTTAATCTCGGAAATATTGCACCTACTGAGATGCTCCCGTTGGAAGCAATGAGAGTGGGTCTTCGCGGTGATACTTTTCATTTATTCCTGAATAAAGAAGAAGCCTGATGCGATTATTTGGTTTGATCGGATATCCTTTATCACATTCTTTTTCAAAAAAATATTTTACTGAAAAATTTGAAAAAGAAGAGCTGACTGATTGCACATATGAAAATTTTCCGATTGCATCAATTGATGAATTAAAAACAATACTCTCACTGCCCGGGCTGGAAGGCTTGAATGTCACCATTCCTTACAAAGAAAAAGTGATTTCATTTCTTAATCAATCTTCCGCGGTTGTTAAGAAGATCAGGGCTTGCAATTGCATTAAGATAAAAGACGGGAAACTATACGGATATAATACGGATATTGCCGGTTTTGAAAAGTCGTTGAAAAAGAACTGGAATCCTTTTGTTCATACAAACGCCCTTATCCTGGGCACCGGGGGATCCGCAAAAGCTGTGAAATATGTGTTTGATAAATTTGACATAAAATATAAAAAGGTTTCGCGAAAGCCATCCGCCGATAGTTATTCTTATGAGCAATTGACAAAAAGTATTATTGCAAAATATAAACTTATCGTAAACACAACACCGTTGGGGTTGTATCCGAATGTTGTCGAAGCCCCGCCTATTCCTTATGAGTTTCTTACTCCGGAACATTTTCTTTTCGACCTTATCTACAACCCGTCAAAAACACTTTTTCTAAAAAAAGGAGAGGAGCAAGGGGCTTTAATTCAAAATGGATTTGATATGCTTGTCTTGCAGGCCGAAGAGAACTGGAAGCTCTGGAATACCGATGCGGAACCTACAGACCTTTGATTTTTTCGATTGCTTTTTCAGGTATGGCAGTTACCTTCTTTTGATCATAGTCGTAACAGACCATCCACGTTTTCGCAAAAGCAACAGGTATCAATTTACCCTCGGCAGATCTTTTCTCAAGTTTATAGAAAAGATCGAAAGCGACTTTTGTGATCTCACCCACTGCAACCGAAGCTAAAATAGTGTCGCCATAATATGTTTGGTTTTTATATTCGATCGCAACATCACTCATGATGGTACCTGCGCCAGCAAAATCCAGTTCGGTATAACCGCAGTGTGTAAAGAATTGTGCCCGTGATTCATGAACTATTGAAAGAATAGTGTCATTGCCAACATGTCCGCCGAAATTTATATCGGTAATTCTTACGGGTATGTTCGCGGTAAAAGGAAATTTGCGTGGCAAATCGATTTTTATCCTCGCCATCCGAATGTTTAGGCTAAAAGTAAGGAAACAGTTTATTTATCCTGAACTGTTTTTAATAATTCTATAAAGCTGGTAAATGCATCTCCCGAAGAAACGGGCATTGAGGCGATCTTTTTTCTCCATTCACTCATTGTTTCTTTCCAGTAGGTGCCTTCACCAAACATTACTTCATAAATATCTTCTGAGATGGGCTTTTCCTGTAGGTGGGGGGCAAGATGCGCTAATTGCGCCGGAATTTTTACCAATCTTCCGTTTGAGTTTACCATCGTCAGGTAATGCTGGTCAGCTGTTACAAGCGAAAGATCATCGATAGGCTGGTCGAAACTTTTTCCATGCGGCGTGTTATTCAAAACACCCAGTTGTCCTTTTATCAATTGTGCCGTTCTAAATCCCGTGCTCTTTTTTTTATTCTTTGCAGTAAGTGTTTGTGTCGTTAATGACGCAATCGGTGGAGACACGGGCCGGTCAATTTCTTTTATGTTTTCAGGTTGTTGTCCGGGGCCAGCTGAATCTGTCTTCGCTCTTTCTGTTGAAGGAGTTTGAGTTACTGGTCCTGACGATTTCTCATTGCTGTTTCTATATAGAAACCATGCAGTAACAATTATTCCAATAAATATTGCAGCAGCAGCAAGTCTTCTAAAATTAATTACGACCCCTTTTATTACGGGCTGTTTTTTTTCAACAACGTTGATTGATGAATTTATTTTTTCCCATGCATCGATAGGTGGAGCTGATTCGACACTCACTATTTTTTTGGACAGTATATTATCTGCATTGATCTCATCAATGTTTAAAGAAAGTTTTTCCCATACCGATGCCGGCGGCATTACTTCCATTTCATACAGTCTTTTTTGTAACCCGGAGTTCATTCTACTTTCTGTTTTCTATCCTTCTCGTCCAAGAAATTTATAACCATATCCTGCAGTATCATTCTTGCTCTTGCCAGTTGTGATTTACTTGTTCCTTCGCTTATTCCTAAAATATCACCGATCTCTCTGTGTGTATACCCTTCCACTACATAGAGGTTAAATACCGTTCGATAACCCGGTGATAGTTGTCTTATCAGGTTCATGATATCCTTTTCACCTAACTTGTCAAGAGCGGTCTTTTCCTTGTACGCAATAGTGTTTTCTTCTTTTTCAGCAATTGGCTTGAGGTAAGTTTTGCGCCGAAGATGCTCGATCGCAGTGTTTACAAAAATTCTTCTTATCCAACCTTCAAATGAACCCTCGCCGCGAAACCGGCTAAGGTTTTTATAAATTTTCACAAAGCCATCCTGGAGTATATCCTGTGCATCGTCACCATTTCCTGCATACCGTAAGCACACTGCGAACATTTTCGGGCTGAACCTGTTATAGAGCTCCTCCTGCATTCTCCTCTCGCCATTTATACATCCCAGGATTAAGTCGCTTTCGGTGATATTATGGTTGCTTGTTGCGCTCAATTTGTGGAGTTTGCTTTCATGTTTTGCAAAAATGCGACCAATTTGGCGGCTGCCTTTGTCCTGTGGTTAAATCGGTTCTTTTCGTCGATCGACATTTCAGCAAAACTCAGCTTACTTCCGTCAGGGATAAAAATGGGGTCATAGCCAAAGCCTTCAGTTCCCTGCGGACTGTAAATTATTTTGCCATTACAAACGCCTTCGAACTGGGTTTCATTGCCATCAATTATCAACGAGATAACAGCTCTGAACCTTGCGTTTCGATTTGTTTCAGAAGATAATTTATATAGCACCTTTTCAATATTGTCTTTAAACGATCTCTTTTCGCCCGCATAGCGGGCACTTTTTACGCCTGGTTCTCCATTCAATGCTTCGATTTCTAATCCTGTGTCTTCGCTAAAACAAGCATTCCCCGTTAACCTATGGATGGTCCATGATTTTTCTGATGCGTTTTCTTCAAGCGAATCATGCGGTTCAGGAATGTCTATATCTATACCCGCTTCTTTTAATGAAACAATTTCAATCCGAAAGCTATCGGATTCAGTTCCTGCAAAAGCTTTGAGCTCGTCAATTTTATGCTTGTTATTACTGGCAAAAATCAATTTCATAGGTTAAAAATCCTTTTAAGACAAACCCATAAATTACTTTTCAATGCTTTATCCGGTTCGATAACTTCTAATGATGGTGAGGAAACAAACAGGGCATCTTTATATCGCTGCACCTGGAATTGAGGAAATATCATTGGCATTCCAAATTCGCCAGGTGTGATATCAAATAACAAAACAGCTTTCGGTTTGAAATGATCTAGGATCCTGTCAAAATCTGATGATTTATATCGTTGAAAATTTACGATGGCTACATCTGCAATAGTCAAATTACATGCAGCTAATAATTTTGTAAGAAAAGATAATTGCTTATCAGGCAGATGAACTTCACCAGGGTAACGAACTACAATAAGGCTTTTCTTTTTATTTTCTCCAAGATATTTCCACCCGATAGCTATCGGGTCGCTACTAATATCGGTTTGCGGCAAGACCGGCATTTCAGTATTGATTTCTACCAAAGAACTTTTAAAAAGAAGAGCAATATCTGTTGCATCAAATTGAATGGTATTCAGGTTCATGAAAAGGCTACAAATAGGTGTTAGTTTTTTTTGTTTCTTTGTGCATCAAATGTAAACATTTATGATTGCAAGTATGGACATAAACATCACCAAAGCAGAAAGAAGCAAGTTGCAGGATATAAATCTCGACAATATTCCTTTTGGCCATTTCTTTACTGACCACATGCTCGAAGCAGATTTCGAAGGAGGTGGCCCGATAGCTATCGGGTGGAAGAACGTCGAGATCAAACCATACCAACCCTTATTGTTAAGCCCATCCGCTGCAGTATTTCATTATGGGCAGGCAATTTTTGAAGGGATCAAGGCTTACAAAAATCAAAAAGGAGAAGCATTTATCTTCAGACCACACGAAAATTTCAAACGGTTTAATATTTCTGCCGAACGAATGCAGATGCCAACCGTTCCTGAAGAATTGTTCATTGAAGGAATGAGGAAATTAATTGAGTTGGATAAAAACTGGATCCCTCAACGACATGACTATTCTCTCTATATAAGGCCGGTAATGTTTTCATCAGACGAGATCATCGGTGTAAGACCTTCTGATAATTATAAATTCCTGATCATTTTAAGTCCAACCGGGCCTTATTACTCCGCACCAATGCGTATTTATGTAGAGGAAAAATATGTGCGAGCTGTTGAAGGCGGTGTTGGGTATGCAAAAGCAGCCGGCAACTATGCCGCCGCTATGTATGCCACTGCTCAGGCAAAAAAACAAGGCTATGACCAGGTATTGTGGACAGACGCTTTTGAACATAATTATGTCCAGGAGTGTGGCACCATGAATATATTCTTTATTATTGATGATAAAGCATTGACTCCTGATCTTTCAAGTGGGACAATACTTGACGGGGTAACACGTCAAAGTGCAATGACTTTATTAAGGGATATGGGTTATAAAGTGGAAGAGAGGCCGATCAGCATTCATGAAATAATTGATGCGTATAAGGCGGGTAAACATGTTGAGGCTTTTGGAACTGGGACTGCGGCAACCATATCATTAATCAAAGAACTTAAGTATAAAGAGTTTGTAATGAATTTTAATGTTGAAAAATGGAAGGCGGGGCCTACATTAAAAACCTGGATGACTGAAATTCGCGAAGGTCTCAAAGAGGATAAATATCACTGGATGTGGAAGGTTTAATTGTTTAAATCACAGATCATAAACAGAAAATCCAGGGCGCAAGACCTCGGATTTTTTTGCTTCTAAAACAAAGGTAAAAAGTTCAGAATTGGTCCCGATATTTATCGGGATTGATATTTGGTATTTACGCAGTTGCCCATTACCTTTGCCCCCCTTCGGGAAATAAACCCCGTAGTCAAATTAAAAGGTTCAGAATGCCTACAATTCAACAGTTAGTTCGCAAGGGAAGAGAAATCATTAAAGCAAAAAGTAAATCAAGGGCTTTGGATAGCTGCCCACAACGTCGTGGCGTTTGTACAAGGGTTTACACGACGACTCCAAAAAAACCAAACTCAGCGCTTAGAAAAGTTGCCAAAGTTCGTTTGACAAATAAAGTTGAAGTGATTGCTTACATACCAGGCGAAGGACATAACCTCCAGGAACACTCGATCGTGTTGATACGTGGGGGCCGTGTAAAAGATCTGCCGGGTGTACGTTACCATATTGTTCGTGGTTCATTGGATACGGCTGGTGTTAAAGACCGCAAAAAGAGCCGTTCTAAATACGGTACTAAAAGAGAAAAAGTAAAAAAATAAACACGGATTACGTGGATTTATGAATGGATTTCAGTGATAGAAGAATCCGTCAAATCCGCGATAAAAAATCAAAATAATCAGCGATGCGTAAAGCACAAGCAAAAAAATTACCCTTAGCACCCGATCCGAAATTTAACGACAAAATGGTAACCCGTTTTGTAAACAATATCATGTGGAGCGGAAAAAAGAGTACTTCATTTAATACATTTTATGATGCGCTTGCGAAAGTTGCAAAACAAACCGGGGAAGAGGGATATGATGTATGGAAAAAAGCATTGGCAAACATTACACCTGCTGTAGAGGTTCGCAGCCGTCGTATCGGTGGTGCTACCTTCCAAATCCCCACCGAGGTCCGTCCTGATAGAAAAATATCTTTAAGCATGAAATGGCTTATCCGCTATAGCCGCGAACGAAATGGGCGTAGCATGTCTGATAAACTTGCAGCAGAAATCGTAGCCGCAGCAAAAGGTGAAGGATCAGCTTTTAAAAAGAAAGAAGACACACACCGTATGGCAGAAGCAAACAAAGCATTTGCCCACTTCAAAGTATAATTGAGAAAATTGACTGATAAAAGCCATCCGTCTAGCGGATGGCTTTCGTTTTTTACGGAGATTTAGTAAGGTAATTAAGTAACTGATTGTAAGGGAAACAATCTGGAAAACTTCCTGGTTCTTAATCCTTGATTGGTGAGTTTTTATTCCTACTTTTGCGCCTCCAAATTATAAAGGAAGAAATCACATGGCAGACTTAAAATTTCAGAGAAACTTCGGTATTGCCGCCCACATTGATGCCGGCAAAACGACTACGACAGAGCGTATCCTGCGCTATACCGGCATGATCCATAAAATTGGTGAGGTCCACGATGGCGCGGCTACTACCGACTGGATGGAGCAGGAAAAGGAAAGAGGAATTACGATTACTTCTGCAGCAGTCAGCTGTCAGTGGAATTTTCCAACCGTAAAAGGAAAGGCAGACGCAAATACCAAAAACTATTATTTTAATATCATTGATACTCCGGGGCACGTTGACTTTACCGTAGAAGTAGAACGTTCAATGAGGGTATTGGATGGTCTGATCGCCTTGTTTTCTGCAGTTGATGGTGTGGAACCGCAATCTGAAACGGTGTGGCGCCAGGCAAACCGTTATAACGTTCCGCGGATTGGTTTCGTAAATAAGATGGATCGGGCCGGTGCTGACTTTTTAAATGTTGTAAAACAGGTTCGTGAGATGCTGGGTTCAAAAGCCGTCCCATTACAATTACCTATTGGAGCGGAAGATGATTTCAAAGGGGTGGTTGACCTGGTTAAGATGAAAGGTATTGTATGGCATATGGAGACAGAGGGAATGACTTTTGATGAAATCGATATTCCTGCTGATATGGTGGAAGAAGCTAAAGAATGGAGAGCTCAGTTAGTAGAAGCAGTTGCTGAATACGATGATAAATTATTGGAAAAGTTTTTTGATAATCCTGATTCTATCAGCGAAAATGAAATACATGAAGCGGTTCGTAAAGCCACAATTGACATGACAATCGTGCCGATGCTGTGCGGTTCTTCTTTTAAAAATAAGGGAGTACAGACTGCGCTTGATGCTGTTTGCCGTTATCTGCCTTCGCCGCTTGATGTGGAAGGTATCAAAGGAACTGATCCAAATACAGGACAGGAATTAGTTCGCCAACCAGATTCAAAGCAACCGTTTGCTGCGCTTGCATTTAAGATCATGACGGACCCGTTTGTTGGTCGTCTTGCATTCTTCCGTTGTTATTCTGGTCATCTTGATGCCGGTTCTTATGTGCTCAACGTGAGAAGTGGAAAGAAAGAACGTATCAGCCGTATCATGAAAATGTTTGCAAACAAACAAAACCCAATTGATTTTATCGAAGCTGGCGATATTGCAGCGGCAGTTGGATTTAAAGAAATAAAAACCGGGGATACATTATGTGACGAGGATCATCCAATTGTTCTTGAAAACATGTTTATTCCGGAGCCGGTAATTTCTTTGGCTATTGAACCTAAGACACAAGCTGACGTTGATAAAATGGGTATGGCGATTGCAAAATTGATCGAAGAGGATCCAACATTGCGTGTAAAGACAGACGAAGAAACTGGTCAGACAATTCTTTCAGGTATGGGAGAATTGCATCTCGAAATCATTGTTGACAGGATGAAAAGAGAATTCAAAGTAGAAGTAAACCAGGGCGCACCACAGGTTGCCTATAAAGAAGCATTCCAAACCACTGTTGAACACCGTGAGACGCTGAAAAAACAAACCGGTGGTCGTGGTAAGTTTGCTGATATTGTATTTGAATTAGGACCTGTTGATGCAGAATGGAAGACGGAAAATCCTGATAAGCATTATCAGTTCGTAAACGATTTGTTTGGTGGATCAATTCCGCGTGAATTCGTTCCTGCTATTCAAAAAGGTTTTGAGCAGGCAATGGGTACAGGAGTTTTAGCAAGCTATCCTGTTGATAATATGAAGATCCGTGTGTTTGATGGAAGCTTCCACGCTGTTGACTCTGATTCCATGTCTTTTGAGCTTTGTGCCAAAGCAGGTTTCCGTGAAGCAGCCAGGAAAGCAAAACCGGTATTGCTGGAGCCAATCATGAAAATTGAAGTAGTAACTCCTGATCAATACATGGGTGATGTTACAGGTGATTTGAACAGAAGAAGAGGAATGCTGGAAGGTATGGATAGCCGTGCAGGTGCGCAGGTTATTAAAGCAAAAGTTCCATTAAGTGAAATGTTTGGTTACGTTACACAGCTTCGTTCATTAAGTTCTGGCCGTGCATCATCAACAATGGAGTTCAGTCATTACTCACCGGCACCATCTGGTATTGCTGAAGAGGTGATTGCTAAGGTGAAAGGAAAAGTGAATGCATAATAAATAAATAAGACTAATAGTAAAGCCAGTTTTAAAGCTGGCTTTTTTATTTACTTTTAAGTTGAAACAAAAAAGTGATTGCGTGAAAAAACTATTTTTTACTCTCACACTTTGTTATTTTTTTTATTTTCTTTTGCTCAATTGCCACGTATCCAAATAACAAAAACTCTTTGGCAGCACAGGTTGGATTCCATTTATAAATAAGAATGCTCAAGTCAGGGTTGTCGATATAGCCGGAGGAAATGTTAAAGTATTCCTAACAGTAATGAATACTACCCAAAGCCAGCTTGATGTGGAAATTCTGGCAGCGGGTATATATAATTTAATTTGGCCAGACGGAACCAGGATACTTGGCAGAACGTTTATGAGAAAATAAAAAATGATTGGGGTGTTCAGACATAGTAAACGCAGTTCAGGTATTAATTCCCGATATCGTCTTGTATTACCGGAGAAATACTCGTGAAAGTTGAATGTATAATTATTAAAGAATGTAATAGCGAGGAATCCCGACATATTTGTCGGGTTTGTTTTTTAGTAGAATTACCTGCATCGAACTTTTTCGATGGGTAAAAGGTCTCCCGGGCATTGCAAACCATTTTTCATTGATATTCTTTGGTTCATCCCCAATTAAATGAGCGACCCTGTATGGGTGTTTCTTATTTGGCACTAATCTTGTTTTATTCGTACTGCTAAAAAACAAAATATGAGAACGATACTACTGTGCTCTGTGTTTATCTTATCCATTGCTTCTCTTCCCGTACTCAGTTCATGCAAAAAAAGTGGCTCCGGTGACGGCAATGCAAGACTTCAGGTTTATTTAACTGATGATCCCGGCGATTATGAAGCTGTTTATATTGATGTAAAAGATGTTCAGATCAATGTAACGGGCGGTACTAATGACGAATGGCAAAGCCTGCAGGGCGTTAAACCAACTGTGTATGATGTTATGAAATTAGTTAACGATGATGATACGTTGTTAGCCGATTCTTATATTCCATCAGGCAAAATTCACCAATTAAGATTGGTGCTTGGATCAGAAAATTATGTAAAAATTCAAGGCACTAATGAATTAATTAAACTGGAAACACCCAGTGCACAACAAAGTGGATTGAAATTAAATATTCAACAAGACGTGCAAGAGGGCATTCTCTATACAATCACACTTGATTTTGATGTCGCCAAATCCATTGTGAAGACGGGGAACAATAAGTATATACTTAAGCCTACGATCCGCACAATTCTTAATGCAGTTGGTGGAACAATAAGGGGTATTGTCATGCCGAAATCTTTCCAATCTGCTGTATATGCAGTGCAAGGTGTCGATACAATAGCAAGTACGTTTACTGATACAGATGGAGGTTATATGCTTCGGGGATTACCGGTTGGTACCTATGGCGTGTTTTATAAGCCTTCTGATGTTACTTATAAAGACTCATTAAGGACAGGTGTTTCGGTTACATTCAACACAGTAACAACAGTCGATACTACTTTCCTTCATCAATAAATTGATCTATGAAACTAAATATGCCATTCCTTTTTGGGATGGCTTTTTAGTTTCTAGCTGATTGCTTTTTTAATTTTAATTAGTTTCTCCAGGAGCGGAGCAAGCAAATCCAACTTAAGCATATTGGCGCCATCGCTTTTTGCCACAGCAGGGTTTGGATGTGTTTCAATAAACAAACCATTTGCGCCGGTGGCAATCGCAGCTTTGGCAATCGTTTCTATCATTTGCGGATTTCCGCCGGTAACACCTGCTGCTTGATTTGGCTGTTGCAAACTGTGGGTGCAATCCATTACTACAGGTACACCATGAGATTGCATTACCGGGATATTCCTGTAATCAACAACGAGATCCTGGTAACCAAATGTTGTTCCTCTTTCGGTAAGAATAATTTTATCGTTTCCTGCTTTTCGGATTTTATCGACAGCGAATTTCATGGCATCACCGCTTACAAACTGTCCTTTCTTTACGTTAACGATCTGTCCCGTTTTTGCGGCTGCTTCCAGGAGATCTGTTTGACGGCACAAAAAAGCGGGTATCTGCAAAATATCTACATGCTGTGCAGCAAGCACGGCTTCATCTTTTGCATGGATATCGGTGGTGGCAGGTAATGAAAATTTTTTCTTTACATGATTGATCATTCCCAATGCCAGGTCATCGCCAAGCCCGCTGAATGAGGAACCACTTGTGCGGTTTGCCTTTCTATAAGAGGCTTTAAATATATAAGGGATGCCAAGATTTTTGCAAATTGAATAAACTTTATCTGCCACTTCCATAAGCAACTCCTCACTTTCAACAACGCATGGCCCGCTAATAAGAAAGAAATTTTTTTCCTCGTATGATTGCCCTTTAAATAAATCGGTCAGAAATTTTTCCATAGCGGCAAAGATAGTGTAGGCAGGCTTTTATTGACCAATGACATATTTTAACGACAAACGATCCGCATTAACGGCCTTCAAAAACAATTTTTATTTCAGGATGATTATCCGGGTCCGTATTTGAAAACTCAAAAACTACAACCTGTCTGTCCCATATCGAATAAACATACTGTCGCTTTTGTTTTTAATGAGTCGGGGGTTGTGATTTTTGACAAAGACTTGCGGTATAGTGAACCCTTTGTTTAATATTTGCTCTCCAGCTTCCTTTAGACACTTATGACAGCGACTGATTTTTTAGTAAGAGTATAAAGTCGACATTGAAACCAATGCCTTGGTAAAAAGGTACTGGCTATTTTTTTTCATCTCAATACCATCTGATCCATGGCTAAATAATGGCGATTCCGAAGCAAGAGCTTTAAAAGGCGCTATGGCTAAAGAAAAAAGCCAGCGGTTAAATGCCGATGCGCAATACAATTATAATTTTCAAAAGGCCGGTTTTTTCTTAATTGCAGCCTTGAATTATCAGAATGAAAGACCCAATGGGTTCGGTGTTTATCTCCTTGATAGTTTTCATCACGTCCGCATTAACCAATACGGTGTTTCATTACAGCTAGAAAAATTATTGCCATGGGATTTGCGGCTCATAGGAGCAGTGCGATACGATCATCATAGCAACTTTGGAGATTTCTATTCTCCAAAGCTGGGGTTAACAAAATCTTTTGGGGATAATAGTTTCAGATTTACCTGGGGAAAGGCTTATGCAACACCAAATATCCTTGCTCAATATGCAAACATTGGCAGAAATTTTTTTGGGAATGGCGAAGGCATCATTTATATACCAAACGGATCGAAAATGAGTGAAGTACCTGAAAATTATAAGGTCACCACTCCTGTAAAAGTAGAGGAGGTAAATAGTTGGGAGGTCGGATACAAAGGAATAATAGCAAAAAAATTATTTATTGATGTTACTTACTACAACAGTACCAGTAATAATTTTTTAAGCCCGGCCATCTCTGTTGGTGGCAGGGCGGAATATGCAAATGGACAAAAACTCTGGCCTGCATTCCCCGGCATGATCGTTAATGATACTTTGAGAAATGCATCGGTTATCTGCAATTTCAATTATGGACGAGTGCAGAATTATGGGCTTGATGTGGATATAAACTATTCACTTAATAAGATGATCAACCTTGTACTAAAATATTCCTGGTTTGGATCTGACATTACAGACCAGGACATGAAGAACGATGCAAATAGCAACGGATTTGTTTCTGTTGAAGAAATGAGTTTAAATGCACCGGAACACAAGGGTATGATTGGATTAAACATGCAGGATCTCTTCAGGCAAAAAATGTATGTAAATATTTCGACCCGCCTGGTACAGCAATATGATTTTTATAGTGGATTGCAAATCGGTACCGAAGCAGGGAAAGGTAAGAGGGGTATAGTTTATGAAGGCATTGGCCCTAATGGTCAGCCTCGCTACTCCTATAAGAACTTCGATTGGGGCCCGTTGGGTGGCTTTATCACAATTGACTTAAACGCCGGCTATAAAGTAAATAAAATGCTCAGCGTTAATATGGGCATCACAAATTTGCTTAACACCAGACAAATTGAAGCGGTAGCATCTCCTTCTATTGGCAGGTTAATTATGTTTGAGCTCAAAGCACATGTCCCCAATAAGAAAGATTGATTTGATTTTTTAATACTTGTATGCCAATTGGCTTTTACATTTGTCATCTAATAAGATGATATGGTAAAAGAAAAGATTCTTGTTATTGGAGCATCAGGACAAATAGGAGTGGAACTAACTCTTGCACTAAGAAAAATTTATGGCAATGCGCATGTTATTGCATCTGACTTACGTGAGCAAAATTCTTTACTTATAGGCACAGGCCCTTATGTAAGCCTTGATGTAATGAATAAAGAAATGCTGCATGTACAGGTGATCCGCCAGGGCATTACTCAAATTTATCATCTGGCAGCTATCCTTTCAGCAACCGGCGAAAAAAATCCAGGACTGGCCTGGCATTTAAATATGCAGGGGTTGCTGAATGTTCTTGATATTGCCAGAGAAGAAAAAATACATAAGGTGTACTGGCCCTCATCAATAGCCGTGTTTGGTCCAACGAGTCCAAAAAAGAATTGTCCGCAACAAACAATCATAGAGCCAACCACAGTCTATGGCATCAGTAAGTATGCCGGTGAATTTTGGTGTAATTATTTTCATCAGCGTTTTGGTGTAGATGTTCGCAGTTTAAGGTACCCCGGTCTGATCTCTTATAAATCGCCTCCCGGCGGAGGCACTACTGACTATGCAATAGAAATTTTTTATGAAGCATTGGAAGAAAAGAAGTATGAATGTTTTTTAGATGAAAATACTTACCTGCCCATGATGTATATGCCCGATGCCATTCGGGCTACAATTGAATTGATGGAAGCTCCGGCAGATAAAATCTCAGTAAGAACTTCTTATAATATTTCCGGTATGAGTTTTTCGCCGAAAGAAATTGGCGCAGAAGTAAAGAAACATATTCCGGATTTTAAGATCTCCTATAAACCTGATTATCGCCAGGCGATCGCCAATAGCTGGCCGCAAAGTATAGATGATTCTGTAGCTAGAAAGGATTGGGGCTGGAAAGAAGAGTATGATCTTTCAGCGATGACATCGGACATGTTTGCAAACCTGGGGGGTGAATAAGCAAAAATGTCTGTTTACAATCCCTTTTATCCGAATTAACGGTGTCTGTCAATATTTTTCGAATCAATTCAAACTGCTGGGATTTTTAATGAAGAAGGTGAGTGGCTTTACACCGTTGTTGGTGGTTTCAACAGGTTCAATTGCCTCATTTAAAAATTGAAGTAATCGAACTTCTAAGTGCAGACATCTGTCGTTATCCCGGCAATATTTTTTTTCAATGCTGGCTCACTTAATTTCTTTCAATAACAAACGATATTTGCATTACCGGAAAAAAGCATACTGTTTCTGTTTTTTCGTTACACGCCGGATCTATTCATCAAAAAAAACGCTTCATGGCAGCGAAATTATTTTATATAATCATGGTTGTCCTGACTACCTGCTCTTCGCAAGCGCAGTCAGAGGGACCGCTTGGAGACTTGTTTCTTTCGAAAAATGGCGGACTCGCCCATTATTCCAGTTATGACAGGTCCGGTAATAATGCAGATTTTCGCACGATCGCACCGGGACAAACGCTGGTGCTGGCAGATCACAAAGGTGCCGGTGTACTGCGTCGCTGGTGGCTCACGATAGCGCCCCGAAATGTAGTGGAGATTCACAGATCGCTGATCATGCGCTGCTACTGGGATGGCGAAACAACGCCATCTGTAGAAGTGCCCGTATCGGATTTTTTTGGGATGGGTTTTGGGAAATGGAAAGATTTTATTTCGATGCCGCTCAACATGACGAGTGGCGGATATAACGCTTACTGGCCAATGCCTTTTCACAAGAGTGCACGCATCACTATCGAGAACCGCGGTCAACAAACTGTAACTAATTTTTATTACAACATTGACATCCGTACCTATGACCGGTTGCCGGAAAATTCACTTTACTTTCATGCCCAATACCGCCAGGTGCGTACACAGCAGGGAAAGCCTGTCACCATTCTTGAGACAACGGGTAATGGACATTATGTAGGCACGTTGCTTTCGATGCAGCCGCAACGAGGTCGACAACTCGGTTATCTTGAAGGTGATGAACAAATCTATATTGATGGAGAAAAGAGCCCATCGATCATCGGCACCGGTACTGAAGATTATTTTTCATCAGGATGGTATTATGATACCGGCGAGTATGGAGCACCCTATCATGGTGTTAGTGTAAAAGATGATTCCGGGCGGATCAATACATATCGCTGGCATATTGAAGACCCGATTCCATTTAAAAAGAGTTTTAAGTTTGATATTGAACACGGCGGCATCAATGATATGGCGGGAGTGGAGTATTCTTCCGTTGCCTATTGGTATCAATCGCATCCCCATGCCGG
>JAICGN010000051.1 GCA_025923075.1 Chitinophagaceae bacterium
AAGTAAAACTGAAGCCGAACGCCGTGAAGCGCTGAACGAGTTATATATCTATGTGAAAAAAGATATAAAAGATACGCTGCTTGTCATGAACGGCCATCCTGTAACAATACGCTTACTCGATCCCCCGTTACACGAGTTTGTTCCTCATGATAAGGAGAAGCTTCATCAATTAAGTGAGGAATTAGGAATTCGATTAAGCGTTTTGAAAAGAAGGGTCCTGGCATTACATGAAAACAATCCGATGCTTGGACATCGCGGTGTAAGATTGGGAGTTAGTTATCCCGAAATAACAGAGATGCAGGTGAGAGCCATCTTTGAAGCAACAGCAGAAATTATAAAATCAGGTAAAAAAGCTTTTCCAGAAATAATGGTACCAGTCACTTGTACCGTGAATGAACTTTCACATCAGAGAAAAATTGTGGATCGTGTATATAAGGAGGTTTGTGAGGCAGAGAAGATTAAAAGCATTCCTTATTTGTACGGAACGATGATTGAAATTCCGCGAGCTGCATTAAAAGCCGGACATATGGCCGAAGTAGCCGACTTTTTTAGCTTTGGCACGAATGATCTTACACAAATGAGTTTTGGTTTCAGCCGTGATGATATCGGCGGGTTCCTGCCCAACTATCTTGATCAAAAAATCCTTCATGATGATCCGTTTCAGACTATTGACCAGGAAGGGGTAGGCGAATTAATAAAGATAGGAACTGAACGTGGTCGCAAAACAAAACCAAACCTTAAGGTTGGTATATGCGGAGAACATGGCGGTGATGCCGAAAGTGTAAAATTCTGCCATCGGATCGGTATGAATTATGTCAGCTGTTCACCATTCCGTATCCCGATAGCGAGATTGGCAGCAGCCCAGGCCGCTATACAGTATCCCGAAATTAAGATGGATAATGATGCTGCAGGAAGAAAGAATGGGCATCCTATTAAAAGCCGTTTACAAAAACGGCGGGTTGAATACGCATGATTATTGTGAATAAAAGTGGGCCATCTACCAGTCTTCATTATCCCTGTGAAATGTTTCTCTTCTTTTTAACAGAAGCAAATTGCCCTGGTTGAATCATCATTTTATTCTTCATGAAACGACCGGTTTCAAAATTGAATAAGGAATGGCATATGGCTCATCCTATGCCCCGGAATGCGACCACTGAGCAACGTATAGAGTGGCATTTTGAACATGCAAAGCATTGCAGTTGTCGTTCGGTTCCCGAAAAATTTAAAACAGGGATTAAAAAGAGCTTGAAAAATTGATCGTTTTACTCGTCACCTTCCTTCACTATTTTACCCAGCGGGTCAATATAAATCCATTTTCCACTCTTCATCACCTTTGCTGTTCCGTCCCTGAAACGATCAGCATAACCATACTGAAAGGCCAGTACGGTTTTTCCTTGCCTATCGATATATCCCCATTGGCCTTTGGAATTACAAACAGGGGCAAGACCTCCGCTAAAACAGCGGGCGTTGGTATAATTCATTGGGATGATGAGATTGCCTTTTTCATCGATAAACCCCCATGATTCTCCTTTTGCAACGGCAGCCATCCCTTCATTGAAAGAATAGACTTCAGTATATTGTGGTCGTACAAATTCGGTTCCTGTGCTATCGATAAAACCCCATTTATTAGCTACCATAACACCGGCTCTACCTTCAACAAAATTCATTCCTTCGTCATAAATCAGTGGAATGATCAATTTGCCGTCTTTATTTACATAACCATGTTTCCCATCTTTCTCCACGAGGGATAGCCCACAGGCTATTTCATTTACATGCATATACTCCTTTGTCCATTTTTGCGCTATGGCGCTAATACCAATCAGAAGTATCGCCGGCAATACAAATACCTTTTTCATACCAACTTGTTTAGGTTGATAAATAGTTTTTACTAAGTCAAGGTACTTCCAATATAACGCCAGGAGTATGATTTAAAGCAGCTTCAGACTTGATTTCAGGATAACTGAATTAATTATGTTTTTTAGCAGCTGTCATCACATGGGCACTTATTCCGATCATAATGGGATCATTTTCTGTTTGCCGGATATATTGAAGCATTTTATTTCTTGCGTCTTCATCATCCCATCTTTTCATAAAATCCGGAACCAGCCAACCGAAGCCTTCTATGGCAATTGTTTCAGATTCAGTAAAACCAGCAGCAGTAAATTCTTCTTCTATTTCGTGGTAGCTATGGAAATGTGCATCGGTAAAATACATTGGATTGCGTACAGGATTAAAATGATTACCATCTTTCAAATCTTGTTGCAAAATATTCTCAAAAGCAGGATCATCAATGAAGCCCTGCCAGAATCCATCAAATAAAGATGCATGTCGTGAAATAGTTGCGGCCAGCAACACACCATCTTTTTTCAAAACTCTTTTTGCTTCGGCTATGCTTTTTATCCGATCATCTTTTTCCTGCAAATGATAAAGCGGTCCGAATAGCAACACCAAATCAAATTGTTCATCATCAAAAGGAAGCTGTCTGGCATCACCCAATGAGATAGAAGCAAGTGGCTTGTTATCGGTTATGGAAATTTTTGTTGCGGTTTCAATATGAAATTCTGCCGCGTCCAATAAATGCACCAAATGTCCCATATCATGTAACCAAAAAGAATAGGCACCGGTTGCACCTCCGATATCTGCAATATGCATTGAAGGTCTGAGGTAACGAAGAATGATTTCTTGTGAACGAATTTTTTCAAGTTGAAACACATGCTGACCCAATCGGTCAGCTTCCATTTGTGTGCTGTTATAAAATGTATTTATTGTATTTGTTGGCATGACTAAAGTTACAAACAAGAATCCCTGAGCAACTAGTCATTTTATGTTGAAGCATCGAATTTTTTTTTAAACATTGAAATACAAATGATAAAGGGAAAAATCAAAATGTCATTTCCTTTTGGCCTTGATGTTGCTTAATCTTCCTTGGCATCATTGTACAAACCCAAAACCGAATCATATGAAAAAAATTAAAATTTTTACGATTGGCTTACCCTTAGTTACTGCATCCTTTCTCTTTCTTAGCTGCAGTAAAAGCAACAGTGATTTGATGGATGAAAGTAATGATAGTCCCATTCACAGTACGGCGGTGAGTATAGATCACCGGGTTTATATGAAAAACTCTACTTTTTCCCCTGCTTTAATGACGCTGACTGCAGGGAAGCCCGTAGCCTGGATTAATGATGATAACCTTGCCCATACGGTAACTGCCGATGACGGAAGTTTTGATAGTGGTGATATGCAACCGGGTGCCACATTTACCCGAACCTTCAATATGCCAGGTACCTTTCCTTATCATTGTAAATACCATAAAGGGATGACGGGTACTGTCATAACCGGCGCTATCAGGTAAGGAAAGGGATTTTTTCAATCGTATAAAAGATGTGGGCTTATTTCTGTAGGCCAGGCTTCAGAAACTTCTGTTACGATCGCTGTTTCTTGTTTAAATAAATCGCTGGCATGCTTTATTCCAAGTAATCTATCCAGATGACGGTTGCCGGATGGATTGACATTGGTAACATATGCTCTTTCTTTTACCTGGTTCGGATAAAGCCTAAAAAGCGCTGAAATAAGATCTATTCCAAATGAAACAGGACGAAACCACTCCTGATCAGTTATTCTTAATTCAAGACCATTGCAATTTTCATTTTTATATAAACTATCGGTTGGAATATAAGAGCAGGATTTGATATCAATGCCGGCTAAGTCCTTTCGAATTATAACAGTTTTCAGTTCTTCGGAATTGATCCACGGAGCCCCGAACTGTGTAAAGGGGTGACCAGTGCCACGGCCTTCATTTACATTAATGCCCTCTAATATTCCCATACCAGGATAAACCATTGCGGTAGCTATGTTTTGTATTGCCGGTGAAGTTGGATAGAAATCAAAACCATCAGTTCCGGCTATTTTATTGCGTTTCCAGTTTTGCGCAGCTATGATCTTTAAATCAAGACCAATTACTTTTTTAGTTGAAAAATAATTGGCAAGCTCTCCTAAAGTGCAACTATGCCTTATAGGGATTGACCAACGTCCGATGAACGAAGCGCAATTTATCTCATCAAGCATTGGACCCTCGGCCTTACTTAAATCTCCTCCAATCGGGTTTGGCCTGTCTAAAATGATTAATTGCTTATTGTACCTGGCACAGGCCTCCATCACATAGGTCATTGTCCAGAGATATGTATAGAAACGACAACCCACGTCGGGGATATCAAACAATATGACATCCGTGTCCGTTAAATCTTCTTCCGTTGGTATTAAGCGATCGCCGTACAAACTAATTACTGGCAGATCAGTTTTAATATCGGTTGAATGAGTTTGATATGCGCCATCTTCACCCTTTACAGAAATACCATGCTCAGGAGAAAAGATCTTAACAAGATTAAATCCATTTTTTAACAATGCCACCCTGCTTAAAAGACGTTCGGATGTGAATGCAGCATTATTTGTCACCAACCCCAGCCGGTGGTTTTTAAATAATTCAGCTTTGTCTAAGATGCTATCAATACCGGAAATTACTTGCTGCATAACCGCTAAGTTCTGAATAATCGATAGAAAATCTTAGCATCAGGAGGATTCCATAATTTCACATAAAAGCTTTTGAATGGCAATAAGAATTTTTATAACGGGGGGCACATTCGATAAAGAATACAATGAACTGAATGGTCAGCTTTATTTCAAAGACACGCATTTACAGGAACTCTTGAACCTGGGCAGAAGCCAGGTGCCTGTGGAAATAAGAACGTTGATGATGATCGATAGTCTCGAAATGACGGATCAGGACAGGGAATTGATCGCTCACCAATGTAATAGTTGCGAAGAAGACAGGATCGTTATCACTCATGGGACAGATACAATGGCAGAAACTGCTCAAATGCTTGCCGAAAAGGTAAAAAATAAAACCGTAGTATTAACAGGCGCCATGATCCCGATAAAATTCGGTAGCAGTGATGGTTTATTTAATCTTGGCAGCGCACTGGCATTTGCCCAAAGCCTGCCCTATGGAGTTTATGTAGCAATGAATGGTCGTTATTTTACTTGGGACAATGTGAGGAAGAATAAAGAGACGGGAGTGTTTGAAGAAGTGAAATGATCAGGTTTTATACTCCTCCAATAAATGCGCAAACCCCTGATCGGGATAATATCCTTTCAGCGGCGCAAAAAACTCAATGATCTTTTTAAAATCGGCCTCTTCATTTTCAGTCGTATAAAATGGTTCTGAAACACTCACCTCTTTTTTTGAATAATCAAGCCCGACCATCACGATAGGTACATTCGCCTTTTTGGCGATATAATAAAAGCCGGTCCTGAGCTTATCAACTTTTTTTCTTGTTCCTTCAGGCGATAAGGCAATGAATAAGTTTTCAGTATTATTGAATTTTTCGACTACCTGGTCAACAACGCCATGTTTGCTAAATCGATCTACCGGCGTGCCACCAAGCCATCGGAACATAAAACCAAATGGACCTTTGAATAACTCAGCCTTACCAAGATACTTGCCGTGTTTTATTTTTAGCACACTTCGAAAACAGATACCGATCAAAAAATCTTTCCAATGTGTGTGTGGCGCTACAAGGATGACGGCTTTCTTTAGATGATTGGGAAATTCATTTATGGCTTTCCAGCCTTCAAGTCTTGCATATAGTTTCCAGAGAAAGCGCAAAGCAACGTAGTTTGAAATGTTATTTCAACTCACCTGCCGGTTCGGAATCCTTGTACCTGTTCTTTACTTCAACCAGCTTCATCTTCATTCTATTTATTTCGACCTGATATTGGGGGCTGCCTATAAGATTCTTTTGTTCCTGCGGGTCGGCTTTTAAATCATAAAACTCCCATTCATTTGCCGTATAAAAATAGATAAGCTTGTATTGCTTTTCACGTATGCCAAGATGAGGTATCACATAATGATCGATAGGATATTCATAATAGCGGTAATACAATTCCTTTCTCGGCATCCCGATATCCATCGGGACATTTTGTTTACCTGTTAAAATAGAGTTTAAACTTAATCCGTTCATCCAATCGGGAACTTTGACACCCGCCGCATCCAGCATCGTTGGAGCAAAATCAATGGTCTGAACCAAGGAAGTCTGGACAGAACTTGGTTTTATTTTGCCTTTCCATTTTATTAATAATGGTGTATGCATACTCACATCATACATGAATCGCTTGTCAAACCACCCATTTTCTCCAAGGTAGAATCCCTGGTCGCTGGTATAAATAACCATTGTGTTGCCTGACAGACCGCTTTCATCAAGATAATTGAGCAGTTGACCAACGCTTTCATCAACAGACGCTACACAGGCAAGATAATCCTGCATATACCATTGATATTTTAGTTTTAAAAGGTCGTTGCCCACTGGTTTCAATTGCTGCAGTCGCTTGCCTCTTTCGGCAAATATCTCTTTCATCCTTTTTCTTTGTTCTTCAGGAATCGCATTCATAAAAGCATTATAACCTCTTATTTCATTTGAATCAGGTTTCAGGTGAGCAATGTCTATGATATATTGAGGATCTATCTTAAGATCCGTACATAGGGTCATATCTTTAAGAATACTCATTCGCTGATGCTTAAATGCAGTTCCTTTCCCAACCGTATCGGCATAAAGCGTTGGCGGTTCAGGAAAGGTCTTTTTACTAAAAACCTCCAGCCATTTTAGTTCAGGCACCCAATTTCTATGTGGGGCTTTATGATGCATCATTAGGAAAAAAGGTTTTGAAGGGTCCCTTTTTTCCTTTAACCAGCCTAAGGCCTGGTCGGTAATCAGACTGGTTGCATAACTATTATACCTGGTTGTATCGTTGTTCATACTTATTAAACGGGTAGAATAATAAGCACCTTGTCCGGGCAATACCGTCCAATAATCAAAACCTGTCGGTAATGAATGAAGATGCCACTTGCCAATAAGCACTGTTTGATAACCGGCGTCTTTCAATAATTTAGGTAACGTGGTCTTGCTGCCATCAAAAGGCGTATGGTTATCTTTTATTCCATTTAAATGGGAATGTTGCCCTGTTAAAACCGTTGCTCTTACAGGAGAACAGATTGAATTACCAACAAAACAATTGGTAAACCGCATTCCGTCTTTAGCGATGCGATCCATATTTGGCGTAGCAATGAACTTTTTATTGTAAGCACTTATAGCATCAGCATCGTGATCATCGCTCATGATATAGATGATATTGGGTTGCTGTGCATGTGATGAAACAGCCAATAAGCAAAGTATAATAAGCCGATAGATCATGGCAAATTGTTTGTTTGAAGTTAAATATTATCCACAATCATCAATAATCTATTAAATAAATGGCTATGTTATGTGCATTATATTAAGTTTATAATTAAGTTTACATTGTTTAATCTATAAAAGGATTAACTAATTCCATTAGATTCTGCATGACCGATGGATCGAAGCATACAAGTCTCCTGAAGGCTGAACCATATTTTGTTTGGATAGTGGCGCCGCAATTAGATACGGATGATCCGAATCTGAAATACTATTACGACTTTGATGCCAACATAAAAGAATTCGCACGAGCATTTGATGAATTAGGGCTTCCATGGAAATGGCAGTATGTAACTATCAATGATTATCAAGCTATCATTGATAAGATCGCTGATTCGGCAAATGGGCATATTCCGCTGGTGTTTAACCTATGTGATGGTGATGAAGTGAATGGCGCGCCTGGCTTATCCGTTGTTCGGTATCTCGAGGAAAAGAAGCTTATCTACACTGGCTCGAGAGAAAAGTATTACCACATCACCACTTCCAAGATCACTATGAAGCAGGCTTTTGATGCTGCCGGAGTACCCACTGCTTTATGGAAAGCCATTAATGATCCGGGTCAGGATATTACTGGCATATGCAATTATTTAGGTACACCTGTGATCGTTAAGCCGGCCATATCCGGGGGCAGCATGGGTTTAGGATTAAAGAATGTAGTAAATAACGATGAAGAATTGAAAAGAGTTATTGATGAGCTATACCAGGGATATCATGGCTGGGATTTTACGTTTGGCGGTTTGGTAGCCGAAAAATTTATTGCGGGTCCGGAGTTCACAACATTTATTACCGGTTCCTATGATCAACCAGATGATATAGTGGTTTATCAACCGGTTGAAAGGGTTTTTAATGAGAAGTTACCCGAGCATGAAAAGTTTCTTTCTTTTGATAGGCTTTGGGATACTTATGAAAATGAAAGACCGGTAGGCGAAAAGGAATATGAAAACCTTTGGGAGTATTTTAAACCCGATGCGAAATTAGAACATGCCATTAAGCAATTAAGCATTGATGCTTACTGTGCGGTGAATGGTACAGGTTATGGCCGGATTGATATCCGAATGGATAAGGCAACCGGCAAAATGTATGTGCTGGAAGTTAATTCACAATGTGGATTAAGCGAGGATGAGAATCACACTTCGATAGGCGCTATGGTCAGGCTCGGCAATAAGAAATTCAGCGACATGCTCGGGGCGATTATTAAAAATGCCCTGCAAACCAAATTGAAATGCATAAAAGCGGCAAAGCTTATCAATTAATAAACAAGCAATAAGGCCGTTTCCTATATTTATTATTAACCTGAAATTGATTGTATGAAGATTTGTGTTCTACAACCTGACTATTCTCATTCCAAAGTAGATTACCAGTACTATGATCCCATTCGTAACCTTTCTCCGCTCATGCCTGAAGCAGAGATGGATCATGTGCTGATAAGTAAATTGACTACTTACAAACAACTCAAAGAACTTAAGAAAAAGGGTTACGATTGCTTCGTTAACCTGTGTGAAGGTTATCCTGATTGGGAAACGCCCGGTTATGATATCTACTTCAATGCTGATATGCTAAACATTCCGGTAACGGGCCCCAGCACAAAGCTGTTTGATGTACCAAAGCGGTTGATGAAGTATGTAGCCTATTGCGAGGGCGTAAGAATTCCTGCATATGCCATTATAGATACGTTAGAAGAAATTGAAACGGCTACTGCGCATTTGAAATATCCATTGTTTGTAAAACCGGCACATGCGGGCGATAGCCTGGGTGTTGATGAACATTCGCTGGTTCATAATAAAGAAGAGCTGAAAGCGAAATGTGCTGAGATCATCGATGAGTTTGGGCCGCTGATGATCGATGAATATATTGCTGGTCGTGAGTATACGGTACTGGTGGCTGCTGATCCGGATAATGAAAAGGAATGTATGGCCTTTCGGCCCGTTGAGTATAGATTTCCTGAAGGAAAGGAATTTAAAACTTACTCGTTAAAAACATCAGAACTTCATCCTGATTGTAATTTTCCTTGTGAAGATGATGAGTTGGATAAGAAGCTTCGTGAAGCAGCAAAGAAGATCTTTCTTGGCTTTGGCGCCGTTGGTTATGGAAGGATGGATTTCAGGGTAAATGATAAAGGAGAGGTTTTTTTCCTTGAAGTGAATTTTACCTGCTCTGTGTTTTATACTGATGGTTACGAAGGATCGGCTGATTTCATTTTAAAATATGACGGGATAGGGCAGGCTGGATTTCTCAAATTGATTATTGAGGAGGCAATGAATCGTCATCAGCGCAAGCAAAAATGCTATGATGTAAAAGGAAATTCGATCGCTGGCTTTGGAATTTATGCAAAACGTGACCTCTCAAGAGGCTATGTTGTTTTTAATGGCGAAGAAATGCCGCAGCGATTAGTTACCCGCCGGCATGCAATGGAGAACTGGAATGAGAATGACCAGGAACATTTTCGTCGCTATGCCTATCCAATCAGTAAAGAAGTCTTTATTATTTGGGACAGCGACCCTACAGAATGGGCTCCGCAAAATCATAGCTGTGATCCTAATTGTGCCTATGATGGATTGAATGTTGTGGCACTTCGTAAGATCAAAAAAGGTGAAGAGCTGACACTTGATTATGCCCAGTTCCTTGATAAAAACATGGAACCATTCCATTGCAACTGCGGTTCAAAAGACTGTCGTGGACTTATCATGGGTATTCCGAATAATTCTGTCACCCATCGCGAATCTGTACTGGAGAAACAACGGAGAGAATTAAGACTGCGGCCAGGACTCAAGTCAAACGGACTGCAGCGTCGGTCAAAATAAAATACTCTCTATTTTAGCTGTATGAAAACCGTACGGCTAACCATCAAAGGAAAAGTTCAGGGTGTGTTTTACAGAGGCACGGCAAAGGATTTTGCTGATGACATAGGAATCAAAGGATGGGTAAAAAATCTTCCTGACAGGAATGTGGAAATAAGAGCTACTGGTTCCGAAGAATTACTCCAAAGATTTATTGATTGGTGCAAACACGGCCCTCCAAAAGCAAGAGTGGATGAAGTGATCGTTGAAGAACTCGATCTCCAGGTGTTTAATGATTTCAGGATAAACAGGTAACTTTCCCAAAATCGTTTGCTATGCGCAATCTCTCAATTTTATGGTTCCTTCTTTTTTCTTTGACGATAAATTCTCAGGATCTGAAATCCGGCGGCGTTCTAAAACCTGAACAAGCCATCATGGATATCCGGCATTATACAGTTGCCCTGGATGTTAACCCAACCGAGAAATCAATAAACGGGTATACTGAAATTGATTTTAATCTTTTGCAACCAACCAGCAATTTGTTATTTGATTTTTGGCACGGTTTGACGATCAGCAAGCTTTGGCTAAATGGGAAACCTCAAACATTTACGCATACCAGCGATGATTATATAAAAATCCCGTTATCACAACCGTTAGCGGTTGGAAAAGTGAAACTAAAGGTTGCTTATGGCGGAAAGCCCGCGGTTGCAACACGACCTCCATGGACCGGCGGTTTTCAATGGGAAAAGGATGCAAAAGGCAATCCCTGGATATCCATTACCTGCCAGGGCGAAGGAGCAAAAATTTATTTTCCCTGCAAAGATCATCCGAGTGATGAGCCAAATGAAGGCGCTGATATGATAATTACTGTTCCAAAAGGGTTGGTGGTGACTGCACCCGGCCTGTTGCAAAAAGTAACAACCAAAAAGAATAAATCAACCTATCACTGGAAAACAAATTATACGATAAGTAACTATTGCATTCTTTTCAATATCGCCAAATACAAAATGACAAAAAGAATATATACGACAGTTGATGGTAACAAGGTGCCGATCGAATACTATGTAACGGAGGAAAATTTTGATAAAGCCGAACATTTGCTTGATCTCTACGAACAGTCCTGTAAGATCCTGGAAAAGTATTTTGGTGAGTACCCATGGGTAAAAGAAGCAATCCGCGCTTCTGAAACCCCTCATCTGGGTATGGAACATCAAACTAATATTGCGTACGGAAATAAATACAAATACGAAAAACTGGGAGGTAAGGATTTTGACTGGTTGCTCCATCATGAGTTTGGACATGAGTGGTGGGCAAACAAAGTAACTAATCGTGACTGGGCGCATATGTGGATACAGGAAGGTATTTGCAGTTTTGGGGACGAGTTGGCTACAAGGGAACTTGCAGGCGAGGAAGCGTACTTGAAAGGCATGCAGCAAACTGCAAGAAATGTACAGAACAAGTTTCCTGTAGTGAGAGGCGAGCAGGTTGATTCAGACAGCGCCTATCACGGGGATATTTATGGAAAGGGAGCTTTCTTTATGCATACACTTCGTTATGTGATGGGCGATGATAAATTTTTCCCGGCACTAAAAAAACTCGCCACTGATCCACAATACACATACGATAATACGGTGGTGACGGCTGATGTAGAAAAACTTTTTAGTGGTGCCTACGGTAAGAGTCTCGAGCCATTGTTTCATCTTTTTCTTTATACTACGGATAAGCTGGAAGTTCATGTTCGCGAAACAAAAGAAAATGAATACCAGGTCCGTTTGCTGAACCTCGATATGCCTGTTCCAATAGATGTTCAAACAGATGCCGGCATCCAACGTATCATGACAGATAAAAAAGGAACAACGGTTACAAGTAAATCGCCTGTCATCATTGATCCTAAAGTTTTTTATCTGAAGAAAGTAATAATAGAATAGTTAATAGTTCATCCCAAAAAACGCTTTGTTGTAACTTTCCGCAATGGGGAAAGGGTTAGTCATACTCCTTTTATTGGGAGGTAAAATCTTTGCGCAGCATGAAAATTTATGCAAAGCCGTGGATGACATTGCGGCAATTGAAAGGAATTCATTTCAAAGAAGTCATTCCGTTAATCGCTCACAGGCATCTTCAAATTTCCAGGTAACTTATTATCGCTGTGTTTGGGATATTGACCCTGCTATACGGTATATCAAAGGATCAGTTACCTCACATTTCGTTACAAGTACTTCTTCTAATACCATTAGTTTTGATTTAGCGTCTCAACTTACGGTTGACAGTGTATATTACCATGGGAACAAAATTTTATTCTCAAGATCAACTGATCTTTTGCAAATAAATTTTCCATCCAGAATTCAATCCGGGCAGAAAGATTCGGTAACAATTTTTTATCAGGGCATTCCTGCTAACACAGCTTTTGGGTCATTTAATCAAACGACACATGGCGATGTTCCTGTCTTATGGACCTTGTCCGAGCCTTATGGATCGAAAGATTGGTGGCCTTGTCGGAACGGGCTTGACGATAAGGCTGATTCGATCGACATTATTATCTCTTGTCCCAACCTGTATAAAGCTTCATCAAACGGGCTGCTGATCAGTGAAGACGATAGTGGCCTTACAAGAATCGCAGTCTATAAACACAGGTATCCCATCGCGTCATACCTTGTTGCATTTGCAGTAACCAATTTCAAGGTGTTAAATCACATTGTTGAATTGGGAACCGCTAATCTGCCCGTGATCACGTACTGTTACCCTGAAAGTGAAAATATCTTTCAGCAGAATACGCCAAAAGTTTTACAACAATTATCTCTGTTTCATGAATATTTTGGAGCATATCCTTTCCTCAGGGAAAAGTATGGCCATACCCAATTTAGTTGGGGTGGAGGCATGGAACACCAAACAAATAGTTTTATCGTGACCCCGGATGAAAACCTGATGGCGCATGAATTAGCGCACCAGTGGTTTGGTGATAAAATTACCTGCGGTAGCTGGCAGGATATATGGCTGAATGAGGGATTCGCCACCTATCTTTCTTATTTCTATTTTGAAAAGTCAAACCCGGCAAATCATATAAACAGGTTGAGAAATTTAAATATCTCGATAACAAATTCTCCTGGAGGCTCGGTATGGGTTGATGATACAACAAATGTTGGGCGGATATTTAACAGCAGGCTATCTTACAACAAAGGCGCGTACTTGCTGCATATGCTGAGGTGGGTACTGGGGGATACCTTGTTTTTCCGTGGGATCAGGCAGTATATCGCTGATCCAAAACTTGCCTATGGTTTCGCAAGAACCAATGATCTGAAAAGAAACCTCGAGCAGGTTAGCGGAAAAAATCTTACAGAATTTTTCAAAGACTGGTACGCTGGCCAGGGTTATCCATCCTATACTGTAAAATGGAACCAGGATAATAATCACAACGCTTTGCTGTCAGTAAGTCAAACTACATCACACCCATCGGCTGACTTTTTTGAAATGCCGCTGGCCTTAAAATTTAAAAGCGGCTCCCAGGAAAAGACTGTAGTTGTTGACAATACAAAGAACAATGAATTTTTTTTAGAACCAATAGGGTTTAAGGCAGATACAGTGATTATCGACCCGGAATACTGGATACTTTCGAGAAGCAATGTTTCGGTTAAAGACATTACGCTAACCATTCCGGCGTCTGATTATGAAATCAATGTATTTCCTGTTCCTGCTTCTTCAAACACGGTCACATTATCTGTAACGAATTCAGTTTCGGCAACAATGAGTTTACGGTTATTTAATACCATGGGGCAATTGGTATGGCAACAACAAGTAAGTACGACTGCGCCTGTTGAATTAATTCAAATTAACATTTCAAAATTATCGGCCGGGGTATATTTGCTACGCGTTGATGCAGGCAGCTTTAAAACTACACGCCACATCATAAAAAACTAAATTAATTGCTTCATGGCCCGCCGCAAAAAGACTAAAAAAAACTGGTGGATACTGCTTATTGTTTTTGCTGCAACATTAGCGTTTATGCTTGGGTATGATTGGTGGCTTAGTCGCAAATCCCGGTTTGTACGCTATCCGGCTTTTGGCATTTCAATTCCTGAAAATTATTTGATACACGGCATTGATGTTTCAAGATACCAGTCAGTAATTTCATGGGAGGCGGTAAAAGAAATGAAAGTTAAGAATATACAGCTTGGTTTTGTTTTTATAAAAGCAACCGAGGGCATTGTAAATACTGATCCGCAGTTTAAAAGAAATTGGAAAAAATCAAAACAGGCAGGAATGATTCGCGGCGCCTATCATTTCTTTCTCGCAACAAAAGATGGAAGAGAGCAGGCCGAAAATTTTATCAGTGCAGTTGACCTGGAGGAAGGAGATCTTCCCCCGGTAGTGGATATAGAACAGACCTATGGTGTTAGCCTGCCTGTTTTAAAAAAGGAGTTGAAAGAATGGCTGGATGTTATTGAATACTACTATGGAGTAAAGCCAATTATTTATACCAATGTTGATTTTTATTCCCGGTGTCTTGGTAAGGAGTTTAACAGTTATCCTCTATGGGCGGCACATTATTTTCAATACGACACGCCCCGAATCAACAGGCAATGGGATTTTTGGCAACATAGCGAGGAAGGCAGAGTAAATGGCATTCTTTCAAAAGTTGATTTCAATGTATTTAATGGAGACTCACTTGAATTTAGAAATATTTTGATGGCTAAATAGTTGTCCCGCCTTTTTCATAATTGAGTTACCTTGTCAAAAATCAAACTCAACGTATAATGTTCGGCATGGATCCGGAAGTGGCGAGGTATTTCAGGAAGATCCTCCGTTCACTTTTTGCGTTTTTAATGTGGCTATTTATAAATATTACAGCCGGCATTTATTTTAAAATGGCTTATAGCGTAAACTATTCATCTTTTGTTCATGTAGCCTTTTTTGCCTGGTTGGTTATTAGCCTTTGTTTGCTGCTTTGGTATTTATATAAAATATGGGGGAAATAAGTTAAACCGCCGTTCCGTTAATTTTTTGTATCAAGTATTACCGGAGTATTTCCCTTGCCCATAACAATGATCTTCGCGTTTTGGGACGTTGCAATTTCCTTCAGCGCTTTTATTTGTTCATATTGAAGTTGCTGATCCGTCAGTCCCTGGTTTATGATCCGCTGGTAATCTGCAATACCTTGTGCTTCTACTCTTTTTCTTTCTGCTTCCTGTTTTTCTTTTTGAAGAATAAATTGCATTTTCTGTGCTTCTTGTTCTGCATTGATTTTCCCTTCAATGGTTGCCTTCACAGATTGTGGCAGCGTAATATTTCTAACGAGTAATTGTTCAAGAAATAGGCCTCTTTTTTTAAAATCTTCCTCAATACTCTTAAAGATCCGGTTTTGAAATTCATCCCTTCTTGTAGAGTAAAGTGATATGGCGTCATAGTAAACTGAATTATCCCTGATCTTTGTTCTTGTTAGCGGTCTCACAATTTTATCTACATAATTGACACCTGTTTCTTTTACCAACCTCGGCGCATCCGCCTCTGTAAGCCGAAATAAAACGGTAAGATCAATCGTCACTTCCAGCCCATCGGAAGTCAACACCCTGATAGCGTCATCTGCCGCCTTTACACCTTCATCATGAACGCCACTCATAGTATAGTTTTGTGTTTTTATATCAAGGCGAGTCACGTCTACTAATGGATTGATCATATGAAGTCCGCTTTGCAGCACATCATTCTGCACTTTACCAAAAAGCTTTTTTACACCAACCTGTCCCGCATCAATCTGTACAACGGCCGAAATCAGGACACCTGCAATCATAATTAAAACACCGGCGATTTTTACTGATCCGGCAAAACGCTGAGCAGGACCCGGATTGCGTGCAATGACAATACCGATAATAAGTACGATCATTCCTACAACGATAAGTGCCATATATAAATTAGTTTTGGGTTTATTGAATAAAGTACAATCAACTGCTGTGATCCGAAATGACCACCCACTTGCCATTTATTTTTCTGAATACAAGAGTAAAATGGCCGCTTGCATCTCCTATTGTCCTTGTCAGGTAATATTTGCCGGTTACATGAATATACTCAGGCGAAAGTTGTTTGAGCTGAATAAGTGTAAATGTAAGCTTTCCCATTATGGTCGTATCAGGATAATTTTTTTTATAATTTGATAAGGTGTTTTTATAGCCATAGGTAACACCTGATTTACCAATAAACATCAGCGAATCATTTTCCCAGTATCCAATCATAAAGGCATCTATGTCTCCGCGATTCCATGCCTGGTTTTGGCGCGTAAGGATATTCCTTACTTCTGTTTCATCCCCGCCTGCCGGACGGGCAGGTTTTGTTTGACAAAATGCTGAAACAGACAAGAGAGTTAATGAAATAAGAAGGATTGATCTCATATTTCCGAGTTATTATAATTCAAGTTATGTAAAAAGTCCTGGAAGGTAGAATTGACTTGAAACGCTGCAAGGCTAATGATTACAATCTGAACTGTGGCAATGTTTTGCGATACGGCAAAGTCTCCAGTTAAGAAAATAAGCAAGCAGGATAAGAACCGATGAAGGAATTATTAACCAGATCACTGCATCGGACAAGAAATGTTTAAATATCAGAAAGAACATGCCGGTAATAAAAAGGATCAAAGGAGTAAAGCGGTGGTGATGTTTTCTGTATCCGTGGAATAAGGTAAGTCCACCAATGAGTAAAGCAATCAGCATCATGCCCGCTTCAAAATAAATATTATCCAGAATATTAATACCAAACAATGGCAGTGTGCTAAGAAATAATGGCAATAAAGCGCAATGAATGGCGCAGGCAACCGTGGCAGAAACGCCTAAAGCATTCCAATTGATCTGAAGTTTCACGCTGCAAAGATAACTGTCTGCAACAAAGTTGCAAAATATAAATTACCTTTGCAATCGAGCAGTTAGAACCAATCATAGTTAATTTTGGTCTCCCAATTATGAGCAGGAAAACAGTTTTTTATATCGTGTTCTTCATTATTCTGGTGATTGGTTTTTATTTTACCATGAGCCAGCTTGTCCCTGGTTTTGGAAAATCTAAACTGGAACCTATCGGCAGAGTTTTACCATTTTCCTTTACAAACCAGGATGGAAGAACAGTGACGGAAAATGACGTCGCCGGAAAAGTTTTCGTAGCGGAATATTTTTTCACCACGTGTAAAAGTATTTGTCCAATCATGAATGGAAATATGAGAAAGGTATATGAGCGATTTAAAAACGATTCAGATTTCCTGATCCTCTCACACACCAGCGATCCTAAGAATGATTCGGTGTCTGTATTGAAAAAATACGCGGATAGCCTGCAAGTAAACACTGACAAATGGATCTTTCTCACCGGGTTTAAAGATAGCTTATACAAGCAGGCCAGGTACAGTTATAAAATTGATGACCCTAACAATAACCCTATCAATTCTGAACAGGATTTTATTCATTCGCAGTTTTTTTCGTTAGTAGACAAGAAAGGCATTGTAAGAAATATTTATGAAGGTATTCAGCAAAGTGAAGTGGACAAAATGATTGACGAGATAGAATTGTTATTAAAAGAGAAATAGGATTTATGGACAGCAGGATCCACGATATACTTCGGCGCAACCAGCTGAGCGTAACCGCAAGCCGGGAAAAAATCCTCAACCTTTTTTTAACCAACACGAGAGCGCTGGCTCATGCTGACATCGAGCATAAAGCCGGAGAAAGATTTGACCGGGTAACGGTTTACCGCACATTGCAAACCTTTGTTGAAAAAGGAATATTGCACACGATACCTACTGCCGATAATTCGGTGAAATACGCCTTGTGCAAGAATGATTGTTTTGAAGGCCATCATCATGATAATCATTATCATTTCATTTGTTCTGTATGTGGTAAAACAGAATGTCTTGAAGAATTTATAATTCCCTCAGTGAAGCTTCCAAAAGAATACCTTGCTAATAATGTAGAGATAGTAGTGAACGGAATTTGCGGCGCTTGCCGTAAAAAGTAAGCCCCACTGTGGAAACAGGGGGACTTAGGTTAAGGCTCTGATTAGTAGCTATGTTGAAATGCGGTTTTCCGCATTTACTTTTCAGATGTAAAGTACGATGACAAATGACTAGGCTCCAAAAAAGAGGCATACCACTTTTGTGGTATTTTCCATTAACTTTCTGTTAATTGCTTCATTTCTGCGTGTACAAAGGACATTAAACTTCCAACAACCGTTGGTGAGAAGTCAAAACGGAGACCAGCGAGTTGGAAGAGTTCAGGCAAAGTTCGCGTACCACCCTGGGCAAGTGCGGCTATATAATTCTTAAGAGCCTGCTCTTTATTTTCTTTGAACTGTTTCCAAAGACCAATGGCACCAAGCTGCGCAATACCGTATTCAATGTAATAAAATGGTACCTCAAAAAGGTGCAATTGCTTTTGCCAAAAATATTTGCGGTATTCTTCAAGCCCCGAAACATCAAGAACCGGGGAAGTAAACTCAGTAAAAATTTCAACCCATTTATCAGCTCTTTGTTCTTCTGAATGATTTGGATTTTCATACACCCAATGCTGAAACTTATCAATTGTTGCGATCCATGGAAAAATAGTGATCACCCTTTCAAGCTGATGTTCCTTTGCTTGTTTCAATTCTTCTTCCGAATTAAAAAACACATGCCAGTTACCCATTGTAAAAAGTTCCATTGCCATGCTCGCAACTTCGGCGATCTCCATCGGGTATTCTTTAAAAGAAGTCAATTCAAGATCGTGGGCAAGAAAAGAATGAACCGCATGACCGCCTTCATGAACCATAGTTGTTACATCATCCATTTGTCCGGCAGCATTCATAAAGATAAAAGGGGCGCCGCTTTCCGCTAATGGGCAATTATACCCGCCAGGCGCTTTGCCTTTGCGGCTGTCGAGATCAAGATGTCCCATCGATCTCATCTTACTGAGGCAATCTCCAAAAAATGGATCGAGCTCATTAAAACATGCAATTGATTTCTCAACTAATTCATCGCCGGTCTTAAAGGGATTTAATGCTCTTTCATCTGCCGGGTGCGCTTCAAGATCCCATGGCCGCAATGTATCAACGCCAAGCCTTTTCTTTTTTCTTTCATAGATCTCATTTACCAGGGGAAGGATTTTTTCTTTTACTGCCTGGTGAAACTGAAAGCAATCTTCAGGTTTATAATCAAAGCGACCCATTTCAACAAACTTGAAATCACGAAAGTTTGAAAAGCCGGCATTAACAGCAATACGGTGACGTTTTTCTATCAGCGATGAAAAAAGATGATTCAGTGTTTCTTTATCCTCTAATCTTCGATTACCAACTTTTCTGTATACAGACTCCCGCAGCTTCCTGTCATTATTTTCAAGAAATTTTGCCGCCTGTTGCAAGGTGTATTCCTTTCCGTCAACTTCTATTGTCATTTTTCCGGAGATAACACCAAATTGTTGCTGCATTACATTCATTTCAGCAATGATTGGAATATTTTCCTCGCGAAACAGATCGATATTTTTCTTTACGGTCCGTAAATAAGTAAAAAATTTTTTTTGATCCAGCTCTTTCGTAAAAGGGCAATCAACCAGTTTTCTGTTCAGCTTGTCTGCGTATGGCTGTGCTTTTGGCTGTATCTCCATCATAAAGAAAGTAAAAGCATTCTCAAGTTCCTTGCTTTCTGTATCGCAAGTCATCCTGATTTGCCTCCAGCAACCGTCTTCACTTAAAACCGCTTCCAGCTCACTGATATCCTTCAACCAATTTTCCAGGTCTTGCTTTGAATTGATCTTTCTTTCAAGAAGATCAATAAAAAATGGCTCTAGTTTTTCCCAGGTAGTAACGGTAAAATCCTTTGGTAAAAAATGACGGGGAAGTTTTTTTATATCTGCAGAGTACATAGTATGCTAATTTGCTGAGGCACTAATATGCAAATAGTTTGCCACCGGGCTGGCACATTCTATTTATCATCAATAAATGATTATTCGGATTTCTTTTTTCTTGTAGTTTTCCCGCCTGCCGGACGGGCAGGTTTCTTTGGCCGTTCTTCGGCAACCGGTTCTTCTTTCACTACTTCTTCAACAGGTTCAGCTGCTTCTTCAGGAAGCGCTGAGAGCTTTATTTCTATATTATGCTTTTGCAATGAATCGAACCACTTTACCATCTTTTTCATATCGCTGGGATATACTTTTTCAAAATCCATTTCAGGGTACACCCTTTCAAAATATTTTCTTACAGCCGTATTATCACTGGCGTCCGGCAACGAGCCGCCTCCTTTCTCCATCGCATTGAAAACATCAACCAGGTTCACATTTTCTCTTTGGGTATATACTTCAATACTTTCGAGGTGAGAAAAATTATGAACACGACCGGAAATAAATTGAGTCTTATTATCATCCAGTGAACGGACAACGGCGCCATCTCCGCGACTGCTGATCAATTCAAATAATCCGGGAAGTCCTGTAACGGCAACCAGCTTACTATATTCCATAAAGTTTAAAATTTGGGAGTGCAAGATAACCCGAAAACGCCAATGAAAATATTTTTGATTTCCTGTTTAGGTTTATTTTAAACGATCATCTCAAACATCTGGCAATTAAGTTAATTTACACCGGCAACAATTTCAATATATGAAAACCAGGTTCCTACTTTGGTCAGCATTGGCCGTTTTTTTTTATAATTGTAGCGACGGAGATAATGGAGTTAAAGCGCAAAAAATAATTAAACGGGATACTTCTATAAATGCCAGCACTTCATACAGCGAAATATTCTTTGACAGTACAAAGATGGAGAAATTCCTGTCTGGGCAGGATTTTCATGACTCACTGGTGAAAAGGATCCGTAACTTTTATAATGCCCGCAATTATCAATTCGCCTGGTTCTTTAAGGAAGGTATGGCCGATTATGCTACTTCGTTTTATGAAGTCTATAATGACTATATCAGTTACTCCAAAGATTCTGCGTTAAAAAGCTACCCGCTGCAAAAGCTATACGATTCATTGATGTCTGGAAATTTTAATTATAATTTAAATGATAGTATTGTATTAAATAGCGAATTGCTTTTAACTGCGCAGTTTTTCCGTTATACACGCCGGGCCTACCAGGGCAATAACCAGCTTGACGCCCGTGAATTGGATTGGTTTATTCCAAGAAAGAAAATTGATCCTTCCGCTTTGCTTGATTCGGTGCTGGTTCGGAAAGGAAAGAACCTGGCTGACCTGGAGCCGGTCAACCGGCAGTATAATTTATTAAAAAGTTATCTTCTTAAATATAATGAGATAGAGAATAGAGGAAACTGGTCATTAATAAAAGCCGATAAAAAAAAGTATACACTGAATGACAGTTCGCCCTCTTTGGTCGCCGTCAAAAAGAGGTTATTTCTAACAGGTGATTTGATGAAAGAAGATACGACGGCAATTTTTACAAAAGAACTGGAGGATGCGATAAAGAGTTTTGAAAAGCGCTATGGTTTAAAACAAGACGGCATTATTACAGCAACGCTTTTAAATGAAATGAATCGGCCGATAGAACAACGGGTAGAACAGATATTGATAAATATGGAACGTATTCGGTGGGTGCCGGCACAACCCACGACGGACTATTTGCTGGTGAATATACCGGAATTCCGTCTGCATGTTTATGATAAAGGAGAATATGCCTGGAGCACAAATGTTGTAGTGGGTACCGCTGCAAATAATACCGTGATCTTTAACGGTAATATGAAACATATTGTTTTCAGCCCTTACTGGAATGTTCCTTCTTCAATTCTGAAAAAAGAAATATTGCCAGCAATAGCAAGAAACAAAAATTATCTGGCCCGTCATCACATGGAATGGCATGGCAATAGTGTAAGACAGAAGCCAGGGCCATGGAATTCACTTGGGCTGGTAAAATTTTTATTCCCTAATAATTATAGCATCTACCTGCATGATACACCATCGAAAAGCCTTTTTAATGAAGAGAGAAGAACTTTCAGTCATGGATGTATAAGGGTCAGTGAGCCGAAAAAACTGGCTCAATTCCTTTTGCGTAATGACTCCAATTGGGATTCGGTAAAAATTACAAAAGCAATGAATGCAGGCAAAGAACAGTTTTACAATATGAAAGATCCTGTCCCGGTATTTATTGGATATTTTACGGCATGGGTTGACAGGGATGGGAAACTAAATTTCCGTGACGACGTTTATGGCCATGACAAAAAAATGAAGGAAAGACTATTTGCAAAAACACAATAAATATGATATAATGAAGAAAATAATTTTTTGCCTGGTGATTATTATTTTGTCGAAGCATTTATTACGCTATAAGCATTGGTATCTAAAATAAAAGAGCCGGCAATTGCCAGCTCTTATTTATTTTTCAATGGGGGATTATTTTTTACTCTTTCGCCTGAACCCGGCAAGAGAAATAAGTCCAACTACACCAAGCGTTGCTACTAAAATTCCTTTATCTTTTTTAGGCCTGTTTTCAACAGATGGGGCAATAGAAGCATACGAAGCATCGGCCGGTACATATTTTTCTTCAGGCTGTCCCGCCACCACATCCCAGTCGCTATAATCTTTTCCTGTCAGGTAGGTAAGCATTTCCAATTCATCTGCGCGTCGTTGTTTTAGCATTTTCAGATATTTTTTGCCAGCTTCACAATTAAAGTCGCCGGTCGCCGGGTGCGTAACAACATATCTTGCCTGGTAATTATCCGTGTTTGGAGTTACCTGGAACATCAGATCCTGCGGGAATGATTTGCGGTTATAGCGTACATGTAATCTTGTGAAATAAACGTTAGTTGAATAATCATCCTCTTCATATACGTCATCGTAATTATTCCTCCCGATATCCATCGGGACACGGTTGATCCACCATACACCGGCTTGTACAAGATCCTGCGTCGAGGGGGCCGTAGCTACACAGGGATCACATTTCACAAAATTCTTCGGGCTTACATCCCATGCATATTCAAGCATAGCAAGTGCCTTGCCTTCTTTGTCCCATTGGTTTTGAAAAAGATTAGCATAGAAATTCCCAAAATTATTCTTTACAAACAAGGGAATATTTTTTCCGGTAGGCAAAGACAGGGTCCTGTAATTAGTTGTTTCTATTCTTCCTTTTTTTGTGAACGCATACACGATCATATCCTGGTCACCATCCGCATTGGCCATGCCAAGACGGATCGGCAACATGAATTTTGGAGAAGAAAAGCTGATTTGAATCGGGCGAAGAAAATTGCCCGGAAGCTTCTTCTTTTCAGCTTCATTTACTTTTACTACAAAAAATTTCAAATTGCTTTTGATATAGGGTTCCAGCACTTCTTCGGCACCAGCAGGAATCTTGTAGTCATTTTCTAAAAGCCAGGTTTTTAATCCTGAAGATTCTTTGGCAGACAGGATGAGGATATCATATTCGCCAACGAGATATTTTGCTTCGATTTTTACTCCTAATTCCTTTCTTTTCATTGTTGCGTTTCCTGTAACAACAACTTCACTTAATGACATAGGAGCAGCTCTTTCCATTTTGTCATAATCATATTTAGCACATGGATTCTGGTCATAATACTCTACCAGCCTTGGCTTGCTGTATTCATTCAGCGTATTAAAAATTGACTGTTCTACTACTTTGATGTCTTTCTTTTGTAATACTACTGGCACCGGTACCACCATGGCAAAATCTTTCAGGTTGCCTTTAAAATCATTGTACATTGTGATTACGTTTCGGTTGCCATCCCGGACAAGAATCACCTGTGATGTTTTATTTTTCAATGTGCCATCTGCCTTGCTTACATAAAAGCCGCAGAAGGCAGCAGCTTCATTGCTTATCATTGCCGCCAGTATAATTATAGCAGCGCCTTTTTTCATTATAGGTTTCATGACCATTTGTTTTAGTTTATACCCCCAGCCCCTAAAGGGGAGAAAGGGGTGGTTGATAATTGTATAGCGATTCCATTCGAATTGTCTTGATTTAAAAATTATATCCAGCAAAGGAACGAGCGGGGCAGCTGCTACCAGTACCCAGATGATCGTATTGTATTTCCATTTAAATGCAGCGAGATAAAATGAAACTACTGCAATCAATATTGCCCAAATAATTCTTGCCAATGGATGATTCGGTGATGTTCTCGGATCACTGATCATGAAAAAAGTGAAGAGCAATAAACTGCCCGTGCTGACTGAATGAATAAAATGATCCATTGGCCAGCCTAATACATACACCTGTCGCCAGTAAAGCAAGCCAACAAATGTGAGCAGGAATGCAAGGCTGACATCTAACTTTTGCACTCTTGTTACTACAATTGTTCCAAGTGTAACTACAAAGAAAAAAATAACTGCATTGCTTCCCCATTGAGCGGGGCTTAACCAGGCATCATTTGTAAGGAGCAGTGTGACAACGATGCCAAATGCTGAAGGATTGAAAATATGTTTTTTGTTAAAACGAAGAATGTATTTCGAACCAACAGTTAAGAAGGCAGCGAACAGGCTCACATACCAATGATTCGTTTTCAATAAGAGACATAGGCTCATGGCGCTGATAAGTACACTAAAGCCCCATCGGTCAAACTCGTTGGGCCTTAAAAATCTTTTTGACCTGATTGAATCGGCGCCATATTGAAACAATAAACAACCTCCGATGCTGATGATATAATGTTGCCAATCGGCATTCCAATCGAGAAAAAGAATTCCATAAGTCAGAAAGATCGCTTGAAAAATTACCTGGAAATACCTCGGGTCTAAAGCAAATGATAGTCGCTGCATAAGCATTCATTTGCTGTAAGGATGAAGGAGCCGGCTTAATTACATAAGCCAGCAGAATAAAAAATAAAAAAAATTATTTATGGAATAATCTCCAAATTGCTTCGTAACAAATCAACGGCCACTCAACTGGCTGACTTTTATTTGCATAACGGTAGCGATACTTAATGCTCTTTCTTTAGCAAGAAATGCCTTTTCGCCTTCAAACAATTCATCTACCGTTTCGTTAAAATACCTGAGCCAGGTTTCAAAATGATGTTTTTGCAGTGGCGATTTTTGATGAAGTATCAGATGCGGCTGCATCGCATTTTTACGATACACATCATTTTGAAACAAAACGCTATCCCAAAAATTCACCAGGATATCGAGATGATGAGGCAGATCGATCTTAGCAACATCAGTAAATAAATAACTAATAGACTTATCGGCTAACAGTTTATTATAAAATAAAGTAAGGAGCTGTAACAAATCATTCCTGTCCGTTATATCTTTTTTCATTCTAATCAGGAAATTGTGATTTATCTATGTTGGGAAGAATGCGCAAGGCATTCTTATAATATATTTTTTTCAGGATCGCATCGGGCAAACCCATTCCATACATGGCCCAGAATGCATGATATTTTTTATGATAAGGAAAATATTCATCTTCTGTTTCCAATACACGGAAGTAGGTGGCATATTCTTCAGGTACCCAGCTGTCTTTGCCAAATAAGATCCTGTCCTGGTATTTTTCAAAAAACTTTTTAGCTGCCTTTGGCTGTCTGCCCAGCTCGGCAATGACCGCACCGAACTCAACATACATGTTTGGTATTTCCTCCATTAACTCACTCAGTTTTCCGAGGTTATTCGGGTACCATCCAAAATGTGCATTGATAAAAGTTGTATTGGGATGTTTTTTGAACATGCGATGTTGTTCATCCATCAGTTGCTGCCACGGGGCCGGATCGGTATCACTTCTTTTACGCCTGTCATGAGTTGCCAGCTCCAGCCACCTTTCATTTTTATCATCCATAGGATCCCAGAAAGGTTTCGGATCGGCGGTATGAATAAGTACAGGAATTTTTAACTCTCCTGCCTTTTTCCACACGGGATCAAGCCTGGGATCATCAACAGGGATCCGTTTCCCGGTAACGTCCTTTGATGACATGCCCAGACTTTTATAGATCTTTAATCCATTGGCACCGTTCTTTACATCTTCTTCTAATTGTTTGGATGCTTTCTCACCCCAACCTTCCTCGCCTACCCTGCTAAAATCAACATTGGCAAAAACAATAAACCTTTTCGGAGAATTGTCTTTAATATTTTTTACTGACTGTACGATGTTGTTCCCGCTTTGCCCACTCAGGTTCACCATTACTTTCATATTCAACTTATCCATTTCTTTTATCAGCCCATTCAGGTCCATGGTCGGCATACTGAACTGGTGATTATGCACATCAATAAAAGGAAATTTTGCCCTGGTTATTTTATTTTCCGGTACTACCAATGTTGATGGCGGATTATATTTTTCAAAATCCATTTTTTCACTTGGCTGGGCAGCGGTAATAAACGAGATAATAATTGGGATGAGTGCAAGAGATCTATGCATAAAAATTTATTTATATGGCAAACTAATACATGATTAAAATATAACTAAACCGCCTGTATAATACATGAAATATTTAATAAATCGACTTAAATGTACAGGTTAAGCTTCCTTTCCGATACCTATCGGGATGAGTTCTGTAATTCTATCCGGCTTCTTGTCTTCACTTCTTCAAACTTCTCATCATAATCATCTCGTATTGTTCCCATCATCCGGTCCCAGAATAAAAAGTATAAGCCATAATTTCCTTTAAAATATTGATGATGCAGGTTATGATTAACTGATGTGTTGATCCATTTACCAAACCAATTCTTGCTAAAACCCTTTGGATAGATTTCATACCCGGTATGCCCGTAAACATTGTAAATAATAGAGAATAAAAAGAAAATTGGCAGGTGCAGGCTATGAATTGGAATGGTGAACAGGAAAACAGCAGTGATCCCAACTTCCACAATCGCTTCCAACGGATGAAAAGCATAAGCCGCCCACGGTGACGGGTTGGTAGATTGATGATGTACGAGATGAAAGAATTTGAAAATTTTGGGATGATGCATCAGCCGGTGCGTCCAGTAAAAATAAGTGTCGTGAATAATGAACATCAAAGGGAATGCAGCGTAAAAATAGAACCAGCCATGCTCTTCGATCTTTGTATAATGCGTGGTGTAAGGTTCAATGGCAGGATTTTTTATAAGAAATAGCGGAATCAAAGCAAAGAATAACATGGTAATGACAGAATAACTGATCTCCCGCAAATAATCTTTAGCCTGCGGAAATCGCTGCTGGATCTTTTTATGCACGAGCCATTTACGCAATAGCACATAACCAACAAGAAATGCGGCACCGGCGATATAGAAATATCTTGTACTCACATTTTGAAGAATAGCGAAATAGTCATTCCAGGTCATGATCATTTTATTTTATCTAGTGTTGCCAATAGCTTTTCATTGCTGCAAAAAATCGCATTCGGAAGTTTTTCCTTGACGGTAATTACTTTTTCCGGTTTACCGCCACAAAAAATAATTGGTATGTGTTGTCTTTTCTTTGTTTCCCACATCCATTCTGCATAGCGGCTGCCATGCGATGGTAACCTGTCAAGGCAAACAACTAACACATCAGGCAAATTGTCTTTAAAGTTTGCCGTCGTCTCCGTGCTAAAATGATATTCTACTTTATACCCCGCTTTTTTTAAAGGCTGAATTTTTTCTTTCAATTCAGCTTCATTGAAATGAATGAAAAAAATCTTTTTCATAAATCGATTTCCAATAAATCCTTCAAAAACCCAATAGTGTCTTTCCGTATATCACAACCTTCCTGCCGCTAAATCCCCTAAAGGGGACTTTGTTTGCACTCCGTTTGTGAAAAGCTTTTCAAGAAAGAGTCTTGCCACACCCCCCTTCAGTGGGCTTGGGGGCAAATCATGTTTCTGTCTAATGCGCATCCAGCCAGTTCTTTCCTTCACCACATTCAGCGATCACCGGAACTTTATTAGGCAAAGGCATGGCCGCCTGCATGCATTCAATGATCAACGGTTTTAAATCCTTCACTTCATCTTTTGTCGCGTCAAAAACCAATTCATCATGCACTTGTAAGATCATCCGGCTCTTAAATCCTTCTTTTTTCATCGCGGTGTGAACTTTTATCATCGCGAGCTTGATCATATCAGCTGCTGTGCCCTGTATTGGAGAATTAATCGCATTTCTTTCAGCAAATCCTCTCACTGTAAAATTGGAAGAGTTTATGTCTCGTAGCCAGCGTTTACGACCCATTAGTGTTTGTACATACCCATGTTCCCTGGCGAAATTGATCGTATCATCCATATACTTTTGTATGCCCGGAAATTGTTTTTTATAATTATCGATGATCTCTTTTGCTTCTGATCTTGCAATACCAAGGTTATCAGCAAGACCAAATGCGCCCTGACCATAAATGATCCCGAAGTTTACACTTTTCGCTTTGTAACGCATTTCTTTAGTCACATCCTTTTCTTCGATGTTATAAACTCTTGCCGCAGTAGCCGTATGAATGTCTGTGCCGTCTTTAAATGCTTTGCACATATTCTTATCACTGCTGATGGCAGCTACGATCCTTAATTCAATTTGCGAATAGTCTGCCGATAACAGGATATGTTTATTATCTCTAGGAACAAAAGCTTTACGTATTTCCTTTCCACGGTCAGTTCTTACCGGTATGTTTTGAAGATTCGGATTGTTACTTGCAAGCCGGCCTGTTACCGCCACCGCCTGTCCGTAGGTTGTATGTACCCTTCCCGTTTTTTTGTTGATAAGCAATGGCAGTGAATCAACATACGTTGATTTTAGTTTTGTCATTTCACGAAAAACAAGAATATCATCTGCTATCTTATTTTCTTTTGCAGCAAGTTTCAATAATACATCCTCACCGGTTTGGTATTGTCCTGTCTTTGTTTTCTTAGCTGAAGGATCCAACTTAAGTTTATCAAATAGGACTTCACCCAGCTGTTTTGGCGAAGCAAGATTAAAACGTACGCCGGCTTGTTTGTAAACGCTTTCTTCGGCTTTTTTTGCCTCTGTTTCCAATTCTTTAGAATAATCTTTTAGAAACTCTTCATCGATCTTAACTCCCTCAAATTCCATATCCGTCAACACCTTCACCAATGGATTCTCAACTTCATAAAAAACTCTTTCAACCTCTTTTTCTTTTAATTGCGGCAGAAAAACTTTTTTCAATTGCAGTGTGATGTCAGCATCTTCAGCGGCATATTCTTTAATTTTTTCCAGTTCCACATCCCGCATGCTTCCCTGGGCTGTTTTTCCCTTCTTGCCGATCAGTTCTTCAATATGTACCGGCTCGTATCCAAGATATTTTGCACTTAACTGGTCCATCCCTCGTTTGCCATCCGGTTCTATTACATAATGAGCCAGCATGGTATCAAAGATTTTCCCTTTTAATTCTATATCATACCATTTCAATACAAGCATATCATACTTTGTATTTTGTCCGATCCAGGTTTTGTTTTTATCATTAAATAATGGTTCAAACAAGGCAAGAATTTCCTTTGTCTTTTTTTCGTCCGGCGGGCATGGAATATAATATGCCTCGCCAGGTTTAATTGAAAAGCTCAATCCGACCAACTCCGCTTCATTTGCATCGATCCCTGTTGTTTCTGTATCAAAACATATTTCATCATGCTTCTTTAATTCTGCCACTAACTTTTTAATTGCGGCCGCATCCTGCACCGCTTCGTATTTATGCGGAGTATTATGAATGTTCCTGCTAACCGTTATTGTTTCAGAAGACCCGTTTCCGTTTGATGGGGCTTGTTCGACAGCAATCGTAGGGGTTGCAGGTTCAATAATATTCCCAAACAGATCAGTCTGTACACCAACCGGCTGTTCCTTTTTTATAAAATCTTTATTCGCTACTGTAATTCCAAATTCGTCACCCAATACCCGTTTACCAAGTGTCTTAAACTCCAGGTCTGCAAAAACATCTTTCAATGTTTCTTTATTCATTTCCTTTATCCTGAAATTTTCTTCATGAAATTCAACCGGGACATTTGTGATAATAGTTGCTAATTTTTTACTTAACACGGCCAGGTCCTTACCTGCAGCCACCTTTTCACCAAGTTTGCCTTTTATATTGGCTGCATTGTTCACCAC
>JAICGN010000052.1 GCA_025923075.1 Chitinophagaceae bacterium
GCCGGGTGCTTGAATTTCATGGTGACGGCGCACTATGCAGTTTTACAAGTACGTTGGAGAGTGTTAAAGCCGCAACAGCCTTACAATTGGAAATGCAACATCCTCCGCTTGTTCCGCTGCGGATCGGAATCCACACCGGCGATGTATTGGTCGATGATAATAATATCTATGGCGATGGAGTGAACATCGCATCAAGGATGGAATCATTTGCCGTGCCTGGAAGTATTTTTATTTCGGGCAAAGCTTATGATGATATAAAAAACCAAAAAGAAGTTTCTGCCGTTTCAATGGGACGGTATCAATTAAAGAACGTGAAGGAACAAATGGAAATATTTGCTATCAGCAATCCGGGTCTGAAGATTCCCGACGCAGAAGTGCTGGAAGGCAAAGGGGAAGCAGTACGTCAAAAATGCATTCTTGTTTTGCCGTTTGTAAACATGAGCAATGACCCTGAGCAGGAATATTTCAGTGATGGATTGACAGAGGAGTTAATATCAAACTTATCTAAGTTGAAAGACACAAGGGTGATCTCACGAACCACCTCGATGAAATATAAAAATACCACGAAGGATACAAAAACGATCGGTAAAGAAACAGGTGCCGATTTTATTATGGAGGGGAGCGTAAGAAAAGCAGGCAACAATTTACGTATCACCGCACAGTTTATTGATGCCTGTCGTGATGTTCATTTATGGGCACAAAGCTTTCGCGGCACACTCGATGACATATTTGATATACAAGAAGATGTTTCCACAAAAATTGTAGAAGCATTGCGGTTACAATTGACAAGTGAAGAAAAGAATACCTTGCAAAAAAGATATACCGATGATACAGAAGCATATCAATTGTATCTGCAGGGAATATTTTTTTGGAAGAAAAGAAATGAACCAGGATTAAAATCTGCGATCAAGTATTTTGAAAAAGCATTGGAGAAAGATCCTGATTATGCCTTAGCATGGGCAGGAATAGCGGATACATTAAGCCTGATGGGAGAATATACAAATATCTCCAGGCGCGAGCTTTATACGAGGCAAATGGAGGCCGTCCATAAAGCACTCGAGATCGATCCACAACTTGCAGAGGCACATGTTTCACTTGGCATTTCTCTTATGCTGAATGATTGGGACTGGGCCGGTGCAGAGAAAGAATTCAAATTAGGACTAAAACTGAATCCGAAATATGCAACAGGTCATCATTGGTATGCAGAATTGCTTTTGTTCACTGGAAAAACAGAAGCCGCATTCAAAGAAATCGCCGTGGCCGTTGATCTTGATCCAATATCGCAGGGTATTTTAAAGGACAAGGGATTATTTCAGTATTATGTTGGGCAATACGACGAAGCCATTAAAACTGCATTGACAACATTGGAGCTTGATCCCGGTTTTACTCCTGTTCATCGGCTTATTTCCCTGGTGTATACTGCCAAAGGGCAATACGAAGAAGCGATCAGCGAAAATAAAAGATGGGGGGATCTTACAGGAAACAAAGTAAAAACCGATGTCGCCCTTGCTCATATTCTTGCCAGCGCGGGCAGAAAAGATGAAGCAAAGAAAATTATTGAAGATACCGGGATCGAAAAAATCCTCAGCTCAAATGATTATCGCGGTATTGCACTGGTACATGCCGCGCTTGATGAAAAAGAGGAAGCCTTTGAATGGCTGGAAAAAAGTTACCAAAGACACGAAGAATCGTTATGCAGCATGGGTATAGACCCTAAGTTCGATTCAATACGCGATGATTCAAGGTTCAAAGAGATAATGAAAAAGATTGGGCTGTTATAATTAAGCAACCGGATCAAAAAACAATTCGTTTAGGTAATGTATACAACAATGGTGTGGAATGATCAAAATATTACCCCTTATTTATTCTGCTGTTTTTGAAGTTGGGAAAAAGAATATAGCTGTAAGGGCGATAGCATTCCAACGGCAAGGGACTCAATAATTATTAGTACCCCACCGCAATCATATCTCTGCCCTTCCTGTGCCGGTGCTGACATGATACTGAGGGCAAGTTGAGTTTTATATAATAATACTTTTTATTGCGGGATAGTTGATGCAGCGATTGCAGCGCGTGGTAGAAATTTTTTTACGTTTTTTGGCCCCCTATCTTGTTCAATTGATAGCGGCCTCGTGGTAACAATAAGTATTGAACCAAGTTTTCTGACGAAGATTTTTTTTAACCTGACAACAAACACGGTTGGATTTTGCTAGTATGATGATCTCGGCCAAACGCATCCATTCATTACTCAACCCCATTCTATATTTTCTCTTGTCATTGACAGTTATATTTATCAAACGAAAATGATGACAGGCAGATGCAGCAGAACGGTTTTTTGCACCGAAGGGAAATGCCACAACCTATTTGGAAAATATAACCTAAAGTTGCTTTGAGAAATACAAAAATCCCAAGTCCCGATTTTCCGCTTTCTCCCCTATCTTTGCCGACCTTCATATAATCTGTGGAGCATTAAACTGTTTAAGAATCAACACTTATGGACAAATTGATTTACCTGGTTCCCGCGATGGGATTAATCGGTTTACTTTACACATTTATCAAATTCAATTGGGTTTCAAAGCAGGATGCCGGCAATGACCGGATGAAAGAAATCAGCACTTACATCGCTGAAGGCGCAATGGCTTTTTTGAAAGCGGAATGGAAGATATTAGGATATTTTGTAGTAATCGTTGGAATTCTGCTGGCGATCATGGCCACAGCCAACCCGCATAGCCATTGGCTCATTGCAGGCGCATTTGTTGTTGGTGCCGTTTTTAGTGCTACCGCCGGCTATATAGGGATGAAAATAGCAACGAAGGCCAATGTAAGAACTGCACAGGCCGCACGGACAAGTTTGAGCAAAGCATTATCTGTTTCTTTCACTGGTGGCTCGGTGATGGGGCTTGGTGTGGCTGGTCTTGCTGTATTGGGATTGAGCGGGTTATTCATAGTTCTTAAAATGTATTTTGTTCCCGACGGCAGTTCAGTGAATGGCGAAGAAATGCTCAGGACGATTGAAGTATTGACCGGTTTTTCCCTCGGTGCTGAATCCATTGCATTGTTTGCCCGTGTGGGCGGTGGTATTTATACAAAAGCTGCGGATGTTGGTGCAGATCTCGTTGGTAAAGTCGAAGCGGGCATTCCTGAAGATGACCCACGGAATCCTGCGACTATTGCGGATAACGTTGGTGATAACGTTGGTGATGTTGCCGGTATGGGCGCCGACTTGTTTGGTTCGTATGTTGCTACCGTACTTGCAACGATCGTTCTTGGTCAGCAAACAATTGTAACCGGCGATGATGGTCTTGGTGGTATGTCTCCTATTTTATTACCAATGTTGATTGCAGGCGTTGGAATTTTATTTTCTATAGCCGGCACCTGGTTCGTTCGTATCAGTGATGCTGCAGGCATTAATACCAGCAGTGTTCAGAAAGCATTAAACATGGGTAACTGGGGATCTATCGTTCTTACCGCGATTGCTGCAGCGGGACTCGTTTACTGGATACTTCCCGAAACAATGTCACTCCGCGGGCATGAGTTTACAAACATGGGTGTGATGGGCGCCATTGCAGTTGGACTTGCAGTGGGTACATTAATGAGTATTATCACTGAATATTATACGGCCATGGGTAAAAGACCTGTGTTGTCTATCGTTCGTCAATCCGGAACTGGTCATGCTACAAATGTGATCGGAGGACTTGCTGTAGGAATGGAGTCCACATTTCTACCTATCCTTGTCTTAGCGGCCGGCATTTGGGGCTCTTATGAATGTGCAGGTCTATATGGAGTATCTATCGCTGCTGCTGGTATGATGGCAACAACTGCTATGCAATTAGCTATCGACGCGTTCGGACCTATTGCTGATAATGCGGGTGGTATTGCTGAAATGAGCGAGCTGCCTAAAGAAGTTCGTGAGAAAACCGATGTGCTTGATGCGGTAGGTAACACCACTGCTGCTACCGGAAAAGGATTTGCAATTGCTTCTGCTGCACTCACTGCGCTTGCGCTGTTTGCCGCCTTTGTCGGCGTATCGGGCATTAGTGGTATTGATATTTACAAGGCAAATGTTCTTGCATCCTTATTTGTTGGCGGTATGATCCCATTTATATTTTCTTCATTAGCTATTCGTGCCGTTGGAGAGGCGGCCATGGCAATGGTGGAAGAGGTAAGAAGGCAATTCAAAACTATTCCCGGCATTATGGAGGGAACGGGGAAACCTGAATATGATAAATGCGTGGCTATTTCTACTGAAGCTTCAATTAAAAAGATGATGTTACCGGGTGCTATCGCTATAATTTCACCGTTGATCATTGGATTTATGCCTGGACTTGGTGCAGAAGCGTTAGGAGGTTTTCTGGCCGGTGCAACTGTAAGCGGTGTATTAATGGGGATGTTTCAGAACAATGCCGGTGGTGCATGGGATAATGCGAAAAAGAGTTTTGAAAAAGGTGTAGAGATAAATGGCGAAATATATTACAAGAAGTCGGAACCGCATAAGGCATCAGTGACTGGTGACACTGTTGGTGATCCTTTCAAAGATACTTCTGGTCCTTCAATGAATATTTTGATCAAATTGATGTCAATTGTATCTTTGGTCATTGCTCCATCGCTTGCACAAATAAGTAATGCGAAAAGTGATGCAGCAGCAGTTCCTAAAAATGAGATCAAACCCGTGGTAGTCGCAGCAAAAACTAATTCTGCAAACACTGTTCAGTACAAATAATTAAAGAGTCTAATCAGAACCATTACTTAAGTCCCGCTGTTTCTACAGGGGGACTTAGTTTTTTTGAATCACCTGTTCACTCATTCATCGTAACATTTTAACCGCTCATCCGTCTTAATGTTAACCCATGTTAAAAAAAATTAAATTGAGTCAAGAAATTTAGTTCGTACGAAATAAGTCGTATATTCGGGTTACAAAAGATTAAAATTATGGCGACTACCCGTTATATCAAACCTACTGAAAGCGAATTAGAGATCTTACAGGTGCTTTGGAAGAAAGGTCTTGCTACAGTACGTGAAGTACATGAAGACCTTGCTGCATTAAAAGATGCTGGCTATACAACCACCCTTAAGTTGATGCAAATAATGCATGAGAAAGGACTAGTAAAAAGAGATGATAGTATGCGTACCCATGTGTACCAGGCAGCAGTGAGTAAAGAAAAAACACAAAAGCATTTATTGGGAAAAATGATCGATTCACTTTTTGGCGGCTCTCCTACCCAGCTTGTTATCCAGGCATTGGGAGAACATAAGGCAAGTGCGGAAGAATTAGAGAAGATCCAGGAAATGATCGATAGTCTAAAAAGCAAATAAGATTTGTATTTCATGAACCAGGTCAACTTTCTGCAATCACTTGGGTGGTCATTAATTAGCAGCCTTTGGCAAATGGCTTTACTTTGGGTAATCTACCAGTTCATAATTGTTTTTTTTAATAAGATAAAAGCCGCCCATAAAACTTCGTTGGCTATCTTGCTCACCTTTTCGGGATTTGCGTGGTTTGTTTACACATTTATTTCTTCCCTGGTTTCAGAATCTAATTCCATCACCACCTTCTATAATTCAGGCATGATCAGCGACACAGGATGGAATTATTTCGCTGGGAAGGTGTTACCATATGCATCAGCTGCTTATTTAATAATATTGATAGCACCCCTGTGGCAGTTCATTCGTAATTACAGGTATGTGCAAATAATTCGTAAAAGGGGTATCAAAAAAATAGACGTTGCATGGAGACTGTATGTGAAAAGAACAGCAGCGGCGATGGGAATTGCCAGAGAAGTAAAAATTTGGCTATCCGAATGGGTAACATCTCCGGTAACAATTGGCTACCTGAAACCTATTGTCCTTATCCCGGTTGCAGCAATAAATAATTTAACGCCTCATCAATTAGAAGCCGTCATTCTTCATGAATTAAGTCATATATACAGGTATGACTATTTCCTGAATCTGATTCTTAGCTTTATCAAAACCATCCTGTATTTTAATCCATTTGTAAAATTATTAGTGAAGAGTATTGAAAAAGAAAGAGAACACAGTTGTGATGAAATGGTTTTGCAGTTTCAATACAAACCCGGTGAATATGCTTCTGCCCTATTGAGATTAGAACAAACCAAACATCGGCAAATGGTAATGGCAGCTGCCGGAAAAAATCATGACTTGTTGAATCGTATTGAATCAATCCTTGGAATGAGAAATAAAGGCTGGAACCCGATAAGGCAGTTTTCTATCGCTCTCGCTACTATGCTTGGAATTATACTACTCCATTTTTTTGTTTCTGTAGATAAGCAAGCTGTGAAACAGAATTTTTATACACTTACAAATGAATTGAGTCCTTATTATTTTTTAAATGGAAAAGAGGCTGCAACAGGTAATTTTATCGCAAAATCTTCCGGAATAAAAGTTGCGGTGAAGAAAAAACCAATGGCGGCTCCTGGTGAAGAATTTTTTACAGTGGAAGATCCAATCGCTGATGAGTCAATGGCATCCGGATTTATGAATGTTAATTATACAACTCCGGTTATACCTGAACTGGCACCTGAAGAAGAAACTAAAGTGAAAGAAGCAGTTAATGCAACCAAGAAAATCCTAAAGGAAAGTGAGTGGAAAGCAATGGAAAGAAATTATGCAGATGCCTTTAGCACGGCGGAAAAAAGCCTTTTGAAATCAGAATATAATTCTGAGATAGTTGACAACGTGAATTGGAATAAACTTGAGGAGCAGCTACGTCTTTCCTATTCACAGATCAATTGGGAAAATGTAAATCAAAAAATAAATACTTCGCTTGCACAGATAAAGCTTGACAGCATTCAGCATCAGATTAACTTCAATCTGAAAACGTTGATCAACGTTGAAAAAGCAATGAAAGAAAATAATGTTTGTGCAATCCCTGATACCGACATTACCTTACAACTTGTACAGGAAAATCAACAGAAAGCTAAGGACCAGTTGCAAAGATTGAAAGCTGCCCGGGTTAAAAAGATTGTGAGACTATAATCTTCACCAGCAACGGGGACATTGCTCACTGTACTTATTTCCCAGCAAGAAGCCGATCATGAATTCGTGGGTGCCACGACTTACCGTATTCAAATTTGTAGTGGTAAAATCGTAGGCATAACTGACGTTAAACGTATTGCTGACGTTTAGACCAAGCATAGCAGCAAAGCCATCCTGATGACGATAACTACCGCCTACCCACAACAGATCACGGTACTGGAGTTTTAGGTTAAGTTCGGGTTGAAAACCGCTTTTCGATGATGCGGTTATATATTTCACCATTACTGATGGGATCGCGTTGATATCATCGGTAAGCAAAAAACGATAGCCGGCGTTTAAAAATATATGCGGAACTAATTTGCCCGTCGTTTCAAAGGCAGCATCATCTGTAAATTGTAATTTCTGCGGTATCACTTGCTGGGCTGCGAGTCCAATAAAATAATCCCGTGAATAAAGATATAACCCGGCTGAAAGATCTGGTCTTACTTTAAACAATTCAGCACTGATTGCAGAGCCGGTTGCCGGATCAATTGGATCACCACTGCCACTAAAGTCATGCCTGGTACCATCAATACTTATTTTTGAAATACCACCCGCAAACCCCGCGGAAAGATTGGTGGTTGAGTTTAATCCAATATGGTATGCATAGGAAACTGCTGACGTAAAACGATTATAGCTTCCAGTTTTGTCATTTATAACTGAGAGGCCGATTCCATGATGCGGTTCTGCTGCAGTATATGACTCCCAATAATATTTCCCTCTTGGATTGGCACCCGGTATAGCATACGATGTGGCCGATGTTCTATAGTCCTTTTTCCCAATTGGCGCATGGACGGTGAAATATGCGGTCCTTGGTGCCCCAGCGAGGCCTACCCATTGATCTCTTGCACTCACTTTTACATCAATATAGTTTTCGATGCCCGAGATCGCAGGATTGATGATGTATTGATTTAAGACATACTGGGTGTAATGTGGTTTCTGCTGCGACAAAGCACTAACTGTTACAGTCAAAAAAAATACACGTATGAAAACTTTTCGAATCATTTATTTTATTTTTAAAGAAGGCATCTTAAGCAACCCCTCCTTTGGAGGGGTTGGGGAGGCCTATCTCACGATATCTACATAGCCAGCCTGTTTTTGCCGTCCATTCTTTGGATCAACGATATAATAGTATGTACCAACCGGTGCAGCTTTTCCATTTATAGTGCCATCCCATGGATTTGAATATCCTGTTGAATAATAGATTCGCTGCCCATATCTGTTGAATATTTCAACCGTACAACCAGGATAACTTTCTAAAAAGCTTATCACCCATTTATCATGTATACCATCTCCATTCGGACTAAAAATATTTGGTATCTCAGGGTTCTTCAACACTCTTACGAATACCTGGTCGCTTGCACTACATCCTTTATCAGACGTCACTTTTAATGTATAAGTAATATCACCAGCAGGTGATGCAAGCGGATCAGGATAATTCGGATTATCAAGTCCGGTCGGCGGCGACCAAGTATACGTAACCGGCAAACCCGAATTCAATGCAGGTGTAAGCTGAACCACTCCTCCTTCCAACACCGTTTTATCAGGCCCTGCAAATGCATTAGGGGTCGGATTAACCAGTATCATTTGTTCTATATAATTTCCGCAGGTATTGGAACCGGTAAATGTATAGCGTATCGTATGTGTGCCTGGGCCAGCGACAGTTGGATTAAATAACCCGGAGGAACTCACGCCAGGACCAGAGAATACCCCTGTGCCCGACACCCCGTTCGTAACACCAGCTTGTGTAATTTGGAAAGGATCGCCATTACTACAGATTTCATTTATTGCATCAAATCGTAAAGTCGGAGCTGCTAATACAGTTATGGTTTGAGTAGATACACTCAGGCAACTGATCCCGGAATAAGAGATCATTCTTATCGTGTATGTTTTTGTTGCAGGTGCTCCAAATGCAGGATAGGAATGAGCGTACAATTTTCCAGGAACAGGTAATTCGTCTGTTGTTTTAATCATGGGATCATTTGTCCAATCCCAGTAAATTTCTGTTTTAATGATGTTGCCAAAATCAACCGATGACGCATCTGAAATAATTATCTCCTTATTGCTGCAAAGTTCAGTTGTGTTTTGCACCGTAAAGTTCGCGAGTGGTATAGAACCGTTTACCGTAAATGTTTGGGCAATTGTATCAGTACACCCATTGTTGGATGTAGCAACTAATGTCGCAGTATAGTTTCCAGCAACGGTGTAGCGATGTGTCGGATTTTGAAGCGTGGAAGTATTTGGATTGCCTGCATTTGCATTTGGATCACCGAAATTCCATTGCCAGCCTGTTATGCCGCCAGTGGAAATCTTGCTGGTATCGAGAAACGGCGCTGACGGATCCGCTAAACAAACTTCAGGCGAAATAAATCCTGCATCAGGTGCTATATTAATTACAATTGGTTTTGTCAAAATGGTGCTTACACATCCTTTGTTTGTTTCTACCTGCAATGTTGCATCAAAAATACCGGCATTGACATAAGTGTGTGTAAATGGACCCGGATTCACCAGTACTGCATTATTTCCATCTCCAAAACTCCATGTCCATTTCACAAGGTTGCCCGCGTTTGGTATGGATGCGTCTGTAAATGTTATATTGCTTTTAGCACATGCCGGTGTTGATGTTGTATAGTTTGCAACAGGCAGTGCATTTACATTTACCGTTTTTGTTGCTGTAGTTGAAACACAACCAACGGCTGAAGTAATGGTAAGTGTTACTGTATATGTTCCCGCAGCTGAATAATTTTTAACCGGGTTTTGTAAGGTTGATGTCGTTGCATCGCCAAAATTCCATAACCATTGTGTAACCGTACTGTTTGTTGCAGTGCTTTGATCGCTGAAGTTTACAGGTGCACCAAGACAAACTTCAGCAGGAGCATTAAATGCCGCTTGTGGTTGAGCATAGATATTAGCTATGGTTCGAACAGTGTCATCAATGCATCCATTATTTGACGTAGCCGTTAGTTTAACAGCAAATGGCCCTCCGGTTGTAAAATTATGCACAGGATTTGTTGCAGTGGATGTATTGCCATCGCCAAAGTTCCATAAATAGGTAAGCAATGGTCCGGTACCATCAGTCATCGTTGATGCATTTATAAAATGGGCAGTTCCCTGCGGCAAACAAACATTTCCATCCAGGTTAAATGAAGCAACCGGGTTGGAATTGATAATTATCTGTTTTGTAAAAACAAAGCTCTGGCAACCAGAGGTAGTTTCAACCTTCAATGTGGCCGTATATGTACCTGGACTTGTATAGATATGTGTTTGTGGTGTGCCAGCCGTCGAATTTACCTGTGGAGAACCATCTCCAAAGTCCCAATACCATTTTGCAAGTACCGACCCAGCCGTGCCTGTTGATAAATCCGTAAAGATGATCGCTTTGCCGACACAATAAGGAAGACTGGCTTCAAATTTTGCCTGCGGAGGTTGTGTAATGATTACGGTTCTTGTGGCCGGATCCGAACTACACCCGATATCGGTAAGTACAGATAAAGTCGCTAAATACGAACCTTGTGCAGCATAAGTATGGGATGGGTTTTGTGTTGTAGCAGTGGCAGCGTCTCCAAAACTCCAGTTCCATTGAGTTATGGCTCTCCCGCCTGTATTAGAAGTGTCAAAGAAATTGACTGGTGACGTTACGCAACCATTCGAATTAAAATAAAAGCCAGCTGATGGACGCTTGAATACCTGGAGATCATAATCTATTTCCTGTACGCCGCCGCAACCATCAGCGGTTGGATTGTTGGCAATAATTTTTATCGGATATGTACCGGTTGCCGGGATTGAATACAGTGCAGGCAAATCATACCTGTAAACCTGTTTGCCACTGATCATCCAGGTTGAATCATATGCAGGATTTGAAATTGTGACATCCGCTATGCCAATTGCATTCAGTGCTGAACCAAACACCCATTGAATTTGAGTTGGCTGATAAGGAAAGACAGTTCGGAAATAGAATGGCGTAGTGGTGCAGGTTGCGGGAAAATTTACTGTCGCATATTGATTTAAAATACTGATGTATTGATAGAGGTCCCTGATATTTGCTCCGGCATTATAACCATATGACTCAACAGCGCCATAGCCATATGCAATAGCGACAAACCCGCTATCACAAGTTATGCGATGAGCAGGATTAACATTCGTTGAATTAGTTACTTCTTCCTGCAAGTATGAATATTGGGTTGCTGCGATTGGAACGGGGGCTGATGTGTAAGATGCCCCATCAATTTTCAAACTCCCTAGCGCCGACGTTTTTACAATGATATTTAAAAAATGTCTTGTGATATTCGTGTTGGGAGGCGTTAAGTTGTTCCGCGCAGATAAAACCGTTATATCATTCAACGTTTGTTCAATTGAATTGAGTATGATCATTTCAGGATCGCTTTCTACGCCATCGCAGTTTTGCGTGATCATGTATTGCATAACACAAATCGGTTGATTCGAGGTAATGATCCTTGGTGTGTTGTTTCCACTGGTATTAAACTCATAATACCGGTTATTGATAAGTGCTGCAGGATTAAGAGTGGTTCCATTCACTTGCACCACCGTGGCAGGATCCCTTACCAAAATTCTGAAGATATCAAAAGAACGTTCTTTAAAAGGAGCGGTGATATAGTATTGACCCCATGAAGCGAAGGGGAATAGTTGCTGATACAAATTATCACCCGATCCCGGATTTGAACAACCCATACCTGTCCAGGTAGAACCCGAGAAAACAGCAATCGGTTTACAAGGTGATGTAGCGGTAGCAATCGATTTAATGTAGGTGCCGGTTAAGTCCCCGTCATTCGCTGTTTGGTATTGAAACACATCCCCGGTGTTCAAGGTAACCTGGAAAGGGACATTCGCAGCATAGGTATTACTGGCATCTGGTTGCCTGGGGACTATTTCAATCGTCGTATTATCCTGTGTTGCCACCACCGCAAATTCCGAGCGGCGAATACCAGTCGCTGAGTTTACTGAAGCATATGATGCCACATAATATTCTCTTCCCAGCACGTTCGTTGGTAGCACCAGGGTAGAGCCCGATCTCGCTGCATTAAGTATATGTGCGTACACAACCACGGCGTGGTCGGCCTGAATATGAATTCCTCTTTTGGCTCCTATACCAACGGTCTGGCCATTATAAACAAGTGCATTGCTTGGACTAGAAGTGTTTGTAATTCTAATCGTCGTGACCTGGTTTGCAGTTACTGTAAAGTTTATGATGTTTCCGGCTACATCAACCGTTCCCGTTGCATTTTGATCTGAAGTAATGTACAAAGCCATCCGGGAATTTGTACCATCAACATGACCTGTATAAATGACCCAAAAGTCTTTTCCCTTATTAGAAAAGTCCTGGCTGAATAGTAAAGCAGGTAGGGCACAGCAAAGAATGCCGGTCAGCAGTTTCTTAAAAAGTTTCATTTATCCAATAGTCCTTAAGGTCCAGAAAAGATTTACAAGTTAGTAAAAAGGCGCTAACGGTAAAAGGTTTAAAGTCATTTATAAAATACTACTCACAAGCGCTATGGTAATAACCCGTTAACGAACCGCGACCCGGTTTCTTTGTCTCAGTTTCCTTCTCCAATCCCAAACCATTTCATTCGGGAAAATACTTAGAGGACGCCATTCTTAATATTCTTAAGGGGGAGCCGGCAGCAGCAAAATGTCTGTCCTCGTAGCAACCCCCAAATAAGGAATAACCTCATCCAGTCAAAACTAATCGCTCAGGACCAATATTAGAAAAAAGGCTATTCGATATTGTTTATAAAACAAAATTTGAGTAATATGTTGCTATTAATTGATTAACATTCTATAGTAAAAGGAGAATTTTAAAGCAGGCCCCAACTCACCGTGTGCACTATAAACGCTATCCTGGCGAACCTGAATCAGTTTTTAAATTTCAGATAACTCTATTTTTAACATGGTTATTAACAGTTTATGCACAATATGTACTGCTTTCTAAATTCGCTAAATCTTCCCGCTGTTAAATTTTTGAAATGATAATTTATTTAGTATAAAAATATAGGACGGTTCATGGTGTATTAGTCCACCATAAGATGACTGTTGCAAAAGTTCTTAGTGAGTTTGTTACAGAATTGAAAACAAAAAAGGTCCTGGATGAGGAAGCAGCTAAATTGCCATTTGCGTAAAGACTGTGGCCACGACGTTGTTGCCGGATTAATCAACAAGTCCCGAAAAAAAATACCCCCTGCTGGAGCAGAGGGCAAGAAAATTATTATTGTTTAATTACTGGCGGGGCATGAATATTTGGGGCTTTATTGGGTCCCCCATCTTCCGGCTTTTTACATGTTTTTGGAAGTCGTTTATACGAATCTTCAGTGGCTGGCACGTCATCTGCATCATATCCACAGTTGGCAATGGCAGTCTTTATTTCTTCGATGTTAATGCGGTCGGTAAGGTATTTAACTGTCGTCGTTTTCTGACGCCAATTCACGACAATGGAACCAACACCGTCATATCTTTTAAGATAAGTTTCAATACGGCTTTTGCAATCTTCACAACCTACGGTGGGAGTTTTAATTTTAGCGGTCAATACAGGTTTTACCTGGCCCGAACTAACTAAGGCCGCGCCACCAACCGCGGTTAATACAAGAAAAAATTTCTTCATTAGATCAATTTAAAGCAAATTACTAAAGTCCTTTCCACCCGGCAGGATCATCTCTCCATTTTAACAAAACCTCCATTTGGTTAGACGATATGATCCCCTTTTCCGCTGCAAGTGCAATAAGAGTTGGGTAATCCGTAAGCGGGTAGAAGGTAATTCCTGATTTTGCAAACATGTCCGAAGCAACAGGGAACCCATAAGTAAAAATCGAAACCATACCCACAATTTCAAGGCCTGCTTCCTTCAGGACATCCACTACCTGCAGGCTGCTTTTGCCTGTCGAAACAAGGTCCTCTACAACGACCACCCTTTGGCCGGGTTCATAAAAGCCCTCAATTTGATTTCCCAGGCCATGTTTTTTGGGTTTTGGCCGAACATACACATACGGGAGCTTTAATTGATCGGCAACCATGGCACCCCAGGCAATACCTGCAGTTGCTACGCCAGCAAGGAGATTGGCGTCCGGAAATTTCTCAAAAACAACATTGCAAAGCTCCGATTTAATATAGTCCCTGATAAATGGAAAGGAAAGCACCTTACGATTGTCACAGTAAATAGGACTTTTCCACCCACTGGCCCATGTAAAAGGATTTTCAGCATTCAACTTTACTGCATTAACCTGAAGCAGCTTTTCTGCTACCACTTTGGCGTCGGACATGCGGCGAAGATAAAAGAAAAGGAACAGGGGACAAGGTCCAAGGTGCAGGGGCTAGCGGGCCAGAAGAGGATCAGAAGAAAGCATTCACTTGGTTAGATCTTATATTAACTTATGGCAATATGGATTTGCAAAGAGAAAAGATGGCATTAACAGATGAGGCAGAGCAGATCCGAAAAATTCTATCGGCCATCCTGAATAATTGGTCATGCCCTGGTGCATATTCTCTTCCCTTGTGCCCTGTGCCTTGTATCTTACCTTCGTTTCATGTATATCAAAATCTTTTTCAACGACAAGCCACTGTTTCTATGCAACGATGTCAATGCAGAACTTCAGCCTTATGTTCATCACGACGATGCCGTATTCATAGACGAATTAAACCTTCATACCGTAAAAAGTATGATCCATGAAATGCAGGATGCTTCCGTTCATGCGGGTGTTTTCTTTCATCACGACCTTGAAGAATTAAAGACAATGTTCTTTAAAAAATTTACTTCTGTAAAAGCTGCCGGTGGCTTTGTTTTGAATGCAAACAAAGAAGTATTGATGATGTTCCGCAGGGGTAAATGGGATTTACCAAAGGGGAAAATGGATAAAAAAGAAAGTTTTGAGGAGTGCGCAATAAGGGAAACAGAAGAGGAAACTGGCCTAAAAAACATTACACTTGTGGCACCGCTGATCACGACATATCACACCTATCATGAAGGAACACGATACATTTTGAAGGAAACAAAATGGTTTAGAATGAAAGTCAATGGTGAACAAAAATTGATCCCGCAAGCAGAAGAACAAATAACAAAACTGGAATGGGTGGGAAAGAATAACTTAAAGAATTATATGCAAAACTCTTTTCCTTCAGTAAGAGACGTGCTGGAAGCAGGCTTTACATCATGAATCCTTCTTTTTAATTATTGCAACAGTAAGACGGCTGATGCAAATTAATTTTTCCTCTTCATTCGTTATACGGATATCCCAAACATGGGTGGAAGAACCCAGATGCACTGGCGAACAAACGCCATAAACATAGCCATTTTTTGCACTGCGGATATGATTTGCATTGATCTCAATCCCCACGCAATAGAACTGTGACGAATTAACTATAAGGTGAGAAGCAACACTGCCAAGTGTTTCTGCTAAAACGCAGGATGCACCCCCATGCAATAAGCCATATGGTTGATTTGTCCGATGGTCAACCGGCATCTTCGCTCTTATAAAGTCATTACCTAATTCTACCCATTCGATACCCAGGTGCTCAGTCATAGTTCCTTTACCGAGTGACCTTAAGGTTTCCAATGAAACATTTTTATCAAACCATACTACCATAAACCTCATCAATAGTTTATCCTGCTTGCTAAAGTGAATTGGCTACTTCTGGCGGAAGGAAATGAGACGCATCACCGCCATTCTTAATTATATCCCTTACAATGGTGGAAGCCACAGAAGTATATTTAGGCTCGCCCGTGAGAAAAATAGTCTCAATCGATTTATCCAACGTACGGTTTGCATCTGCAATCGTTTTCTCGTACTCAAAATCGCTGACGTACCGAATACCCCTGAGGATAAATTTTGCATTGATGGTCCTGCAAAAATTCACCGTTAGTCCTTCATAAACCGCGCCTTCAACCGTTGGTTGATTCTTAAAGATCTCTTTTAACCAGCTCAACCTTTTTTCCGCTGAAAACATCGGGGCTTTTGAGGTATTGATACCGATACCCACGACAATTTTATCAAACAATGGTAATGCACGGGTAATAATATCAACATGACCCAATGTAAGCGGATCAAATGTTCCGGGAAACAGACAAATTCTTTGCATTGAAAATTAATTAGCGATGAAAAGCTAATAATTATTAATTAATTATTACTAATTATTACCAGGGTTTCTTCCCGAAAGCAAATACAAGACTGCCATTCTCACTGCTACTCCGTTTTCCACTTGTTGTAAGATGATCGATTGTTTGCTGTCTGCCACATCACTATCAAGTTCAACTCCCCTGTTGATCGGTCCCGGATGCATCACGACAATTTCCTTGTTCAAATTATCAAGCAGCTTTCTTTTTACACCGTATGCTATATTATATTCCCGCAGTGAAGAGAATAAAACCTGGTTCTGTCTTTCCAGTTGTATTCTTAAGACATTTGCTACATCACACCATTCAAGTGTTTCTTTAAGGTTATAATTTACTTCTACGCCAAAGGATTCACGGATATATTTTGGGATTAAGGTTGGCGGACCGCATACCGTAACCTTTGCCCCCATTTTATTCAGCAGGTAAATATTACTCATGGCAACACGGCTATGCATGATATCACCAATGATGGCGACTTTTAATCCTTCCAGCTTTCCCAGTTTTTTTCTCATTGAAAATGCATCAAGCAACCCCTGTGTCGGGTGTTCATTGACTCCGTCACCCGCATTTATGATCGCTGCTGGAATATGCTGAGCTAAAAAATGTGGCGCCCCGCTTGCGCTGTGACGCATTACCACCATATCGACTTTCATAGATAAGATATTTCTTACCGTATCCAGCAACGTTTCTCCTTTCGCTGCAGAAGAACCTGAGACGGCGAAATTGATGGTATCGGCACTTAACCGTTTTTCAGCAAGCTCAAATGAGAACCTCGTCCTTGTAGAATTTTCATAAAACAGGTTCACGATTGTAACATCACGAAGAGAGGGAACTTTTTTAACCGGTCTCTGTAAAACTTCTTTGAACTGTTCTGCCGTTTCTAAAATAAGGGAAATGTCGTCTACTGTAAGGTCTTTGATACCAAGAAGGTGTCTGGTAGAGAGGCTCATTAAAAAGCGAAGATAAGGGATTCGGATTTTTCTGGTAAAAACTTTATTCAGCCTTTAGAGGAACAAATAACAAGAACCAAATTTTCAAGAACCAAATAAATTAAAATAAAAAGCGTGGCGTTTACATGCATTAGGCCCCAAGGAAGCAAGATTTTGAATTTCTAATTTGAATTTTATTTGGTTCTTGTTTCTTGTTATTTGGTTCTTGACCGCTTTCACTGCCATTTTTTGCCATTCCCACCTATCCAAATGATCTGGCTGATTGCAGGTGTTTTTAGTAGTTGCCTTGATGATTGCGATAAGAAAGAGGAACCGGCAGGAAATTCTATTTTTCTTTTTCGATTGTTTGTTAAGACCAATTCAGCCGCTACTGCATTTGGGGGAACAGCAGTAACCTGGAACTTATTTTTAAGACTAAACAGTTTGAGTTGTCCGCGATTTTGTGATGCCGCAAAGAAAGCTGAATTGCTTGCATCGCCCAGCATACAAATAGCTCTGCCATTACCCGGAATAAAGACGCCGCTTTGTTGAATGGTCAAAGGATTAAAAGTTCCGTTACCGTTTCCTAACAACACTAATCCATTCAACGCATCGTAACGACCAAGAGAGGGTGTTGTGCTAAAATCATTTGTGTTAAGACAAATATCAAGATTACCATCGCCGTTAAAATCTTCTGCAATCATACCATTTACACAGGAAAATTGTGCCATTGCCGGCAATTCTTCCATTGTGAAATGACCATTGCCATTGTTTCTGATAAAAGAAGTCTTGAACCATTTGGCTGTATATTTTTTTGCATCTTTGATCTCGTCAGCGGTAAAAAGCTGATCAATTGTAGCGCCCGCAAACTCTTTATATGTCAAAAATCTTTTTTTAATAAATGGCAATTGTTCAACCACTTCATCCCGACCATCAACCGGAAATTCCTTTAGCTTACCATCTGCATCAATAATATATTTTGTAGGGATACATTGCCACGTGGTACCGTTATTATTAAAATCTTTTGCATAAATAGAAACAGGATATTGGTCACTTGCTTTTAAGAAGGAATTTTCTCCAAGATTGCCGGCGATATAATCAATATCACCGTCATTGTCGAAATCACCCCCTGTAATGCTATTCCACCAACCTGTTTTTCCACCGATGCCACTGGCAGGTGTTACATCTTTTAAATGGCCCTGTTCATTCTTCAAAAATTTCACAGGCATCCATTCCCCTGCTATCACCAGGTCGATCCAATGGTCATTGTCAAAGTCGGTCCAAAGCGCATCACAAACGAGACCAACTTCCTTTAATCCGGGAGCTGCTTCAACAGTTATGTCCGTAAACCATATGTGTCCATCCCTGGTATCATTTCTATAAATAAAAGACGAAACTGGTTTCGGATAACGCCACGGTTCAACTCTGCCCCCAATAAAAAGATCAAGATCGCCGTCCTTATCAAAATCGCAAGCTTTGACACAACTCTTACTTGTATAGTTGACAGGGAATACAGTTGTGTCTTCTTTGAAACTTCCTTTTCCATTATTAATAAAAAACCTGTCACGGTAAGAGAATGTCAATGCAGGATTCTCATAACCTCCGCTTGCAATGTAAATATCAAGATCTTTGTCATTATCCGCATCAAATAAAACAATTCCAAGATCTTCTGATCTTTTAGTAAGTCCGTTGGCGCCAGGGATCAGGTCAATGGAATCAAATCTGGAATCTGGTCGTTGTTTAAAAAATTTTGCACTGTTTCCATACGAGCCTCCAACAACAAGATCATCAAGACCATCACCATTCAGATCTCCTGCAGCTAAAGCCGGCCCATATTCTGACAATTTGTGTGGTAAAAGTCTTTGCACATTGAAATCTATATAATCAATTTCCTGGTGGTTGAAATTGATGCCCGAAGCTTTTGTAATATCTGTAAAAAGTGGCTGAATGGTACTACGGGGTTCTTTCCAGTCAAACAAATCTTTTGCATCGGATTGTTTAACTGTCAGCAACTGGTTCGTTTTTACATTAAAAAGTTTTTGCCGCTTATTATCAGGCCATATCACAACTATCGAATCAATTGACGAAATATTTCCAAGTCCGAAATGCGCTATGGTGCTGACTGACGAAAGGTAGCCACGAACGTTATAGTGCTCATAAGCCTGCTGACCACCCTTATAAAAGAGTTTCACCCATGTCCCGAATCCATCTGTATTTGGTGTGTTTCCATTAAATGTTATTTGTAAATAGTGATTGGCAGTGTCTGAATTGTTTCCAAATTCATTTTCATAAAGGATCGCCTTATCATTGATGTTATTGATAACAACATCAAGATCACCATCGTTATCAAGATCTGCATATGCTGCACCGTTAGAAAAAGTGGGTTCGCCCATTCCCCATTCACTTGATTCATTTGTAAATCGAAGGTTGCCGTTATTTCTAAAAAAATAATTATGAAGTTTTACCTCTGGAATTTGCTCAAGCAGTTGCTCTTTGGATGCAAGCAGGTAGGTCTCTTGCCTGAAGACAGCAAAATCATGATCGGTGATGTCTTTGGGAAATCCATTGGTAACAATGATGTCCCTGTATGAATCATTGTCAAAATCTGCTACCACGGGCGCCCAGCTCCAGTCTGTTTCCGTAACGTTTCCATAAAAGCCTAGCTCTGAAAAAATTGGTTCGCCAATAGAATCATTCTCCAATAGTTGGTTACCCATATTTACCTGTAACGTATTCCTGACGTACTGATAGTGATATCCAAAAAGATCAGAATTCTGGTAAGTTAGATAGCTCACCGGCATCAGCATCATCTTTTTTCTCAAATTGTCTTCCGGATTCATATCCAGCTCTATAATGTCCGAAAGTCCATCGTTGTTAATATCCATGATATCAGCACCCATTGCATTGGCAGAACTGTGCTTCAGATAAGAAAATATTTTATCTGTAAATGTTCCATCATGGTTATTTATGTAAAGGATATTGCTGGAAAGATAATCGTTGGTTACATAGATATCCTTCCATCCATCGAGGTTAATATCAGAAATAGTGACAGCATGGGCATAGCCTTCAATTGTAACGCCTGCTTCTTTTGAAACATCTTTAAAAACAGGATGACCTGCTGCAGTATCCCAATCGTTTCGATATAATCTGCCTGTGCTTGGAAATGAGCCGTCTTTTATTACGGGCCTGAATTTATTAGGATAAAGCTCAGGCAAAATTTCATTCACGCATAAATAAACATCAAGATCGCCGTCATTATCATAATCAAAAAAAGCTGATTGCGTTGTATGAGTGGTGTCATTCAGGCCATACTCTTTCGCCATATTTTCAAAATGCGGAATTCCCTTATCATCGTTACCGGAGTTTATATAAAGTATGTTTTCCCTTTTGGCTGCAGATGGATTGATTGTGGCCGATACATAAATATCAGCTCTTCCGTCGTTGTTTATATCAACAATAGCAACACCGCGGCACCATTTTGCTTCACCTTCTGTTCCTGATTCTTTAGTGATGTCATGGAATTTAAAACCGCCTTTATTCAGGTATAATTTATTTTCAACAACATTGCCTGTAAAGTAAATATCCTGCAGTCCATCATTATTAAAATCAGCAATGCCGACTCCTCCACCATTATAGACATTGGAGAAATCAAGAATATTCACCGAATCCGTTTCCACTATCTCATTTTTAAAATGAATCCCTGATTGGCTGGGGCTGATCTTTTTGAAGTGAAATTGTTGTTTGTTCTGACACCCAAGCAACACAACTAAAACAGCGGCACTAGCAACGAAACGTATTGTAGTCATCATTTATATTAATGATCAAAAACTAAGTAACAGAAAAAAGTTGAATTCAAAAAAAGAGGCAGAACTTGTCTGCCTCTTCACGTTAACTTTAATATTATTTTAGTAACCAGGATTTTGTTTCAAAACAGAAGCGCCACCTGTTGTACTTCTGTCGATCTGGCTTTGTGGAATAGGAAAATATTCATTTTTCCCTGCAGTGAAATTAGCTGCTGCCAAATACGTACGTTTATTGTTGATACTCGGATGGCTTACTCCACCATTATAGTCTAATATCCTGTTTATCTCGGTAGCCGCTATTCCCCAACGAACTAGATCAAAGAAACGATGGCCTTCCATGCCCAGTTCCAATTTTCTTTCAAAACGAACAGCTTTACGGGCTTCAGCCTGTGTAGCAAATTGCGGAGCGGCAACGGGATATAATGATATCACGTAATTAGCGGCGGGAACTGCCCCGTCCATTACGAATCCTGCGGGATTAGCAGCTCTGGCTCTCACAACATTCACTAATTGACGTGCCTTATCAAGACTTCCTACTTCCACTTCAGCTTCTGCAAGCCAAAGAATAACATCCGCGAAACGAATGAGTGTATAATTATTTGCTGTAATGCCGCTTGTCCAGAAATTAATGTCTGTCTTTACTTTTTCCTGTGCTTTGTAGTAAGTATTCTTGATTGCGCTATATGGACCACCATAAGCCTGGTCACGAATCCAGTTATTACCCGGGTGTTTACCCCAATCAAGAAAAGGAATGCCTCTACGCCCAACTGTCCAGTCAAGACGGGGATCTAAGGTACCTGCATACGGAGTAAATGGCTGTGTGGAAGTAAGACCAGCATCATTGGTAACAATTACATCGTTGTAAGTATCAGGGTCAGGTAGACCAGCAGTCGTTTTAAAAGAATTCACGAGGTCCTGTGATGGCTGGAAGAAGCCACAGCATGTTCCGGGACCGCCAGTATAAGGAAAGTTCAATACTTCGCCCCAACCGCCATTATCGGCGGCTGACCCATCATTTACCGAATACTGAACAGCAAACACTGATTCGGTACTATTTTTTGTGTCTGCATTGAAATTATCACTGTATTTATCCTGCAGTTTGTAAGCAACGCCCTGGGCGTTTTTGCCATTGGTATAAACATCATCAAGCACTGTTTTAGCAAGAGCATATTTACCCTGGAACATAAGCGCTTTAGCATACAATGCACCGGCCGCATATTTATTTGCTCTTCCTTTTGCATTCATAGTCACTGGAAGATTGTCATATGCAAACTTCAGATCCTCTTCAATTTTCGGCCAGATATCAGCATCGTTTGGCAGGTTATAATCAGTAACTGTTTCGTCATAGTATGGAACCTTATTCCACATTTTCTTTGCTTCAAAATGATAGTGCCCTCTAAGGAATCTAGCTTCACCTTCAATTCTTGTTTGATCAGCAGCAGATATATCGGTAGCAAGAGCCATTATTTTTAAAACACTATTTGAACGACTAATTCCTTCATAAACGATAGCCCATTTCTGATTAAAATAATCATTAGTGGCAGTTGGTGTAAACGCTTCAATGGGATTGATATCAGGTTGGTCTCCCGCATCCGTTCCTTTATGTGCATCGCCACCGTTGATACTTCCATACACCCAATTAGTACCCGAGCTCTGCCAACCACCAAGAAATATTCCTCCCCCATTTATAAAGCCATCAAGAACTGAGTAAGCCCCGATTAAAAGGGCCTCGACTCCCTTCTTATTAGAAAGCGCATTCACATCAAGACTGCCCTTAGGGGTTTTTTCAAGAAAACCCTTGCCGCAGGAGAGAGATATCACCGTTCCTGCCACCAGAAGAGCAAAGAGTTTGAATGTTATTTTTTTCATATGATTACAATTATGAGTTTTAGAAATTGATGTTTATCCCAAATAAGAATTGACGAGTGGAACGAACCATCCCTTCGTCCACGCCAAATGAATCATCGGCGCCAAAAAGCTCAGGATCAAGACCAGTATAATCTGTAATTGTAAACAGGTTGGTTCCCTGGACATAAATTCTGGCTCTGTCTATTTTCACTTTACTCAAGACTGAAGCTGGTAACGTGTATCCAATCGTAAGATTCTTCATTCTGAAATATGAACCATTCTCAAGGTAGTAAGAGTTAACTGCATTGTTATTGCTAAAATTGGAAGAATTCTCTGCAATAGGAACTTTTGCATCTGTTTTGGTTGATGTCCATGAGTTGTACAGCAGATCTTTACTCTTGTTGCCCTGGAAAGATGGGAAGAAATCAATCCACCATTTTACATAGTTCATGATCTCATTACCTTTTGATCCATAGAAGAACATAGACATATCAAACGCTTTATAAGATGCATTTAGATTAAGTCCATAAGTAAAATCAGGGTTTGGACTCCCAAGGTGCACCCTGTCCTTATCTGTGATCGCTCCATCACCATCTGTATCCTGATAGCGGAAGCGACCCGGTGCCTTCTGATCCTGTGTAGGGGCAGCAGCAACTTCGGCGGCATCTCTGAATATGCCTGTCACTTTATACCCAAAGAACGAAGATAACTCGTGACCTATCTCGTTTCTTACCCAGTTACCGATACGTGAGCCGCGGGTATCATAAAAATCTAACCCTTCAGCAAGTGAGGTGATCTCATTGTTATATGTTGTAAATGTAAACTGGGCGTCAAATTTAACTCCAGTTGCGCCACCAAAATTTCCCCGTTGTGTAATTGACAAATCAATTCCTTTGTTACTCATTGAAGCCACATTGAAGAACGCCGGATTAGAGGCGGCGCCGGCACCAGCGGCTGCAAGAGCAGGTAATCTGAAAAGAAGATCTTCTGTTTTCTTACGATAGTAATCAAATGTAACTTCTGTTTTTCCATTGAACAATACCGCATCGAAGCCATAGTTCTGGGTAATATTAGTCTCCCATTTACCACCAGGGTTTCCGACAAATGATTGCTGGAATCCCTGTGCTGTACTGTTGCTGGTACCATTGATATCGTAGCTCGAACTACCAGGACCACCAACATAGAGGTCGAAAGCATTTGCAGGATTAATACGCTGATTACCCATTCTTCCATAACTACCCCTAATTTTCAGGTCATTCAACCATCTTACATTATCCATAAATGACTCTTCGGTAACGCGCCAACCCGCGGAGAAAGCTGGGAATGTACCCCACCTGTTCTCAGGTCCGAATCTTGAAGAACCATCACGACGAACCGTAGCACTCAGTAAATATTTATTCTTATAGGTGTAATCCACTTTTCCAAAATATGAATGAAGTGCAGCTGGGTTATATGGAGCACCGTTAGCCTGCTGGCCTGCAGCGCCGCCGGAATTAAGAGCCCAGAAGTCCCGGTTTTCTACAAAATATCCAACACGGACTCCTTGAATACCTCTACCCCATCCTTCAACTGCTTCAGTACCGATTAATACATTTACATCATGCACCTGGGCAAATGTGTTTTTGTAAGTAACCTGGTTAGTCCATGTCCATTCACGGAAGCGATCGAACCCTTCTGTATAACTGTTACCGGTGTTGTTTTCAGAATTCTCGTATGTTTTATAGCTAAAAAAGTAATAGTTACTATAATTAAGCTGACCGCCAAAACTTGTTCTTGCCGTAAAATGTTTCAAAAAATCAACTTCTGCATATATGTTACCAAAAACGTTGAAATTCTGGCCAAGGCTTTCCTTTCTACGGAAACTATTGGCAACAGGATTGTTTGCGTTGCCAAGACCCGGACCTCTTGAGCCAGCAAAATTTCCTTTTATATCATAAACAGGAATGATAGGCTGGTTGCGGTAGGCATGACCAAGTTCAGTACCTTCTCCATTGTTGCCATTATTTGCAACAGTATTATCATTGTTTGTCCTTACCTGGAGGTTTTGCCCTATCCTTACATTTTTCTTGACATTAAACTCTGTATTAACTCTCAGCGTATATCTTCTGTAATAACTATAAATTAAAATGGATTTCTGATCAAAAAAATCAAAGCTCATAAGATAACGGCTTCTATCTGCACCGCCTGATAAAGTAATGTTGTGATTCATCACAGGGGCGTTATCGGTGATCTCGTCGTACCAGTCAGTACCAGTCTTGTTGGCTTTATGAATCAAGTATGAGCCATTGATATCATCAAGATTTAAGTTATATAAATTAGGGTCGACCGCAGGATCACCTTCCATCTTACCTGCGGGAAGAATGTAATCGGGTAATCTTGGAGTGGTACCAGTTCCGTACTGAGCAGTGGGCACTGCCTGTCCTGAGTTTCTATAGGCCAACCAGGTCAGATCCGCCATCTCCTGTGAATTTAAAAGATCCCAACCTTCACCGGGTGAAGACTGGCCATAATACATATTATAAGAAACTTTTACGCCACCAGCCCTTCCTTTTTTGGTTGTAACGATAATTACACCATTAGAAGCACGGGCACCATAAATAGAAGCTGCAGCAGCATCCTTTAATACCTGCATAGATTCAATATCATTGGGGTTAAGGCCAGCAATCCCGCCGGTAGGTATACCATCGATAATATACAATGGGGCGTTGTCTCCAAATGAAGAAAACCCGCGAATCTTTACTGATGACTCAGTACCGGGCCGATTATCCTGGGTAACGGTTACACCTGCAACCCTTCCCTGCAACTGGCTCGAAGCATTTGCCGCGGGGATAGATTTAAGATCGCTGACTTTGACAACGGATACAGAACCTGTGATATCTTTTTTAGCCTGCGCTGTGTAACCGGTAACAACTACTTCATTCAAAGTGGTGTTGACCGCAACCATTGAAACATCAACTGTGGCTTGATCGCCCACGTCCACTGTCTTTGTTTCAAGACCAACATAAGAAATAACAAGTTGATTTCTTCCTGCCGGAAGAGTAATAGTGAATGCGCCAAGGGGCCCCGTTATGGTTGCCACATTGGTTCCTTTTACTTCAACTGTTGCTCCCACTACAGGATTATTGTTTTCTTTTACCGTGCCTGACACCTGCTTCTGAGCAGAGGCACAAAAAACAAACAACAGCAAAATAGCGGATAGGGAGAAAATTCTTGCCGGAATGGCAAGAAGCCGGGATTTTCTTTTCATAATACAAGCAGTTTTAAAATTTGGTTAGAAGGATATTGAGCAATTTCAGAAAAAAAAATAACAAATCCTTAAATTTTTTATAATCTTTTTTTCTGAGAACCAAACAGTTGTTTGGCTTTTTCTCAAAAAAAATTACCTTTTACAGCATAAAACTAGAAATCGTTGCAATAAAAAGACATGATAAAAATCACTTATATAAAAAAAGTAAAATGAAAATTCAATCGAATATTAATCGTTTACAAGACAAACTTCATCTTTACCATCTCTATTTTTCCAGAAAACTTTGACTTTTTGAGAAACAATGGCATCGATGGATTTGCCAGTATAATCAGGATGGATTGGTAGCTGCCTGCTAAAACGACGATCGATCAACACACATAATTCAACTTTTTCGGGACGGCCAAAATCAAGAAGGGCATCAAGTGCCGCGCGGATAGTCCGGCCCGTGTACAACACATCATCGATCAACACCACGTTTTTACCTTCTATCGAAAATGGAATGTCGGTTCGATTAGCGATATGTAGTTCTTTGCGGATATCATCACGATAGAATGTTATATCAAGTTTTCCGTATTGAATTTTCTCTGTTGAAGTTTCCTTTTTTATTTCATCAACTAGCTGATCTGATAAAAAAACGCCCCGTGGTTGTAAGCCTATTAACACTGTATTAGTAAGATCGACATGATTTTCCAGCACCTGGTGTGCAAGTCGCTTAATCGTTATTTCCAATTGTTGTTCGGTAAGGATCGATTTCAATTGATTTGAGATTTTCGCTAAAATAATAAAGACATGACAGGGGTTTGAATTTATTTTTCCTGCATAAATGGATATCTATAATCTGTTGGTGGATTAAAGGTTTCCTTGATAGTTCTCGCACTCAGCCAGCGGTAAAGGTTTAAGATACTTCCGGCTTTGTCATTTGTGCCACTTGCCCGCGCTCCGCCAAAGGGTTGCTGGCCAACAACTGCGCCGGTGGGCTTGTCATTTATGTAAAAATTACCGGCAGCGTTTCTTAGCTTATTTGTTGCAAGCTCAATTGCACTTTTGTCTTTTCCGATCACCGCTCCGGTTAATGCATAGGGTGAAGTGGAATTAACTAGATCCAAGGTTTTTTCAAATTGGTTGGCATTATAGATATATATACTAAGTACCGGCCCGAATATCTCTTCACACATGGTGACATACTTAGGATCTTTTGCTTCGATGATCGTTGGTTGAACAAAATAACCCCGGCTTTTATCACACTTACCTCCTACCCATATTTCTGCTTTCTTATCTTTCCTGGCGTTATCAATATACTTTTTAATATTGTCAAAACTCTTTTCATCGATCACCGCGTTAATGAAGTTTGTGAAATCTTCCGGACTTCCCATTTTAAAGCTCTTGACGCCAGCGATCAATTTCTTTTTTACCTCTTCAGCAATATTCGAAGGAATATAAGCTCTTGATGCAGCCGAACATTTTTGTCCCTGGAATTCAAACGCACCACGAAGCAATGCGGTAACAACTACATCGGGATCTGCAGTCTTATGTGCAATAACAAAATCTTTACCCCCGGTCTCGCCAACTATTCTTGGATAGGATTTATAATTACCGGTATTCTTCCCGATCGTTTCCCACATATAATTAAATACACCTGTTGAACCAGTGAAGTGAACACCTGCAAATTCAGGATGACTAAAGCAAACATTTCCAAGTACCGGTCCGCTTACATATATTAAATTAATAACACCATCCGGTATTCCGGCTTCCTTTAATATCCGCATAAACGTTTGGGCTGAATAAATTTGTGTATGCGCGGGCTTCCATACAACAACATTGCCGCACATGGCTGCACTCGTTGGAAGATTGCCGCCAATTGCCGTAAAATTAAATGGAGTAATTGCCAACACAAATCCTTCCAGCGGACGATACTCCATCCGATTGTGCATGCCGGGGCTGCTGTTTGGTTGTTGTTTATAGATCTCACTTAAGAAATGAACATTGAAACGAAGGAAGTCAATTAACTCACAAGCAGCATCGATCTCAGCCTGGTAAACATTCTTACTTTGACCAAGCATCGTCGTTCCATTTATATAGGGACGATATTTTGTTGCCATCAGGTCTGCAGCTTTCAAAAAGATATTGGCTCTTGTTTCCCAATCCATATTGGCCCATGACTCTTTTGCAGCAAGTGCTGCATCGATCGCCTGCTTCACATGTTTTTCATCTCCTTCAGAATAACTGCCGAGCGTATAAGAAATTTCATGAGGAGGATGCAGCGTTCCTTTTTTGTTTGTTCTCACTTCTTTACTCCCGATATACATCGGCACATCGATCTTTTCTTTTTTTAATTCAGTTAAAACTTCTTTTAAGCGTTTTCTTTCGGACGAGCCTGGTGCATATGAAAGAACAGGCTCGTTTGCTGGCATTGGATAAGAAAATGTTCCTAAACTCATATAAATGTTTTTGTGTTGTCCATTTATTTCACGCGAAGGTGCTAAGATACCGCAGCGACACAAAGAGAATCCTACATTTTAATTTACTCCTTTGTGAGCTTTGCGTGAAATTAATTTTCTATTTCTTTTGATTGCATCAAATAAGCTTTAATAAATCCATCGAGCTCTCCATCCATCACCGGTTGCACATTTCCCACTTCATAATCTGTACGATGATCCTTGATCATTTTATAGGGATGAAAAACATAAGAACGTATTTGTGATCCCCACTCTATTTTTTTCTTTGAAGAGTTGGTCGCATCCTTTATCGCCTGGCGTTTGCGAAGTTCTTCTTCATACAATCGACTCTTCAACATTTGCATTGCCAGTTCTCTATTACCAAGCTGAGTTCTGTCCTGCTGACACACTACAACAATACCGGTAGGAATATGTGTTAACTGTACTTTGGTTTCAACCTTATTTACATTTTGTCCGCCGGCGCCGCCACTGCGTGATGTTTCCATTTTCACATCAGCCGGTTTTATTTCAATGTTAATTGTATCATCTACTAATGGGTAAACAAACACCGATGCAAATGAAGTATGACGTCGTGCATTACTATCAAAAGGTGAAATACGAACCAGGCGATGCACACCACTTTCTGCTTTTAAAAACCCATAAGCAAATGGTCCATCAAATTGGAATGTGCATGTTTTTATTCCAGCACCATCGCCCCATTGCCAATCCAGTTCCGTCACTTTCCATCCCTGCTTTTCGCCATACATACGGTACATACGTGCAAGTATCTCTGCCCAGTCCTGGCTTTCTGTTCCACCGGCACCGGAATTAATTTGTAATACAGCCGGCAATTCATCTTCCGGCTCATTCAATGTTGCTTTGAATTCTGCATCATCAAGCATTGTCAAGGCTTTTTCAAAAGCAACCTTTGTTTCTTCTTCTGTTGCATCACCTGCTTTCCAGAAATCAAACAACACGGCAAAATCTTCTACTGCCGATTCTGTTTGCTTATACAGATCAACCCAGTATTCATTCACTTTTATTTCCTTCATGATGGAAGTTGCCCGGGCATTATCGTTCCAAAAACCGGGACTTAGTGAAAGCTGCTTATCATTTTGGATCTTATCAAGACGGTTGTCGACGTCAAAGAAACCTCCTTATCCCGGCAATGCGAGACCGCATATCATTCAATTTTTCGATTGTCATAGGGCGCAAAGGTAAGCTTCCTTGCGAGGCCGACCAAGTTCACTAGAAATAATAAAAGTGCTCCGTCTGCCGAAGCCACTTCATTGCGAAGTCGGCATTATTCTTTGCTGATGTTTAGAATGTGGAGCCGACCGAAGCAATCTCATCAATAGAAAGAAGAATTATGAGCCCAACCGCATTGCTACTATTCAGCTTTTGTTGCGACGCTCCGTTCGAGGTCCTGCTCAACATTGAACAATTGTACTGAAGTTTGCCAGGGGCGAAGCAAATGGTTCAATAGTCTTAC
>JAICGN010000053.1 GCA_025923075.1 Chitinophagaceae bacterium
AACCTCCCTGATAAGAACATTTATAATTACCAGACTTTTGACCAGATCGCTAACAACGATGACATTGATGTTGTGTACGTGGTGCTTCCGCCATCGATGCATAAAGAATATGTAATAAGGGCAGCTAATGCCGGCAAACATGTGTGGTGTGAAAAGCCAATGGCTATGACGGAAAAAGAATGCCGTGAGATGATTGATGCATGTAATAAAAATAAAAGACTCTTGGCGATCGGCTATCGATTGCAACATGAGCCTAATACACAGGAATACCGGCGCATCATGAAACAAAAATTATTGGGCAAAGTAAAAAGCCTCGATTGTGCAGCAGGCTACCGTGACAATCGTACCGATCATTGGAAACAAAAAAAGGAAATGGGTGGCGGCGTGCTTTATGATATGGGTGTTTATTCAATCCAGGGCGCCAGGTTGGGAACCAATATGGAACCAATTGCTGTTGTTTCCGCACAAACTTCGACAACGAGACCGGAGATCTATAAGAACGGGCTAGATGAAACAACAACTGCTGTACTGGAATTCCCCGGCGGTGTAAAAGCAACAATCAAAACCAGCTTTGGTGAGAATATAAATTATATGAATATTGTTTGTGAAAAGGGTGAGATCAAAATGGCGCCTTACTCTGCTTATTTCGGTGTGAGAGGCAGTAGCCCGCTGGGTGAAATAAACACAGCTTATAATGTACCGTGGCAACAAGCCAAACAAATGGACGATGATGCATTGTCGATCATGAATGGAAAAGCAATGCTGGTGCCCGGCGAAGAAGGATTAAGAGATATCCGCCTTGTAGAAGCCATTTATAAATCAGCAGCCAGCAAACAAATAGTAAAACTGGCTTAGATTATACTTCAGGACTGCGTCCGCAAGTTTCGAATAAGCTTTGCTTATTCTCACCTGGGCTCAGGATGAGAAACAATTCAAAATTTATACTGATAGCTATCGGGGCAACATTCAACATAATCAAGCATACAGCTTTTGAATGTACGTGGCACTATCCTTAAACTTATCTTCAGCCATTTCTACAAAAATGTTTTTTACACCACCTGTTTTTGCCGCGGCAAAAAATTCTTTCCAGTCAATAAGTCCCTGGCCAACGGGCACTTCCTTTTTATCAGCGGTCCAGTCTGATAAATGCGCTGAAACAAATCTACCGGGATATTTATTAAAATAATCTGACGCTTTATACCCATGCACTATTACCTGTGTCTGGAATTGCAACTTTACAAGATCGGGATCAAAACGGCCAAGCAATGCATCATAAATAAGTTGGCCATCGATTTTTACAAATTCGAAATCATGATTGTGGAAACCGGCTTGCAGACCAGCTTTTTTTATTTTTTCTCCCGCCTTATTTAATTTGTCCGCGGCAACGAGGTAATCATTTATCGTCGCAGTTTTTGGCAACCAGAATGTGGAAATGATCATTTGTGTCATTCCCATGTCTTTGGCAAACTGAATGCGGTCATCAACATTTTCATCGTTGAATTCAGCAGCACCAAAATGACAACTCGGACAAGTCATGCCTGCATCTTCAATTGTTTTTCTTATGTCAGACGTTTTCATTTTTGTAAAAGCGCCAAAGCCGATCTTTTCATAGCCTTTTGGGGAGCACATTTCTATTTGTTTGTAGCCCAGGTCAGCCATCATTTTCAACGTGCCTGCAAAATCGCTGCTCAGTTTCTCTTTTATTGTCCATGACTGGAAGCCAAGAGGCATCGCATTCGCCTTCGCAGTGGTAAAAAAATCTGATGGCAGTTTTGATAAAAAAAATGCGGCGGCTGTTGCTTTAGTTGTTGTTGAGAAAAATCTTCTCCTGTTAATAGTTTTCATCGTGAAATTTTTTAATGATAAATGTTACTTAGTCTTTTATCCGAACCTCAATCTTAATCTGAATCTCAATCTTAATCTGAATCTCAATCTTAATCTCAATCTTAATCTTAATCTTAATCTTAATCTTAAATCCCGGTTCTGACCTATATCTTATCCGGTTCCCATCCTTTCCTGTATTCCCTGGTCAAATATTTATTTGCATCGGGCACGTTAGTGATCTTCATGGTTGCTGCATCATACTTCAACAATTTATGCGTCCTTAATGCTGCTGCATATAAATTAACTGCCTCAGTAAGATATTCTGCTTCTGAAAAACTTCCGGGATATTGTTTACCGGTTTTACATGCATTCACAAACAGAGGAAGTGCCGCAGAAGTTTGTTGCACCTGGTTTGAGGCTGCTGCAGCTGCATTAGCCGGTGCTTCCATTTTTTTGCCGGAAATTATTTGTGGATTCTGCACATTGAAACCCGCTAAAATTTTCCCCTGGTCACCAACAAACATCATTCCTTCCTGTGGCAATTCTTTATTATCACGGGATAACTCTTCGGGTATTGGAGGACGCATACCACCGTCATACCAAAACAGATCAACCGGCGGCCGGTTTCCATTTGCAGGATAGCTGAAACGAACAGTGCTTGCCATTGGAAATGAAAAATCATTATTGATACGGTAAGGAACAGCACCTCTGAATCCACAAACATGACTGCGGTGTGGTTCAATAACTGTTGGTGATGTTAACTTCAATGCATTGAACACTGTCCATAAACTATAGTGTCCCATATCAGCCATTGAGCCGCCACCGAAATCATACCAACCGCGGAACACCATGTGAGTATAATCAGGACTATAAGGCCTGTCAGCCTCGGGACCGAGCCAGAGATCCCAATTAAATCCTTCGGGAACTGGTGGCTTATCTTTAGGAAGATCGGGATATTGAGGCCATACGGGACGGTTTGTCCAGTTATGTACTTCTTTTAATTTGCCAATGGCTCCTGCATTTATCCATGCCATTACGGTATCCATCGAGCCATTTGAATCCCACGGTATCAAATGCGTAATCACTTTTGGATTATTGCGTGCCATCTCGATCGTTTTCTTTCCTTCCACCAGGCGATTGGAAATTGGCTTATGTACCAACACGTGTTTACCTCTTTTTATCGCAGCCATGCAAAGCACACCATGCAGGTGATCCGGGGTTATGACTTTGACAGCATCAATGTCTTTTTCTTTTTCAAAAAGTTCCCGCACATCTTCATAAGCAGTACAGGCCTTGTAGTTTTGCTGTTTCACTACATTAGAGTAATAGCCATCAACAATCGCTTTCCCATTTTCTCTTCCGCCTGGAATTATATTATCGCCGCCGGGTGCCCAATCTGGTTTTTGAAGTGTTCTGCGTATTTCATTCTTAAGAAAATCTGTGCCCCAATCTCGATAACCGATCGCGTCTTTACTCGGGTCGCAAACAGAAACGACCTGGATCTCCGGCACAGCAAGCATCGGCAATAATTCTCTTATGCCCTGCGTACCAATTCCAATATAAGCCAATGTGATCTTATCACTCGGCGCAATAAAATTTTTGCCTCCAAGTACAGCCCTGGGAATAATTGTAAAACCAACTGTGGATACCGCAGTCAGCTCAATGAATTTTCTCCTGTTGATAGATGAATTTTTAAGCGGTGGATAGGTTATTTTTTCATTTTGATCAGCGTGAATAGTGGCATCACCAGTGAGATCTTTTTTCATATAGCAATTTTTAGATTTCAGAGAGAAACTAAAGTTATGCTATAAAGACAAAAATCTAATCGGAACCTTTGAGAAAGAATTAAAAATTGGAACGGGCAAGGAGTAGTTCCGCTCACTATTTGATGATCAGCTTCCCGGTTTCGAGCAGTTTCCCATTGTTATTGTATAACTTATAAATAACCATACCCGGCGCCAGTTTGGATAAGTCAATGCTATTCGGAATTTCAGCATAATTTTTCAGCATCCTTCCGCTTATATCAAATAATTGGAGACGGCAATCTGTCGGAAGACCTTGTTGCAGGATCCATGTCAACGGGCTGTTACGGTCTGTCGGGTTAGGATAAAAAACTATGTAGCGTTGCCCGGATGTTAAGACAGAAATGACCTCTGTATAAAGCAAGGCCCCGCTTTTTAATTTTATGCGCGCCCTCCAATAGCTGGTACCGATGGGTACTTCATTTACCAATTGGTGATACAAAAGCCCGGTATTGGTGGCTTTTGCGCTACCCATAATTTTTATTAAAGCCCCCGAGGCAGTTACCTGTTCAAAAAACACTGAGTCTACATAGCTGGCAATGCTTACTTCCAGTACAAGATCAATTTTATTTTGGTCAAGCAGTACATGATAAAAAGTTTTGTAAAAACATTTCACTCCCTGCAGCGTAATATTTTGAGCGATACTGCGTGCAGCAGGAATACCATTGCTTAATACCGGCTCTACTGCATATACTATTGAAGGATATTGTGCCCGTCGTAATACAATGAATGTATCTGCAATCGTTAGCACAGGTTTTAAATAGGGACTGTCAGTCAATGAATAAATAATATAGTCCGTTGCGTAAATATGCTTGTTCCATGACAGGCGAACTGAATCTTCGCAGAGGAAATCCACATTAGGCCTGGTCACTTTGCTGATGATAAAATCGGTAGAGAAATAAGTTCCAAAGGAAGTTTCCATTTTCAAAACAGCAGTACTGCTGGTATCTTTTATCGGCCATTGATAGTAATTGGTATAAATCTTATGGGATGACTTTAGCAGTTGCCAATCCGTTCCCTTGTTATAACTGATATATAGATCTCCCGTTTGATTCGTATCGGCGACAAATGTTTTCCATCGGATATCAAGAGCTGGATTTTCCTCCCTGTTTACATCGGACGTATGCTGGGGACTTGTGAAAATAAAAGTGTTTAAGGTATCAACATGCCAGGCAATATTAAAAGGCAATGATGTAGTGGAAACACTTGTGCCGGTTACTTTTACCTGGTAGTTGCCTGCTATGGGTAATGAAATGGTAACCTGCTCTGCTGTATTCAGCGAATCTCTTTTTCTTGTTGGTTGGTTTGCCAATGAATCAATGATCGCCGCTGTGTTAAGCACCCATGGCCTATAAATCACGCCGCTATTGATCTCCAGAACTTCAAGATCAAGATCATTGATCAATGCTTTATTATTATTGACTGTAGCGGTAGTGTCTGTCCATGCCAGTGTCACTTTTAACTGGGCGGCACCCGGAGAAACTGAAATAATCTTCGTCCATTGTTGACTTTGGGCCAATGAGCCACCATGGTATTCCCTTTGCTGAATAGCTTTTACGGCTGCATAACTATTGAGCAAACCATAACCAGTCTTATAATCGATGCCTGTATGGTAAATGTCTGCTGCACTATTGTATAAAACGGCTTTAACCAATGAAGCTGGTGGCAATACAAGGCTATTGCTGTCTGCATATACTTGCTGCATTACTGCAACGGTGCCACTGACTACCGCAGCTGCATCAGAAGTTCCATTCGGACCAAGCGCAATTAATTGCGGCGCCACCCTGCCATCATAAAGAGGTCCTGCCGAACTTTCGGCTGGAATATTTCCTTTGTTATCAATGGCGCCAACTGTAAGAATATTTTTCGCCATTTTAAAATTCCCGGTGATATTGGCAAAGCCCGGTATATTAGCATATTGGCCCTCTACTGCCGATGCAGTACCCATGTTGCCAGCAGAAAAAATATGAACAAAGTTTTTATTCGCCCATGTCCGGGCATCGTAGCTGACGGCTTCTGCGCCATAGAATTGCTGGATAATTGTTCCGTAAGAATGATTTTGAACGGTTACTTTATTCGCGTTCAGAATCCCGGCATCATCAGGAAAGAGATTATTAAATGAGCTGGGAAAAAATTTACATCCCCAGGCGATACCTCTTCCATTATAAAAACTATTACCAGCACCGCCAATAATAGAAGATACAACAGTAGCATGGTTCGTACTGGTTCCTGATGCGAGTGAAGAGGGAATAACCCGTTGGTACAGGTCAAGATCGACCTCATCCATTTTTTGCTCCTTTACTCCAGCGACAATATTTTTTCCATTAGCGGCTGGTATAGAATAGTCAACAGCGCTTAAACCATGAAAGCTTCGGTTATATCCAACAATGTTGATTTCCGTATGTGGTTCTGCACGAAGATCAACGAATATCACTTCCTTTAACGAAAGCAGGTTGTCATCAATAAAGTTCGCTGTCGTTCTTACCAGCATAGCGTGAGATGCTTCATCAACATGGAGGATTGTGAACGGGCCTTTTACTTTTTTTAAAGCCGCTAACAATTCATCAGTATGGAGACCCGAGAGAATATATGTCTTTTGTTGACCCCTGTCCTTTCCAATTATTTTCTCTGCCAGTGGCGAAAATTTCCAATGATCATTTGCAGCAACAATCCTTGTTTTGATCTTTATTGTTTCTAAGTCAGCCTGATTCTTTAATTCTACGATCGCCACTCCATCATCCAGTTGCCTGATCACTTTACCGGTTGGTGGTATGCTTTCTTTCCACTTAGTAAGATAATAAGGTCTTGCCGGGCTATAAAACCGACTTGTAATATCTGCATGCTTTTTAAATATACTGTCTTCGTGGGCCGGGTTATTTTTTTGTGCCGACGCAGCCAACTGAATAAAAAAGCAAATGATTACAGCGATATACCTGCAAAAAATTTTCTTTTGTAAGGAAAGAAGCTTGAACATGAAACGTTTCAATAAGGTTTTATACGCGGACGGTCTATAAAATTACTGAGACTACATAAGTAAACAATGATCATCAAAAAAAATCCCTTTCTTAAGCAAGAAAGGGATTTGGTATGAAAAAAAGATTCTTAATAAACAGTTTGAAGAGCCAAATTGTCTTCCGCACTAAAGCTGTTACTACCGTTAACGCATGCCATCATCCATGAATTATAGTTGCCTGAAGTTACTGTTGTGATCGTACCAGTAATATGGACCGCACCTACCCCTGCAGCACCTTCATTGCTGTTTTGTCCGCAACTGATCCTGTTCATATAATCGGTGTGGCGGAAACCTATAGCATGACCGATCTCGTGAGCCATTACTTCATCAGCTTTAGCCGCAGTGCTGAGATAATTGGTTGCACATTTATTGGTGCTCAATGTAAATCCCGGAGCCGGGTTGCCACCGGTAGGGAAGCCGGCTGACTGACCAAGAATACAACCGCCTCCAAAACTTCTGCCCAGGTTAGCGCCTGAGATATGTATTTCGCCACCACTGCTTACTCTCTGAAATCTAATATTCAGATTAAGCGTGTTGTAATGGGCAAGCGCCAGATCAAGACCGGCAGAATAATGAGCAGGAAATCCAGAACTAAGACTAACTGTTATTGTACGAACGCCACCGCCAGTATTCACCACGTTGGTTGTGCGGTAATGTTCTTCGTTGCCAATAACGTACTCGTGAGACGGTGCCGCACCCGCCATACTTTGCAACTGCGCTTTTGTTAATAGAATATCGCCTTCAATCAGATAGTTCCCATCGGCGGTCTTCTCTGACCATCCGGCGTCAAAACCTGCTGCTGCAACCATCGCTCTTTCTTCCTGTGTTAGCGGCGTTGTAACCGGTTCTTCATCACTTGAACTTGAACCTGATTTTTTACAACCGATAGCTACAACAATCGACACTGCAATCACGAGGAGTGGGATAAGAAATTTTCTCATGTGAAATTGTTTTGTTTGTTAAGGGGATTAAATTTTGAGACCAGCAGACCAAGATAATATTTTTTTTATCGAATTTTTTTTCTGGTAAAAAAATATTTCCGATGTTGGATCAATTAATCTTATTAGGAATTTCCAGGAAGGAACGTAGAATTCCTAAGACGGTGTTCTACGACAATCTTAAGACAAATCGAAAGCGTTTTAGAGTTCGAAGTGTCCAGTTCACCCAACGCCCATAGTACTAACCCCATAATTTCAAACTCATTCGGGACCTTTTATCCATTCCTCGAGATCAAGGCCGTGTTCGCGAGCCGTCGTCTTTGCAATATCATATCCGGCATCAGCATGCCTTATTACACCCAGTCCCGGGTCGTTGCGCAAAACTCTTTTCAATCTTTGCTCCGCATCATTACTGCCGTCGGCAACAATCACCATACCGGCATGGATACTATAACCCATACCTACTCCACCACCGTGATGTAGTGAAACCCAGCTCGCACCGCCCGCTGTATTCACCAATGCGTTTAATATTGGCCAGTCGGCAACCGCATCGCTGCCATCCAACATACTTTCTGTTTCTCTATTGGGAGAAGCTACACTTCCTGTGTCCAAATGATCGCGGCCGATAACGATCGGTGCACTAATGGTTCCGCTTTTTACTAATTCATTAAATGCTAATCCTGCTTGTTCACGTTCGCCCTGGCCTAACCAACAGATGCGGGCAGGTAATCCCTGGAATGCAATACGGGTTTTGGCAAGCCGTAACCAACGCTGCAATCCTTCATTCTTTGGAAACATGTTTGCAATAAGCTTATCTGTTATTAATATATCATTCGGATCACCACTTAATGCGGCCCAGCGAAAAGGACCTTTGCCTTCACAAAACAAGGGCCGGATGTATGCTGGTACAAAGCCGGGAAACGAAAAGCAGTCGAGAGTCGTGAGTCGTGAGTCGTGAGTCCGCAATTGATACTCGTGGGCTCTTGCTCTTAAATTATTTCCATAATCAAATGTAATCGCTCCCCTTGATTGTAACTCGACCATTAATTCAACATGACGATACATACTTTGATAAGCAAGTTCCAAATATTTATCGGGATCTTCTTCCCGCATAATAGTGGCCTGTGTATTATTAATGGTATGCGGGATATAACCAATCAAAGGATCATGTGCTGATGTCTGGTCAGTTAAGGTATCGGGGATAATATTTCTTTCAATTAATTTTTCCAGCAGACAAACGGCATTGGCAAGTACAGCAATTGAAATTGCTTCACCATTTTGCTTGGCTTCGAGCGCACGATCAATCGCATCATCAATATTTTCATACCAGGTATCGCAATACTTTGTTTCAATTCTTTTTTGAATACGCCACCTCTCTACTTCAGCTATTAGTGCAACTCCCTCGTTCATGGTAATGGCGAGTGGCTGCGCACCGCCCATTCCACCGAGCCCGGCGGTTACATTCAATGTTCCTTTTAATGTACCGCCTGAGGTCGGAGTTCGGAGTTCGGTGTTCGCAGTCCCGGACTCCCGACTCCCCACTCCTGACTCCCGACTGAAGTGTTTATTTGCTATTGCAGCGTACGTCTCATAAGTTCCCTGGACAATTCCCTGCGAGCCGATATATATCCAACTGCCTGCTGTCATTTGTCCATACATCATGAGGCCTTTTTTCTCAAGCTCATCAAAATGTTGCCAGTTGGCCCAATTGGGGACGAGTTGCGAATTGCTTATCAAAACTCTTGGTGCGTCCTTATGTGTTTTAAGAATACCAACAGGTTTGCCGCTTTGTATCAGTAGTGATTCATCATTCTCCAATATTTTCAGCGCTGCAATAATATTATCAAGTGCTTCAAAACTTCTTGCTGCTTTCCCCCGTCCACCATACACGATCAGGTCATCGGGTCGTTCGGCAACTTCCGGATTAAGATTGTTTAATAACATTCGCAATGCGGCTTCCTGTATCCATCCTTTACAGGTGAGTTTATTTCCCGTCGGGGTTTTGTATTTGATGGCATCATAACCTTTTTGAATGAGTGTTGACATAATAATCATTTTTTGAAACCACGGCGGCACGGTGTCACGGAGAGACACAACGCTCCGTGTTGCTTTGTGCCTTTGTGTCTCCGTGGTGTATTTACACACAAAGGCAGCTACAAAAGTCGCAATAAAATAAATATCTTCATTTTAAAACAAGTCATTATATATGAGTATCCATATCAGCGCCAGGCCAGGGGAAATTGAAAAGATTGTTTTATTAGCCGGCGATCCGTTAAGAGCCAAATACATAGCCGATAATTATTTGCAAAATGTAACGTTGGTAAGCAGTACCCGTAATATTTATTTTTTTACCGGCACATACAAAGACAAGCCGTTAACAATCGGGGCCAGCGGTATGGGTTGCCCTTCAATCGGTATTTATTCATTTGAATTGTTTACAGAATATGATGCGGATTGTATCATCCGCATTGGCACCTGCGGCGCATATACTAAAAAGCTCAAACTGTTTGAACTGATCAATGCTGAAACAGCCTGCAGCGAATCTACCTATGCAGCCTGTGCATACGGCTATAAAAAAGATAGCTTCAAACACCAGGGTGATGCGTTTGATGTCATCAATGATACAGCTGTTGATTTAAATCTTGAATTAAAGAATGGAACCATTCATTCCGGTGATGTTTTTTATCGTGCAGAAAAAGATAAACCAGCGATCGTAAAAAAGTATAAATGTCTTGCTGCAGAAATGGAAGCATTTGCTTTGTTTGCGAATGCACGGTATTTAAAGAAATCGGCTGCTACGCTCCTTACTGTGTCCGATATTATTCCTACACATGAAAAAATCTCTGCCGATGAAAGGGAAAAAGCCTTATTGCCGATGATGAAGCTGGCGTTAGAAGCGGTATTAAAATTGTAGCTTTTTTTGAAACACGGAGCCGCTGTCTTTGGGTCCCTGTGATTATGCTAAATCTCAAAGCTTTCGAAATTGACATTCAAGGCAACACCTCTCGTAGCAGCAAATTCATTCACTCTCCCCACAAAAGAAAAATCTTTAATGATGCCTGCGATCCTGTTGATATCATCAGCAAAGATGCGGTCCTCTGAAGCGAAGGCCACATGTTCGCGAACATGAGCATGCGCAAACTCTAAGAGTTCCGAACTTTTTAATGGAGAACGGAATTCAATTGCCTGGCAGGCCGAGAGTAATTCTATGGCTAGTATAAATTCAAGATTATCCAAAACGCGATTTAGTTTTCTGCCACTGATGCTGCCCATGCTTACATGATCTTCCTGCCCTAAAGAAGTTGGTATGCTGTCGGCGCTGGAAGGGAAACACAAGGTCTTATTTTCTGTTACCAACGCAGCAGTTGTGTATTGAGGTATCATGAACCCCGAATTCAATCCTACATCTTTCATTAATAACATTGGCAAACCCCATTTGCCTTCGAGCAATAAATAACAACGCCGATCCGAAATGTTTCCTAATTCAGATGCAGCAAAACAGGCGTAGTCAAGGGGCAATGCCAAAGGTTGTCCATGAAAATTACCGCCACTGATCGTATCTTCCGGACCCAGAATGATCGGATTATCAGTAACAGCATTCAATTCTATTTCGGTTAATTCTTTTGAATGCAACCATGCATTGCGACTTGCACCATGTACCTGTGGCATGCAACGTAAACTATATGGATCCTGGACCCTCCCACAGTCAACATGACTTTGCATAATAGCAGAATCCTTTAAGAGGAATCGCAATCGCTGCGCAACTAATTTATTTCCAGGAAAGGGCCGTAATTCATGCAATCGTGCATCAAATGGGGCCTTCGTGCCGGTCAATGCTTCCAGACTCATTGCACCGATTATATCGGCCGCTTCCAAACAATTATGCATTCGCTGTACCGCTTTAACAGCAAATGATAAAATAAACTGTGTGCCATTGATCAACGCCAATCCTTCTTTCGGTCCTAATTGAATTGGTGGTATTTGATGCCTGCTGAGTAAATCCTGGGTGGTATGTCGTTCACCATTATGAAAACATTCTCCCAACCCAATCAGAGGCAAAAACAAATGGGCCAATGGTGCAAGATCACCTGATGCGCCTACACTACCCTTCTCCGGCACAACAGGTATCACATCATTTTCGATATGCCACAGGATCCTTTCAATAGTTGCTAATTGCACTCCACTAAACCCTTGCGCCAACGCATGCACTTTTGTTATGAGCATCAGCTTTGCTACTTCAACCGGAATAGGATCTCCTACGCCTACACTATGACTTTGCAGAATCTTATATTGAAGCGTTGCTGTATCTTCTTCCGAGATTTTTGTGTTGGCTAAAATGCCAAATCCTGTATTGATACCGTAAACTGTTTTATTATTTTCAACGATTTGCTTTACATAATCATGAGAGGTCTCAATTCTTTTAGCGGCTTCAGGATTTATCACGCCCTTTAGCTTTGCATTTGCAAGAGCAATTGCATTTCCGATCGCTAGTTTATCAATTCCGTAATTAAACATTCCTGGCATAGCAAGTATTTCTGGCTCAAAGTAAATGAATATAAAATAAAAAAGCATTCCATACAGAACGCTTTGTGATCCGGATGGGACTTAAAGGAATTTCCTGCCGCTTTATAAGGAAATGCTCCCCGGGTGTTTTTTATTGGGTTTACACGCAGCCCTATTATGTTACCTTTGTTGAAACTGCTTTTATGTATCCTGCATTAATTCAATTATCAGCAAGATTTGATATTTCTGCTTCTGACAAAGAGGCTTTTCCTCACCTATGGGGAAACGCTCATGGAATTTCGGCAGCGATATTAAGACAACAGGGAATGGCACATTATGATAGTAACTCCCCAAACAGCGCAGTTAGAGATCAAATTAAAGAAGAGATTAAAAAGGATATTATTTTGAACGCAAATGGAATAATACCATCCCTACGGGATACTTCGGGAAAAATAACTTTCGGAATCGATAAAACCAATGGCGTGATCGTTTCCGATTTTAGTTGTAGCGTAGACAATGAAAAGGCTTTCAAAATGTCAGTTGAAATAATATCGGAGCAATTAACGTTACTTGGGCATAACGCTAATTATTTAATTCTGGCAAAAGGAAATAAAATGGAAGAATTGGTTTCCCAAAAACCCATCGACATTGTTTTTTTCTTTAGAATAGAACCTTCCGTCGTTTTAAGAAATTATAGAACTATTGATGCAAGTTCGTAATACTGTTAAACCAACGTCGTCAGTTTCTATTGTTAAGATTCTTAGAAACCTATATCATCAACAATGTTGAGATTCGTTACAATGTTGGCAATCAAACCAAACATCTTAAAGTAACATTTGCCTCAGCATGATGGATAAAAAGTATGTTTAAAAGTATGCAAGTTGAAAAATAAAAAAAGGGCCTCAATTCGTTGAAACCCCTTACAGTAGCATGTGATCCGGATTGGATTCAAACCAATGACCTGCTGCTTAGAAGGCAGCTGCTCTATTCAGCTGAGCTACCGGACCGAAATAAGAACTTCATTTTGTCACCCCACCAATGGGCTTCCCGATTAGGCTTGGGACGCTCTATGTAGCTGAGATACCGGACCTCTTTAAGAGCGGCGGCAAAAATAAGTTTTTTATGTTTGTGTCCCAAAGCAAATCACGGATGGATGTAAAAATAGAACCACATTGGAAAGAGATACTTAAGCCGGAGTTCAATAAACCCTATTTCCAGCAAATTGTTCTTCATTTAAAGACTGAAAAAGCGCAAAACAAAATTATTTATCCTCCGGGTTCGCAAATTTTTAATGCCTTTGATATTACGCCTATTGATAAAGTGAAAGTGGTGATCATCGGACAAGATCCTTATCATGGACAAGGACAGGCACATGGTTTATGCTTTTCCGTACAAAATGGAGTGCCGGCACCGCCGTCTTTAATAAATATTTTTAAAGAATTGCATGACGATGTTGGGGTACCCATTCCGAATCATGGCAATCTTACGCATTGGGCCGAACAAGGTGTTTTTTTATTAAACGCATCACTTACTGTTCGTGCCGGTGAACCCATGAGTCATTCAAAGATCGGCTGGGCCCAGTTTACCGATACGGTGATCAAAAAAATTTCCGATGAAAAAGAACATGTGGTTTTTTTATTATGGGGGAAATTTGCACAGGAGAAAAGGGTATTGATCGATGAACGTAAACATTTGATTCTTCGCGCTGCACATCCTTCTCCGCTATCTGCTCACGCCGGTTTTTTTGGCTGCAAACATTTTTCCAGAGCAAATGAATACCTGATTAGAAACGGGTCTGATCCGATTGATTGGCGCTTATAATACAAAATTCAAAAGTAAAAAGTAAAAAGTCAAAAATTTGACTTCACCTACCATCGCTTAGTTTTTACTTTTGAATTTTGACTTTTTACTTTACTTTGGCCGAATGATAATTCCCAGGACGCTAAAATTGGAAACGGATAAAGTGATACTTCGTCCACTGCAGCAAGAGGACATTTCATTCTTCGCCCGGATTGCTAATGAAGCATCTCTTTGGAAATACTTTACTTTTTTGCTTAATAATTCGGCCGAACTCCAACGATGGGTAGAAACTGCATTAAAGGAAAGAGGAGAAGGAAAACGAATTCCTTTCACGATAGTTGATAAAGCAAACGGCGATGTTTGCGGCAGCACAAGTCTTGGCAGCATCTCTTATTATGATAAAAGAATTGAAATCGGCTGGAGCTGGCTGGGCAAACATTTCCAGGGCACAGGAATAAATTTTCATGCAAAGTTTTGCATGCTTAGCTATGCATTTGATGTGTTGAATTGGGAACGAGTGGAAATAAAAACCGATAACCTCAATGAAAGAGCCAAGCAAGGATTAAGAAAGATCGGGGCAAAAGAAGAAGGCGTTCTGCGTAGCCACATGAAAATGCCATTCGACCGGCGAAGAGATTCTGTTTATTTCAGCATATTAAAAGATGAGTGGCCTGCTATTAAAAATTCGATCTTTAAAGAGATCACCTCTTTCCAATATTCAGAATGAGATTTGCAAAGGAAATATTGGGCCGTGTTTTTGCCTTGTGGGCGCTTCTCACTTTTCTTATTACTTTCCTGATCATTTTTATTCCGTCAATGCTTTGCTGGCTAATTCCCGACCCTAAGGGCCAGGATATTTTTATTAAAATTGCCAGGGTGTGGATGAATGTTTGGCTTACGTTAGTTGGCTGCCCGCTAAAAGTAAAGGGACAACAAAATTTTATTCCCGGTAAAACTTACGTCATCACATGCAATCATAATTCGCTGATGGATGTGCCCCTTTCCTGCCCTTACATTCCCGGGCCGAACAAAACAATTGCTAAAAGCAGCTTTGCAAAAATTCCACTCTTTGGTTTTTTTTATATGAAGGGTTCAGTGCTTGTAGACAGGAAAAGTGAAGCAAGCCGCAGGCAAAGCTTTGAAAAAATGAAAGCCGTGCTTGAAAAAGGGATGCACATGAGTATCTATCCGGAAGGAACAAGGAACCGAACAAACGAGCCATTAAAAAAATTTCATGATGGCGCATTTAAGTTGGCAACAGAAACCGGACATGACATAATTCCAGCTATCATGTTCAATACAAAAAAAGTTTTGCCAATGGGTAAGTCTTTTTATTTCTGGCCTCAAAAACTGGAGATACATTTTTTACCGGCAGTGGCTGTCAATAAAAATGATTCCTATTTAAATGTGAAAGAAAAAGTATTTGAGGTGATGAAAGCGTATTACGTTAATAAGCTCCATTAGTCTGCATAAAAATATCTCGTACGGTTAACTTTAAGATCCTGGAGCAAACCGGATTTGGGACTGACAGTGATATTAAAATACCGGTAAGGGCCTACCGGCGTTACATTAACTGACATTTGCCAGCAATGCATTTCTCGTGCAATGGTCATCGTGAGCGTTTGAAGATTCTTTGTATCAAAATCATAATATCCATTCACGCCAAAATTCCATTTCGGGGTCAACGAGAAACTTCCGCTAAAAGTCACGTTGCTGCTGAACTCTTTTTCAAAACCGCTATAATCTTCCTTTAATCTCTCATTAAAAAAAACGCTTAATCCAAGATTTACACTCCATGGAATATTAAAATCAACAAAATCTGCCGGGTTGCGGCGCATATAATCCAACTGGCTTTGTGCATCGGCGCCAATCGTTGGGTCATTCAATAATTCCTGTTCTTTTTGTTTTCGTTCCTGGTCTTTTTTCTGATCTCTTGGTTTACTTTGAAAACTTGTTGACATTGAAAGATTACCAGAGGTGAACCTTCCCAGTTTAAACTTGCCACCCTCCCATGCATATTTGTCAACAGGGAATCCGTTTGCGTCGACCTGGTAAGGATTCAACGTGGTGCCGGCGGTAATATTTATTTTTTCAAACAAAGTGCTTCGCAGGTAAAAATTAAGATTGCTAAGTTTGAATGAATCCGCAATAAAATTATAGCCGCCATTGAAACCGAAACCGTCCAGTAGCCTGATTTTTTTGTCTTCCGCAGCAGTATCCTTTTTCGACTTTGATTTCATTTCAAGATTATTATCCAGTCCAAAGCCTAAGCCGCCAAAATCCTGTTCGCCATAAAAGCCATAAAGACTTCCTTCAAATTCTGAAAATCGGAAAGTTCGTCCGTTTGTATCAACTTGTGTCGTATAAAAATGTTGCTTGGAAAAAGAGGGAGAATAACTAAGACTCAGATTTGGACGAACAACGTGTCTGATCTTAGTCTGTCTTGCGCCTTTAAAATTAAAAGTTCCATACAAAGCGGTGTTCACACTGATGCCAAAAGACGCCTTGTGATCCATGTAAAATCCTTTTGTGATCGTTGTATCGAGTTTTTCGGCTACAGGATCCCACTCTCTTCTGAACTTCTGCGCTATCCACTTATTTTCATACGACAAGCTTGGCGCTACCAGCAAGGTGCCCCCAAAGAGCGGCGGCAACGACATTGTAATGGGAAAATTGTGCTGGCCACCCCATTGTAATGTGTCAATTAAGCTATTAACCCGAAAGGCGGTGTCGTAAAAAGAAACCTGGCTTTTAAGATTGCCATTATAAGCAACGCCCAGTTTTTCATACCATTTTGCAGCACCTGCAATCTCTTTAGGTTGAAACGGATAAAATGTGTTTACCGTATAACCGATATCCGGTAAATTCAGGTTGATCAGGTGAAGCTCGTTGTTCTGGTTATGATTTGCGCTGACAGTAAGATTTGAGTTCTCGAAAGTTTTTGAATAGGTAATGGAAGAATTCAACTGGTTCTGGAAATTCCGCATGGGATTATTGGGAACATATTGATTATATTGGGTAGAGCCGGCATTTACATTTGCCGAAAAAGTAGTACCAGGTCTTGCACGACTATCCGTAGTATGGCTCCACATAATGCTATAACTCTTATTCTTCACATAATCAGGATCACCTTTGAAATTGTATTTTGTATTTTGTATGCTGAAGTTTAATTGCCCCTGGTAGCGGTATCTCTTTCGGTAGGTAGGAACAAAATTCGCCGTCCATCCTCCATAAGAATAGATATTTGCCCGGAAAGTAATGTCATAATATTCACCGATGGTTTTATAGTAACCCAATCCTTCAAGCCCTAAACCAAAATCCTCGTTGGCGGTAAACGTTGGCGGCAGTATCCCGGATTGTCTTCCTTTTCTCATTGGGAAGAAACCAAAAGGCAGGTAAACAGGAATAGGTACGCTTTCAAATTCGGGATGGATAGGCCCCGTAATCGCTACTTTGTTATTAACCACTTTTATTTTATCGTACCGGAACCCGAAATGGGGATCATCAAGCATACACGTGGTGATGACACCTTTTCTTGAATAGACCACGTCTCCGATTCTTTTCACATCAGTTCCTATCATATGCAGTTCACTCATCAACGTATGCGTATTTTTTGTTAGTCCCTTTTGTGTTTTAAAATTATACCTGATCGTATCGCTTTGAAACTTATTTTCACCTTGTGCAAAATGTGCCCTGGCAATAAGGTTACCGGCGCTGTCAAGCTTATTTACCGCTGTCAGGATCTGTGTTTGCTGATTAAGCTCCATTTGGGGTGCTGTCAATTGAATATCCTTGTAAACGGTTTTTGTCTTTCCATAAAGAATAACCTTTTTTTCCTGCACCAGTACCACTACCGAATCTTCTGCTTCATATTCAATCGGCGCATCTAAAGAATCTTTCGAGATCTTCAGTTCAAACGTATCAGTCCGGTTCATCATGCTGTCCTGAACGGCAATTACCTTAAGTAGTGAATCATTTTTTAGCGTATCCGAAGCGTTTATTGGTGGCCGTTTTACAAGGCTATCGCTACTTTTTTTAGGTATAGTATCCTGCTGGGCTGTTAAGGCGATGTAAAAATTTTGATGATTGCTATAATTAGCGGTAGTTTTCCACGTTTGTGTAAAGAAGATTGCAGTTAACAGGCCGGCAAAAAGATATTTTGGGTTAATTTTGTTCAAATCTCATAGCGTTAAAACAAAAATAATTCATTCAGACTTAAAGGTTTTGTGAAGATTGAAAACTAATCCGTTAAAATTAATATCCACCATGCGCAGGCGATTCGTAGGCATCCTCATTTGTATTGCATTTTTACCCCTGGCATTTGCGTTTAAAAGTGCTCCGGAATTCGTGCAAAGAAAAGGAGTAAAGACCATAATTATCGATCCGGGACATGGAGGTAAAGACCAGGGTGCCAAAGGCGCGATTACAACAGAAGCTAAAATCTGTCTTGAAATCGGCTTAAAGCTCGGTAAAGTAATCGAAGAAAGATTTCCCGGTGTAAAGGTTCTTTATACGAGAACAACGGATATTATTCCGGGGAATAAGCCAGATAAAAATCAGGGACTTCGTTACCGCGCTGAATTTGCCAATCAATCTGGTGGTGATCTTTTTATTGCCATACATGCTAATTCTGCCAGGAAGATTGCACATCGGGTAAAAAGTGGATACAGGTGGGTCGGCAAAGGAAAGAAGAGAAGAAAAGTGGCTACATATAAAACGTATTATACTCCTAATCCTGCCAAAGGCACTGAAACGTATATATGGGCGGCGGACGAAAACACCCATAAAACAGATATGATCAAACCGGACGATGAATTTGGAGAAGCCGATAGTACGTTGGTGATGCCCGATATAAACGATCCCGTAATGAAAGCGTTTCAATTATTGTATGCAAAAAAGTATTTTGAGAACTCGCTTCACCTTGCGACACTGATAGAAGCCGAATTTGTCAAAGAAGGTCGCTTGAGCCGCGGTGTTAAACAAAGAAACGATGTTGGCATTTGGGTGCTTCATGCTACTGGTATGCCAAGTGTACTTGTCGAAACCGGTTTTATCAGCGATAGAAACGAAGAAGAATATCTTGACAGTGATAAAGGTCAAAACGAAATAGTGGGAAATATTGCTGATGCGTTAGCCAATTATATTGCTGCAAAAGAAAAGGCTCCTGCCAGCAGTGGGGGAAAAGGCACGGATCCAAAGGATGCCCAAACAAATGCGGCTACCCTACCCCGGAAAGATATGCCCAAAGCCCGCAGCTAACATTCGCACTTCTTCATCTCTTCCATTGCTATTAAAGATTTAAATAGCTTGAATTAATTCATTAATTTGGCACCTAGTTAAACTTAGAGTGAAAACTTTTATTCATGAAGATCAGCAATGAAACCAAGGTCGGGATTTTAACCGTTGTCTCCCTCGTACTGCTTATTGTAGGTTTTAATTTTTTAAAAGGCAAAAATGTTTTCAGTAATGAGACACATTTATACGCCGTTTTTTCGGACTTGGGGAGCCTGAGAAAATCAAATGACGTAAAGATGAAAGGGCTTCCCGTCGGCACTATTTATGACTACACAGAAATCGATAAAAACCTTAGTGGGATTATTGTTACCATCACTATGAAACGGGATGTGAATATCCCGAAGGATTCAAAAGCAACAATCGAATCTGAACTCCTGGGTTCTGCCTATTTGAATATAGCCCAGGGACAGTCATCAGAATATTTAAAAGATGGGGATACATTAGTAACCGACCTTGCTACATCTTTTCTGGGAGATGTGAAAGCCCAGATCACGCCGACTTTAACGAGTGTAAGAGGTGCGATCGATTCATTGAAAATAGTGTTAGGTGGCCTTAACCGGTTGTTTGATAAAGACACAAAGGGAAATGTCAGTGAGATCATCCGTAATCTAAAAGAAACCACGGCAAACCTGAATCGACTTTTGAATGCAGAAAGCGGGGCACTAGCAGCTACGTTGGATAACGCAAACTCCATTACCGGTAATCTTAAGAAGAATAATGACAGTATCACGGCAACAATAAGCAGCATAAAAAGAGCAGCTGATAAATTTTCTACGCTGGAAGTACAACCCACCATCGATACATTACAAGCTACAGTTAGTGAACTTAAGAACGTGATAAGCAAATTCAATACAAATGAAGGCACGCTTGGTCTCCTGATGAAGGATCGAAAACTTTATGATCAGTTAAATGACCTGTTTCTTGGTCTTGAAATACTCTTTGATGATATTCGGGTTAATCCAAAACGATATACAGGTAGTTTGATATTTAACAGAAAAGATAGAACAGGGCCTTTAACTTCGCCTGCACAAAAGGATTCTATTCCGCAAGGCAATCAAAAATGATCCTGAAGAAATTTACGAGCTTTTTTTTCAGCTTGTGGCTACTCGCAAGCCCACTATTTATTCTTTGCCAGGAGTTACCAACCACGAAAACATTTACACCCGCAGATACAGTTCGTACAGTGGAAATTCTTCCCGGTGTACGAAAATTAGAATACAGGAAAATAGATTCTGTTACCGAGGTCCAGATACTGGCAGGTAATGTAAGGCTGAGGCAAGGCACCTCCATATTTGAATGTGATAGTTGTGTCATTACAAAAAGAATAAATCTTTTTGAAGCATTTGGAAATGTTCATATCAACGATGCTGATACTGCAAATGTATATGCTGATCACCTGCGGTATCTCACTGACAAGCGAGTTGCCTATTTAGATGGCAATGTAAAACTGACCGATGGCAAAGGCATACTCACGACTCCAACATTGGAATATGATGTAAATACAAAAGTTGGTATCTACAGAAATGGAGGAAGAGTAGTAAACAAAGAAACCATATTGACAAGCGAAGAAGGATTTTATTATGCCGATCTGAAAGATGTTTATTTTAAAAAGAAAGTAAGGCTTAAGGATCCTGCTTATGACCTGGAATCAGATTCGTTATTATATAATACAGAAACAGAAACGGTAAGATTTATTGCCGAAACATTTATTAAAGACAGTTCAGGCCGCACCATCAGGACTAAAGAAGGTTTTTATGATAAGCGGACAGGCAATGCCGAATTTGGACAAAGTCCGGTAATCACGGATAAAGACATCCAGGTAACAGGCCAAACGATCAAAAGCGATGACAGCACCGGCATTACACAAATATTTGGCAGGGGAATAATTATTGACACAGCAAATAAAACTACAGTACTTGCCGATACAATTTTTTTTAATAAAAAGAATGAATCATTTCTTGCTTTTGCAAAGCCGTTGATGATCATCGAGCAGGATCAAGATTCCATTTTTGTAGCTGCAGACACCTTGTTTTCCGCCAGGCTTACTGATTTATACGGAATAAAAGATTCCATTGTAAAAAAAGATACATTGAAAGGAGTAAAAATTGTTGATACCAAAACGAAGGACAGCACAAACAGGTATTTTGAAGCGTTTAGAAAAGTCAGGATTTTTTCGGATTCATTACAGGCTGTATGTGACAGCCTATTTTATTCTTTTAGAGATTCCGTATTCCGGTTGTACGATGAGCCGGTAGTTTGGTCAAATGAAAACCAGGTAACAGGCGATACCATTTTGATCTTTACAAAAAACAAAAAAGCGGACAGGATGCAGGTGTTTAAAAACAGTTTTATTGCCAGTCTTGTTAAACCTGAAATATTTAACCAGGTAAAATCAATACGGATGGACGCCTATTTTATTGATGGTAATATTGATTCCGTTCGGGCGCGGGGCGCTGCAGAATGTGTTTATTATATCCAGGATGAAGACAGTGCGTTTACAGGCATCAATCAATCAAGCTCTGACCTGATGGATGTTTATTTCAAAGAAAGAGACCTTCAGCGTGTCGTCTTTCGTACTGCGGTGAAGGGAACCATTTGGCCAGTGCAACAAAAATCTCCGTCAGAAATGCGCTTGCAGAATTTTAGATGGCGTGATGCCGAGCGGCCAAAGACAAAGTATGAGATGTTTGAGTAGTCACAAAGTCATAAGAGTCAAAAACTGTCTCGTACTTAAGACCTATTCCTTATTCCACCACGCCAAACTTTTGCATTTCCTTTAAACTTATCTGGCATTCTTTTCGTTAACCCTATGAAAACATTCCGCCATGAAGAAATCATTCCTATTTGCCATCGCAATTCTTCTTATTTCAGCCTCCCAGTTAAAGGCACAGGACTATAAAACCGCTCTTGGTATAAGGCTTAGCAGCAGCGCTCCGGCGATAAACAATTCAGTAAGTTTTAAGCATTTTATGAATCCCAAGCTCGCAATAGAAGGCCTCTTTACTTTTGATAAGAAGGCGGCCATCGGCGCCTTATTGGAAATACATAATGAGATGCCTTCAACAGAGGGTTTGAAATGGTTTTATGGAGCAGGCGCCTATCTGGGTTTTGACTCTGATAAAACGCATACGGACCGTGCTTTGATGGGAGCACAGGGTGTAATCGGTCTCGACTATAAATTTGCCAACCTTCCGTTGAATCTTTCTCTTGACTGGAAGCCTGAATTGAATATCATTGATAATATCAACTTTGAACCGGCCGCTATTGGCTTTACTATCCGATTTACATTTGGTAAATCCCACTCACAGGCTGAACCTGTTTCAGAATAGAGGCCATTAATCAATAATTTAGATAGCCGGGAATCTTGCAGTATTTCCGGCTTTTTTCTTGTCTTTTGCCAGAGTTGCGTTTTTAAACTGCGGTATAATGCAGGAAATATCGTTTGTGATTTATTTTTTTCCTTAACTTCATTTTCACAAAACTACTGCTTATGCAACTAATTAGACGATTGTCACTAATCGTGCCTTTGGTTATTATTTCGCTATTCTCCATGGCACAGGAGAAAACAGTTTCCGGAACCGTATTGTCAGAAAAAGATGACGAACCCATAGCAAACGCTACAGTAACAAACCGGAATACTAAAAAGAATACAACAACAACATCTTCGGGTCGGTTTACCATTAAAGCATCGAAAGGTGATGTGTTGGAAATTACTTCAGTAGGTCATTTAAAATTCACAGTCACAATTGGTGATGCCACGGAAATCCCGGTGAAAATGCCGGTAAATGAAAAACAACTAAGTGAAGTTGTGGTGACATCTCTGGGTATTAGAAAAGAAAAACGGGGTTTAGGGTTTTCTTCACAGGAAATAAAAGGTGACGAGGTAGCCCAAACACAACGTGAGAACTTTTTTAATTCTATACAAGGCCGTGTAGCCGGAGCAACACTGGTACAAACAAGTGGAGCACCGGGTGCCTCATCAAATATTGTACTAAGAGGTTTTAATTCGCTTTCGGGAAGCAACTCACCATTAATTGTTGTGGATGGATTACCCATAAGCAACAATACAGTTGACCAGCATCAGCTTGCGTCAAATGGGGATAACCGCAGCAATGATTATACAAACCGTGCTGCCGACATCAACCCGGATGATATTGAATCGATCAATGTCTTGAAAGGCCCGGAAGCCACGGCCTTATACGGGATCGAAGCAGGAAGCGGCGCCATCATTATTACTACTAAGAAAGCAAGAATGGGAAAGCTGAGAGTCTCTTATGATAATAACTTCAGGACAACCCATGTTTATCGTTTCCCCGAGATTCAAAAAGTTTATGGACCCGGACTTGACGGAGCCACATCCAACACCAGGCTTTTATTTGGACCTCGCTGGCCGGCAAATACAAAATTTTATAATAATATCGACGAATTCTTCCAGAATGGTTTTGCGCAAAAACATAATATAACATTAGAAGGAGGGAAAAATAATACTGCTTTTCGTTTCAACACAACATGGAGGGATGAAACGGGCACAGTACCTAATACAGGCCTGGAACAAATCCAAAGCAGGTTAACATTAAATCAGAAGATCCTGAAAAACCTGGACGTAAATTTTACGGGAGCCTATTCACATACAAGGAATGATAAAGCATTAAGAGGATTCGGTTCAGTTACAAGTGCCGGATCATTCTTACTTAATTTGATACTTTGGCCGCAGACTGAAAGAGCAAGTGATTATCTGTTGCCGAACGGCACCCGTAAGTTTTTTCTTGATCCTGATGCCAATGGCAACCAGCCAAACGAAATTGATAATCCTTTCTTCGAGGTAAATAAGAATCTATCTTACGACAAAACTGATCGTGGAATTTTTAACCTTACTGTAAACTATGACCCATTTGACTGGTGGAATATCACCGTAAGAGCCGGCGCTGATATCTATGATCAGGATGGAACATCTTATTACCATCCTGAATCTAACCAGGCAAGAAATACAAGAGGACAGATTGAAACCTATAATCAAAAATTTAAAAGTTATAATGGTGTGTTCATAAGCACATTCAAAAAGAATTTCGGGAAACTAAAGACAACATGGAGAATTGGTGCCGCGAATGATGACTGGAAAAGAGAAACATTCTCATACCTCGGTCGCCAGTTGAAAGATTCAACTACAAAAGATCTTTCCGTCGCAACTCAGGTTGTCACAAGCCGTGAGGTAGGCGCCGATACTTTAACAATGAAAAGACTACAAGGTATTTTTGGAGAAGTTGTATTAAACTATAACGATATTCTTTATTTAACGTTGACTGGACGCAATGACTGGACCTCAACACTTCCGGTAGAAGCGCGTTCATTCTTTTATCCGGCTGTCAGCCTGGCTTTCATAATTAGCGAAGTGGTCGCAAAGGAATCAACCTGGCTTGACTTCTGGAAACTCCGTGCATCAAGGGCTGAGACTGCAAAAGATATTGCTCCTTATGGTTCGCAAAGCTGGTATACAAATGCACCTGCAGTTTCTACAAATGGTTATGGATGGTCTTTTGATTTTTATAACCAAAATCCAAAGATCGTTCCTGAAAGACAAAAGACTTACGAGATCGGTACCGAGATGAGGGTCTTTAATAACCGGGTTAGTTTTGATTATACTTATTACAATACAAGAAATCTTGACCAGATCGTACGGCTTGTTCGGTTGAGCTATGGGACAGGTTTTGTGCTCAATACAAGTAACATCAGTGATACAAGAAATACGGGTCACGAGATTGTCCTTGGTATCACTGCAATTAAGAAAAACGAATTTAGCTGGAGGATGAATTACAATTTTACCCGGATGACAAACAGGATCACCCGTATTCCCGATAATATCCCGGAATTTTATAACTCCGATACATGGCTAAATAATTTCAGAGCAGGTCTTACAAGAAATGGCACCATCACGCAGTTGACGGGTACAAATTATCTAAGAAACAATGCAGGCCAAATTCTTATTGATCCGACGACTGGTTTCCCACAGGTGGATCCGAATTATGGAAAAATTGCAGACCGCAATCCTGACTTCCAGCTTGGTATTGGCAATACATTCACGTATAAAAATCTTTCCCTTTCATTTTTGCTTGACATAAAAGTTGGTGGAGATATTTTGAACGCAAATGAAATATGGATGGTACAAAATGGTGCAAGTCTAAGAACGCTTGATCGCGAAGTGGCACGCATCTATCCGGGTGTGTTGGCTGATGGGTTACAAAATAGTACAACACCAACCCCGAATACTATATCAGTAGTTCCACATTTTAACAGTACCATTTATACAGCCAGAACATTGGCCGTTGACTATGTAGAAAAGGATGTGCATTGGCTACGAATGAGGGATATCACATTGCGCTTTACTGCTGGCAGGAATTTACTTCAAAAACTCCGAGTGTTTTCGTCAGCTAGTGCATTTCTCACAGGGACCGACCTTTTCCTGATCACCAATTATACAGGCGTGGATCCTACGGCCGCTGGTAACTCGGCTGCAACCCTTGGTAATGGTTCGTTTGGAATCGACTTTGGTTCGCTATCAATACCAAGAGGAATCAATTTTGGCTTATCACTGCAATTCGCTAATAAATAATAATAATGTATATGAAACAAATAAAAATAATTACTATCATCCTGACGAGTGTGTTGCTTTTCTCGGGTACCTCCTGCAAGAAGTACCTGGATGAAGCATTCCCGAATCCAAACAAACCTGTGGTGGTTGATCCTGACCTGGTATTTCCTACTATTACCTCCAATTTGGCAAGAGGATTGTTTTTTGATTCAAGATTTCTTGGTAACTATATCAGTTACTGGCATCGAACATCAACCGGCATCACATGGGAACGCATGGGTTATGACCCCGGCAGCGATAATGGTGGAGAGAAATGGAGAACACATTACTGGAACCTTGGAAAAAATCTTTTGAATATTATCAACGATGGGCGCAATAGCGGTCGCCCCGAATATGCTGGTGCCGGTTGGGCAATATTTGCATTTAGCTGGTTGCAACTTGCCGATTATCATGGCGATGTTATTCTTGATGAAGCATTCAGATCGGAGCAGCTAATTTTTAAATATAATACACAGGACCAGGTTTATGATTATGTGAAGGTGCTTTGTGATTCTGCAATTTTTTACTTAAGCCAGGTTTCCTCTGCATCTGATGGCTTTTCAACAAAAGGCGATAAATACTTCTACGCAGGAAATATTGATCGCTGGAAAAAATTCGCTTATGGCGTAAAGGCACTGCTTTATCACCGTTATATAAATAAATCCAACTATAGCGCCGATTCTGTTATTAAGTATGCAAATCTTTCGTTCTCATCATCAGCTGATGATGCCATCATTAAGTTTGATGCTTCACTTGCTCCCATCAGCACCAATGCACTCAACTTTTACGGGCCGACAAGAAATAATCTTGGTACATATCGTGCAAGTAGATACCTGGTAGACCTAATGAGTGGCAGGATTTTTTTTAATAGTACTCCAGATACAATAATTGATCCCAGGCGAAACTATATTTTTAGACCTGATAGCAATGGTAATTATAATGGTTTGGCCGCCAATGTTGGTTTAACGACCGGGACTCGCACAAGTCCATGGAATTTTTGGGGATTTAATTCTGCTGCCGCCCCGGCAGGCGGCGTTGACACAGGAGCACGGACTTTCTTCAAAAATGCTTCCCCTTTTCCTATCCTTACTTATGGCTGGATACAGTTGGTAAAAGCTGAAGCAGCATTGAAAAAGGGAGATATGAACACCGCAAAAACTGCATACATCGCTGGCATAAATGGTAGTTTTGATTTGCTTACAAGCAGCCATTTCACAGGATATACTCCTATCACGGCAGCCGCAAAAAACGATTATATAACTAATCCAATTGTAACACCTGATATATTGACCTTTAGACATATCATGCTACAAAAATTTATTTCGTTATGGCCATATGGAATGGAAGAAGTGTGGGTGGATTTACGCAAATACCAGTATGATGCAAACATTTTTCCTGGCTACGTTCCTGTAGCATCATTATACCCGGACAATGGAGGCAAGCTGGTACAAAGAGTAAGACCCCGCTACAACTCTGAGTATTTATGGAATGTGGCCGAATTGCAAAAGATCGGGGCGACTGCACTGGATTATCACACAGTTCCGGTATGGTTTACAAAACCCTGATTAACTTTAAAAAGCAAATTATGAGAAAAACACAAATAACTTCGCTGATAGTTTTGATGATCCCCGTCTTATTCCCTTCCTGTCATAAAGAAACGGGTGATAAACTTGATGAGCAAGAAAAATTTTATCGTGATAACCCCGAAGCCATTGCGCAGGTGAAATTTGTTCACGCGTACACCCCTTTAACGATTAATGGCTTATCTACGAGTTTGGCCACAACTTCCACAGGTTTCAGAATAACTATGGATGGAGTCAAAATAAACGGGGCTATGAATACTTCTCCGTCCACAAATACTATAAGATATGGGGGACAACCTGATACAGTTACACATACTGCCAGCTTTTTCCCAACTACGGCTACCTATTCGTTCCTGCCTCCGGGGTCACACAATTTTAGATTTATTATGAACAGAATTGTATCGGGGGCTTATGCACCTACTGCGGCTGATCAGGTATTTAATTCCACCGTGGCATTAACGCCCGGCAAGAAATACACTATGTTTATTGCAGATCCTTATGCTCCACCGGCAACTTACTTGATTGAAGATAATTTCCACGCACCTGACAGGAATTCTTTTGGAGTCCGGTTTGTAAATCTATGTGCCGATGCAGCCAGTCGTTTTGATGTTGTTTCCAAACGATATGGCGGTAAGCTTTTTTCAGATGTAGGCTATAAAGAAATGAAAGACTTCATTTATCTGAGTACTACTACCCGGGATACTCTCTATCTATATAACGCAGGTACAAACACGCTTGTTTCACAGATTAATGGATTCTTGCCTGTAACGGAAAGAGTTTATACGCTTTATGCACGTGGAAAAACTGGTACAACCGGCAGAACTCCCAGCCTGACTTATTATACGAACAGGTAAACCATTGATCAGAAGGTTGAACCGTTCCGACAAAATCGGGACGGTTTTTATTTATCCAAAAAACATATATGCAAGGAATATAGACGTAATGATTCCAACAAGATCGGCTAACAACATTGCGCCTACTGTATACCGGGTATTCTTCACAGCAACGGCACCGAAGTATACAGCAATCACATAAAAAGTAGTATCAGAAGAACCTTGCAAAACACAGGCAAGCCTGCCTGCAAATGAATCAGCACCGTAGGCATTCATTGTATCTATCATCATTCCTCTTGCACCGCTCCCACTAAGAGGTTTTATTAATGCGGTTGGCAACCCATCAACAAATCTTGTATCTGCACCTATGGCTCCAAAAAGATTTTTCATACCATCGATAATAATCTCAAAAGTGCCGCTATTGCGAAGCAGGCTAATGGCAACTAACAAGCCAACAAGATATGGTATGATGCGTATAGCTGTCTCGAAACCTCCTTTTGCGCCTTCAATAAATGCGTCAAAGATGTTTATCTTTTTATAAACACCGCCGAGTACAATTAAAAAAAGAATTGCGAGCAATATGCCATTACCCAAAATTCCTGAAACCACTTGCACGCGATCTGTACTTAATGAAGTGAGATACCACACCAGGGCAGCAATAATAGCAGATATGCCACCTACCCACGCAAGAATAACTGGTTGAAAAATATTTATCTTTTGTTTAAATGATACGATGAACATCGCAGCCATGGTGGCCACAAAAGTTGCGATCATACAAGGAACAAAAATATCTGTAGGATTTGCTGCGGGAGGTTTGATCGCGGCTCTTGCTGCAATGATCGCTACAGGAATCAATGTCAACCCGGCTGCATGCAAACATAAAAACATGACCTGTGCATTTGTCGCCCTGTTTTTATCAGGATTTAATTCCTGCAAACTCTCCATTGCTTTAATACCAAAAGGGGTCGCTGCATTATCTAATCCCAGTAAGTTGGCGGAAAAATTCATCATCATGTGACCCATTGATGGGTGATTCTTTGGTATATCAGGAAATATTCTTGAAAAAAACGGACCGATGATCCTTGATAAAAAACGGATGCCTCCAGCCCTCTCTGCAATACTCATAAAACCCATAAACAACGCCATGATACCGATAAGTCCGATACAAATTTCAACGGCTCCTTTGCAGGTATCAATGATGCCATTTGATGGCAGTAACCGAAACGCTTTATAGCCTGCGCCTTCTTTTACTACCCGTTCTTTATCCCATACCGCAGTTTTTTCATATTGAAGCTGGCGGGAAACATTCACTGGCAAACCTGCGGAATCAACAAGACGTGTGGAAATGGTATCTGTGTTCTTACCGGTTACTAACTGGCTGAATATTCTTTGCTGGCCAGGTTGAAAAGTGAATTTTATCGTTGCTACTAAAACAGCTACTATCACGAAAGCTGACCAGA